>JBFMBB010000025.1:0-22807 GCA_040755435.1 Pseudomonadota bacterium | reverse complement strand
ATGGCTTTCGCCTGCTCCGCATTCATGCCGGTGAGGCTCGGAATGGCGCCGGCGCTGCGGCCGTCGGTGCCGTGGCAGGAGTAGCAATTGCTGATCATGTTCTTCACCGCGGCCGCTGTCGGCGGCGGCGCCGGCGGGACCACAACCGCGGCCGCTGGTGCGGCAGCGGGAGCTGGCGTGGCCGCCGTGGCGGGCGGTGCCGTGGGCTCGGTGGCGCAGCCGGCCAGGGCGGCCCCGAGCAACAGTGTCAATGTGTGGTATTTGAACCGCATTACGCACCTCCTCTTGTGGATGAATCTGTCATCCCTCCGCAAACCAGAGGGACGGGAAACCACCGGCGAACGCGCGGTACGCCGGCTGGGACATGTGCTGCTTCAAGATTTTTATAATCGGGCACGCGGGACTCGCCGCATCCGGAATTCCCCGTGCTGGAGACTGGGCTTCTCCTGTAAATCATCTAACTCCTTTCATTCGGGTCTGGCAAGCTGCGGCAAAACCGCGCATGCCTCCTGGTCTTTTTCATCTCCGTCCTGCCACTCTGTCACGCCAATCTGTCAGTGTCAGGCGGCGCGCCGCGGAATTTTTGCGGGCGGTCGCTGTGTCCGCCAACCGGATTCAGGCTTTATTTCCGGGCTTTCGGCGGCGGCGCCAGCATGTCGATGCGCTCGCCGGCCTGCGGCATCGATACGCTTGCATGTAATGAATGCAATCGGCGGGCCAACATCTCCATCGGTTCCGGCTCGCCGTGCACCAGCGCCACTGCCGGATGGCGTTCGAAGTGGCGATACCAGTTCAGCAGCCCCGACTGGCCGGCATGCGCCGACAAACCGCCGACGGTGTGGATGCGCGCGGCGACGCGGATGGTCTCGCCCCAGAGCTTGACGGTTTCAGCGCCGTCGACGATCTGCCGGCCGAGCGTGCCGCGCGCCTGGAAGCCGGCGAAGATCACGTGGCACTGCTCGCGCCAGAGGTTGTGCTTGAAGTGATGGCGGATGCGCCCGCCGTCGCACATGCCGCTGCCGGCGATGACGATGGCGCCGCTGCGCAGGCGGTTGATGGCCATGGACTGGGTCGCGGTGCGGCTGAAATGCAGGTTCGGCATGCTGAAGGGATCGCCGCCTTTTTTGCGCCGGCGGCTGGCCTCGGCGTCGAACAGTTTCCAGTGGCGTCCGTAGACCTCGGTGGCCTCGATCGCCATCGGGCTGTCGAGAAACACCGTCCAGTGATCGATGCCCCATTCGCGATGGTGGTGCTTGAGGAAATAGAGCAGCTCCTGGCTGCGGCCGATGGCGAAGGCTGGGATGAGGATGTTGCCCTCATCGCGCGCCGCCTCGCGGAACACCTCGCCCAGTTCCGCAATGGTTTTGTCCCAGGGCCGGTGTTCGCGGTCGCCATAGGTGCTTTCGAGGACGACGAGATCGGCCTCCTGCACGGTTTCGGGGTCGCGCAGGATCGGCGCGTCGGCGTGCCCGAGGTCGCCGCTGAAGACGATCTTGCGCCGGTTGCCGTTTTCCTCCAGCCACAGCTCCACGATGGCCGAGCCGAGGATATGGCCGGCGTCGCGCAGACGCAGCCGCATGCCAGGGAGGATCTGGCGCTCATTGTCATAGTCGAGCGTTTGAAACTGGCGCATGGCCTTGTCCGCGTCCGGGCGCGTGTACAGCGGCTCGACCAGGCGCTTGCCCTGGCGCAGGCGCCGCCGGTTTTCGTGCTCGGCGTCCTTCTCGTTCAGCACCGCCGCGTCCTTGAGCATGATCTGGCACAGGTCGCGCGTGGCGCGGTGGGTGTAGACCGGCCCGCGAAAACCTGCCTTGACCAGCAGCGGCAGCCGGCCGGAGTGATCCAGGTGGGCGTGCGTCAGGATCACGGCGTCGAGGTCGCCGGGATTGAACGGGAAAGGCTGGCGGTTGCGTGCCTCGTCCGCGGGCGCGCCCTGGATCAGGCCGCAGTCCACCAGCACCTGGCGCGCGCCCGCGCGCACCAGGAAGCAGGAACCGGTGACTTCCCGGGTGGCGCCGTGGAACTGGATATCCATTTTTTTCCTTATCCCAATTCGCCCAGCAGCGACTCCATCATGCGTTCCGCCTGGGAACCGTAGCCGCCGCCGAACAGGTTGAAGTGGTTGAGCACGTGATAGAGGTTGTACAGCGTCTTGCGCACCTTGTAACCGGGATCGAGCGGCCAGGCCTCGTCGTAGGCCCGGTAAAAGCGCGCGGAAAATCCGCCGAACAGCTCGGTCATGGCGATATCCGCTTCGCGGTCGCCGTAGTAGACCGCCGGATCGAAGATCACCGGCTGTCCGCCGCAGGCGCCGGCGTTGCCGCCCCAGAGATCGCCGTGCAGCAGCGAAGGCGCAGGCCGGTAACCGTGGAAAAATTTTTCCAGATTCGACATCAATCGTTCGCCCCGCAGCATCAAGTCGCGCCCGCGGCGCGCGGCCAGCCGCAGCTGAAACCCGAGGCGCTGTTCACGCCAGAACTCCACCCAGTCGCTGCCGGGCGTGTTGACCTGTGGCGTCGAACCGATGGTGTTGTCGCGATGCCAGCCGAATTGTTTCTGCGTGGCGCGGTGCATCTGCGCCAGTTCGCGCCCGAGTTGTTCGAGGCTGCGCGCGTCGGCGCTTTCCAGATCCAGGTGCTCGAGCACGAGATAGGCGGAAGCGCCGGTGGTGCCGGAACAGATTGGCCGCGGCACGCGCACGCTGCGGGTTTGCGTGATGGCCTCCAGTCCCTCGGCCTCGGCCTCGAACATGGGAAGACGCGCCGCGTCGTTGAGCTTGACGAAGTAACGCCGCTTGCCGTCCTGCAGCACCGTCGCGGAGTTGATGCACCCGCTACCCACGGCATCCCGCGCGCGGGCAGCAAAGGGGGTGCCGGTGGCGGCGGAAATCCGTTGGGCAATCGCGTCCCAGGTTGCGTCCATGGAGCCCTTTGTCCCCGGTTTGAAGGGATTAATGTAGGACCATTCCCCGGGCGCGAGAAGCTGTTCCGGCCCGGTGCCGCGCCGGAAAATGTCACCGGAAGGCCCGAAAAACAGCCGAACCCCGCCGTTGGTCATATCAGTGGCAAAAAAACGCCGAAATGACCTTAATTTCCAGCCATTATTTATAAAGGTTCCTGATGGCAGAGATACCGCCAAATGGCACCAGATTTGCAGGATTTACCGGCTGCCAGAGCGTACAGGCCAGGAGAGGGTTTGCGCCGGGCGGCACAGGGATGGGGAAAGACCAGGAGGTGATCGAGGTTCCAATGGAACGGGAACGGCTACGAATGGATTCGCATCGGCGTGTATTCGCCCGCAAGCGGTATTGGCGATCAAGAATAACGATGCTGCTGAATCAGATGTCCGTGCGCACCAGCCTTCTCACCGGCATGACGGTGGTGGGATTGCTCGGCCTGTTTTTCGTGCTGGCGGGCAACGATGTCTACCGCGATGCCGGCCTGGCGCAGCAACGCACCGTGCTGGGCGAACAGGTCAGGACGCGCATCGGCGAGTTGCGCCGCGAACTGGAAACGGAATCGCAGCGGCTGGCGCTGCTGGTGCGCTCGGAACCCGGATTCATGGCTGCGGTCAGCGGCGGTAAAACCGTGGTCATGGTGCGCCAGCTCGATCGTCTGTTCGACCGGCCCGGCTTCGACACCGAACGCGCCCGGTTGGCCAAGTTGCAGTTGCTGAATGCCGACAGGAATGTTGTCGCATCTTCCGGTCGAGGCATAACCGAAGCGGTGTTGAATCAACCCGCCTGTGCCAATCTGTATTCCGTGGCGTCGAAACGCAAGGACACGGAACTGTCCAGGCCTGTTACCGGCGCCTGCGTGGCGGACAAAAATATCTATCACCTCTCGATCCATGCGCTGGGCGAGCGCCCGGCATCCGGCTTTCTGCTGGTGGCGCTGGACATGACGCCGCGCCTGACCGGAGCGGACAACATCTTCAATTTGCCGGTGCGCCTGAGCTTTGCCGACGGGGCCGTGTTTTATCGCTCCGCCGACTGGCCGCGCGCCGAAGACACCGAAAATTACCTGATGGTGGAACAGCCTTTCGGGATGGCGCCGCGCGTGCTGCTGCACCTCGGCGTCAGTCAGGACATCCGCGCGTTGCGGGACGAACTGGCGCTGGCCGGGCGCAATTTCACGGCCGCCGCCGCGGCGGCGATGCTGCTGATCGGCTGGCTGGTGTGGCTGTTCCTGCGCAAGGCCGCGCTGCGGCCGCTGCAGGCGCTGGCCCTGCAATTGCGTAAGGCCCGTTCGGACAAGAACCGCCTCGGCGAACACGTGGTGGTGGAGGGCAATACCGAAATCGCCGAGCTGGGCGCCGGCTTCAACAGCATGACGACGCGGCTCAAGGAGCTCTACGCCAGCCTGGAAAGTCTGGCGTTCACCGATCCGCTGACCAAGCTGCCGAACCGCACGCTGTTCCACGAGCGCCTGGAGCAGGCGATCGAGGACGCCAAGCGCGACTACAAGCCGTTCGCCCTGTTCCTGATGGACCTCGACCGCTTCAAGGACATCAACGACACCCTCGGCCACCAGATCGGCGACAAGCTGCTGCAGCAGGTGGCGGCGCGCCTGCGCAGCAAGCTGCGCGACATCGACACGGTGGCACGCATGGGCGGCGACGAGTTCGCCATCCTGCTGCCGGCGGTGAACGACAAGCACGCCACCATGGCGGCGCGCATGCTGCTGCAGGCCCTGCGCACCTCGTTCCGCATCGAGGAGCAGACCCTCGACATCGGCGCCAGCATCGGTATCGCGCTCTATCCCGATCACGGCGTCGACGCCAATATTCTCATTCAGCGTGCCGACGTCGCCATGTACGCGGCCAAGAACAGCAACAGCGGCCACGCCTTCTACGACGGCAAGATCGACCAGCACAACCCGACGCGCCTGACGCTGCTCGGCGAGCTGCGCCACGCCGTGGAGCAGGAACAGTTCGTGCTGTATTACCAGCCGAAGGTGGATCTGCGGAATCTGCAGGTGACGGGCGTGGAGGCGCTGGTGCGCTGGAACCACCCGCGCCAGGACCTGATGCTGCCGGATACCTTCGTGCCGTTGCTGGAACAGACCGGCATGATCCGCAGCCTCACGCCGTGGGTGCTGAACGAGTCGCTGCGCCAGGGCCAGCAGCTGCAGGACCAGGGCCTGCCGATCACCATTTCCATGAACCTGTCGGTGCGCGACCTGCAGGACCCGTACCTGGCGGACGCCTTCGCCGAACAGCTGGCGGCGCTGCAGATCTCGCCGCGCTGGCTGGAGCTGGAGATCACCGAGAGCGCGGTCATGACCGAGCCCGAGCGCGCCCTCGAGGTGCTGGCGCGCCTGTCGGCGATGGGGCTGCGCATCGCCATCGACGATTTCGGCACCGGCTACTCCTCGCTTTCATATCTGAAGAAGCTGCCGGTCAACACCATCAAGATCGACAAGTCCTTCGTCATCGGCATGGAACGCGACGAGAACGACGCGGCCATCGTGCGCACCAGCGTGGACCTGGCGCACAACCTCAAGCTCGAAGTGGTGGCGGAGGGCGTGGAGAACGAGGAAACCCTGAAGCGCCTGAGCGAGCTGGGCTGCGACACCGCCCAGGGTCACTACATCAGCCGGCCGCTGTCGGCGGAGGAACTGGCCGTGTGGCTCAAGCAGTCCTCCTGGGCCATCGAGCGCAACCCCAAGCTGCTGCGCCTGCACAAGTAAGTAGCGTTACCCGTCGCTTTTCATCCGGGCGAGTACCGCTAACAGTTGTCTTTCCCCAGGCTGTAAGGACCTGTCCCCTGCGCCACGATCAGCAGCAGCGCGCCCATGATGGCCATGTTTTTCTGGAACTGGATGAACTGCGCCTGCATCTGGTCCGGCGGCAGTCCCCAGTAGGCATGGAACAGATAAGTCACCGGAAGCATCCACAGCAAAATGATCGCCGCGGCCCAGCGCGCCTGCCAGCCGACCAGGATCATGAGGCCGCCGCCCAGCTCGATGGCGATGGTCAGCGCCAGCATGATGTTGATCAGATTCGGATCGAGCGCCGGCATTTTGGCTGCCATGTAACCCGCCGTGCCGGCAAACCCGCCGATCTTCTTGAAGCCCGAAACGATGAACAGATTCGCCAGCAGCAGTCGCCCGAGCAACGGTCCGTATTGCTGCGCCCATTTGCATGCAGCTTTCATGTTGTCTCCTCCTGTTCCCTGGAACCCCGCTGCATCGTAAACGCTGTTTTACCCGCTGCCTAGCCGATCCCGGGCGATTTTGCTGCCGGAAAAAAATGCCTCTGATTGTCGTTTTATGCACAGAAAAAATGCACGAAAAAAAGGCCCCGCCGCAGTTGCCGGATATTCCTTGATAAAGCCCGGGTAATTTTACTTAACATATTGATCTTTAATAACTTAATACTTCAGTTTATTTTTTAATCAAACTAACAGAATTATCGGAAATTGCCGTGCGACAAAATGCGCAAGTCAGCTTCATCAACATTGTTATCCACAGATTCTGTGAGTAAGGCCAGCACCTTTTGATACAAGCGCTTAGAAGCACTTCATGACAAATTCGTGAACGTGGAGCGCGGGTGTTTCACGCATTGCACAGAAAATGTTCAAAACATTTTCATTTCATGGCCTGTGATAGAGTCGCCGGCATGGTTGCACCGTTGCGTATTTATCAGATCGCCGTTCCCACCCCCCTGTATCGCTTTTTTGATTACCTGGCCCCGGTTGCGTTGACGCCGGGTGCGCGCGTGCGCGTGCCCTTCGGCCGGCGCGAGCTGATCGGGGTGGTGGTGGGCGAGGTGACGCGAAGCGAGTTGCCCGCCAGCCGGCTGAAAAACATCAGGCAGGTGCTCGACGACGATGCCATTCTTCCGCCGCCGCTGTTGAGCCTGCTCCAGTGGGCGGCGGATTATTACCATCACCCGCTCGGCGAGGTCATCCACACGGCCCTGCCGGTGCGCTTGCGCCAGGCTCATGCGCCGGTCGCCAGCGGAGTGAAGGTCTGGTCGCTCACGCCCGCGGGCAAGGCCGTCGATCCGCAGACGCTGAAGCGCGCCCCGGCGCAGCGACAGGTGCTCGCGGCGCTGGCGTCGGACGCGGACGGCCTCGATGCAGAGCAGCTGGCCCGGGTTTCGCAACGCGCGGCGGCGGCGCTCAGGGCGCTGCGCGCCAAGGGGTGGGTGAGCAGTCACCAACGCGAAGCGCGGCCGGTGATCAATGAGGATGTGCAGTCCGCGCCGGAACTCAACCCGGACCAGAAATCCGCCGTGGCCGGAATCCTCGCCGGGCTCGACGGTTTTCATTCCTTCCTGCTGCATGGCGTGACCGGCAGCGGCAAGACCGAGGTCTACCTCAACGTGATCGAGCGGGTATTGGCGCAGGGCAAGCAGGCGCTGGTGCTGGTGCCGGAAATAGGCCTGACGCCGCAGCTGGTGGGGCGGTTCGCGCGCCGGTTTCGCGCCCCGATAGCCGTGCTGCATTCCGGCCTCAACGAACAGGAGCGGCTGAACGCCTGGGTCATGTCCGCCGCCGGCCGGGCGACGATCGTGCTCGGCACGCGTTCCGCGGTATTTGCACCGCTCAAAAATCCCGGCCTCATCGTCGTGGACGAGGAGCACGACGCTTCGTACAAGCAACAGGACGGTTTCCGTTATTCGGCGCGCGACGTAGCCGTGATGCGCGCCGCGCGCGAGAAAATCCCGGTCATCCTCGGCTCGGCCACGCCCTCGCTGGAGAGCCTCAGGAACGCGCGCCAGGGTGCCTATGCCCTGATCGAGTTGCCGGAGCGCACCGGCGCCGCGGTGATGCCATCCGTGCGACTGCTCGACATGCGCCGGCTCAAGCCCAGTGAAGGATTATCGTTGCCGTTGCGCGAAGCGCTCGCCGACCGGCTCAAAAAGGGCGAACAGAGCATCCTGTTCCTGAACCGCCGCGGTTTCTCGCCGGTGTGGATGTGTTTCGACTGCGGCTGGGTGGCGCCCTGCAAGCGTTGCGACGCGCAGCTCACCTTGCATCACCGGAAACAGAAACTGCTGTGTCATCATTGCGGCGCGGAGCAGGAAGTGATCAAGACCTGCCCTTCGTGCCGGGGCGCAAACCTGCATCCGCTCGGCGAGGGCACGGAGCGCGTCGAGGGCGCGCTGCAGAAATTTTTCCCGCAGGCGCGCATCGAGCGCATCGACCGCGACAGCACCGCGCGCCGCGGCGCGCTCGAGGAAAAGCTGCGGCGCGTCCACGCGGGCGAGGCCGATATCCTGGTCGGGACCCAGATGCTGTCCAAGGGGCATGATTTCCCCAACGTCACGCTGGTGGGGATCCTCAACGCCGACCAGGGGCTGTACGGCACCGATTTCCGCTCGGGCGAACGGCTGTTCCAGCTGATCATGCAGGTGAGCGGCCGCGCCGGCCGCGCCGACAAGCCGGGCGAGGTGCTGATCCAGACCTGGCATCCGGAGCACCCGTTGTTCGCGGCCTTGCAGCGGCATGACTTCCACGGCTTCGCCGAATTCGCCCTCAACGAACGCCGCGAGACCGGCTATCCGCCCTACAGCCATCTGGCCCTGCTGCGTGCCGAGGCGCCCGCCCCCGGCGCGGCGCTGGAATTCCTGCGCGCGGCGCGCGCGCTCGCCATGCGGCTGTTGCCCGGGAAGGAGGTCGAGTTGTTGTCGCCGGCGCCGGCGCCCATGGAGCGGCGTGCCGGACGTTACCGCGCACAACTATTGGTGCAATCTGGCCAGCGCGCGCCGCTGCATGAATTCCTGGCCCGATGGGTGCGGGAGCTGACGGAAGCGAAGTTCGCCAGGACGACACGCTGGTCGCTGGATGTCGATCCGGTGGATATGTATTGAACGAATATGATCTTGAACCGCCAAGGCGCCAAGGTCGCCAAGAAAAAACCAATTTTCAAGAATAAAAAACTTGGCGTTCTTGGCGTCTTGGCGGTTGGTTTCTTTGTTCAGTGCGGAATGGCCTCGAAGATTTCCTGGCCGTTGTCGTCATTGATCAGGCGATGTACCTGCCACGCCGCATCCTTGCCAAGGCGGCAGGCGCCGTAGCGGAACGGCATGTTGCGACCGGCCAGCGCGAAACGAAGATCGTTGAACCACACGCATAGCCGGCCCTGGACACGGTCCACGCCGTACAGCGCCGGGAACAGGGCAAAATTCCGGTAGGGCGCAAGCACCTCGGAATACCACAGTTCTTCCGCCAGCCTGGCGTTCTTGCCCTCGCCGAAACGCGGCACCTGCTTCCACAGGGCGTCGCGCACCGGGTAATACGAGGCATGGACCTGGCGCAGCCAGTTGGCGCCGTCCGGCGGGAATTCCGGGATCTCGTCGCGCCACAGGCTCACGTAGGCCATGTGATATTCGTCCTTCAGCGGGATCACGATCATCCAGTTGAACGGTGAGAACGGCTGGGGAATCGCCTCGACCGTTCCGGCCACGAGCCCGTGACGAAGCGCGTAGTTTTCGCCGGCGGCGACGGCGCGCTGCTGCAGCATCCCCTGAAAGCCCACGTAGCCGGCGAGCACGGCCAGGCCGATGACGGCGGGCGCGCGCGTGTGCTTCCACGCCGCCGAGGCCACGAGTCCGGCGACGATGATCGCCGTGAAATACGGATCGATGATGAACGTGGTTGGAATCTGCGCGCGCCAGAAGGAAAGCGGCGCGAAGATCATGGTGCCGAAGGCGGTGATGACATCGCCGATGATATGAATGCCGATGCCCAGCGCCACCACGCCCACGAACGCGCGCCAGGAATATTTGCCGCGCACCAGCAGCATGAACAGCAGCGACAGGCCCAGCGCCCACAGCGGCAGCATGACCACCGAGTGGGTGATGCCGCGGTGCGCGGTGAGATAGGTGAGGGGATCGACGAAGCGCGTGATGAAATCGCTGTCGGGAAAGGCCGCGGCCCAGAAGCCGACCCACAGGCGCGCGCGCCGCGGCAGCTGCTCCGGTCGCGGTTCCTTCGGTTCCGTGGCGCGTGCCAGCAGCGCGCCGCTCAGGGCGTGTGTCAGGGTGTCCATGTCTTCGCAAAGTATATGTGGTGCATCCGCCCAACATCAGTCTCGTTGCGCGCAACCGGGACGGGCGCCGCTCCGGTCTTTTAATAGACAAACGTTTCGGCTTTCTGGCTGGCACGGAATATTTCTTGACAGTGATCCATGTACAAACCATAATTTAGTTAGTCAACTTACTTATATATTTAAATAATTGATTTAAATGATTAAAGAACCCAACAAACGTTCACGTCTGCTGGAAGCGGCCAACAAGCTGGTGCACGCGCAAGGCTTCAATCAGACCACGCTGGCCGACATCGCCCGGGAAGCCGAAGTACCCCTGGGCAACGTTTATTACTACTTCAAAACCAAGGAAGACATCGGCCAGGCGCTGATCGGGTACCGCGCGGATTTTTATGGCGGGCTCATCGCGCAATGGAACAAGCTCCCGGACCCGAAGCAGCGCATTCATGCGCTGATCGGCGAGGTCGAGGGTCAGCGTGAAGTGCTGGCCGCCAGCGGTTGCCCCATCGGCAGTCTTTGCCAGGAGTTGCACAAGGACGGCGGCCTGCTGGCGGAAAAGTCCGCCGAGCTGATGGGCGCCATTCTGGGCTGGACCGAGCGGCAGTTCCGCGAGCTCGGCAAGGGCGCGGAATCCGCCGATCTGGCCCTGCACCTGGTCACGGTGCTGCAGGGCGCGAGTTTGCTGACGCATACCTTCAACAAGCCGGATCTGGTTCTGCGGGAAACCACCAGGCTCAAAAAATGGGTAGACAGCCTGTGAAAGGCTGCCGCAAGCATTCGGGACACCGGGAGAAATCATGGCCGCAAAAGAAAAGATTCGGGTGCTGGTGACGGGCGCCACGGGTTTCCTGGGCGGCAACGTCCTCAGGGCCCTGATGACGCAACCCGGCGTCGAGCCGGTGGCGGCGTGTCGCCGGCGCGACAAACTGGCACGAGATTTCCCGGGTGAGGCACGCGTTGGCAATTTGATGGACGCGGGATACCGCCGCGAGGTGGTGAAGGACATCGATGTCGTTTGCAGCTGCGGCAACTGGGCATCCATGTGGGGCCACAGGGAGCAGGAACGCGAACGGTTTTTCGAGCCGACTCGCGACCTCATCGAGCAATCCCTTCGACAGGGTGTAACGCGCTTTATCCAGACCAGCACGGTCGTGATCGGCGCGGTCGCGAGAGACAACAGACCGCTCGATGATTTCTCGGAAACAGAACACACCGGCTTTTGGCCGCATCTCGATTGTCTGATCGATCTCGACCGTTACATGCGCGCCAACAGCCGGCGTGGCACGCAAATGGTCACGCTGCGCCTCGGCCACTTCATTGGCGCCGGCAACCGCCTGGGCATGCTGCCGGCGCTGGTGCCGCGGCTTCGAACCTGGCTGGTGCCGTGGCTCGCCGGTGGGCGCAAACGCCTTCCGCTGGTGGCCGACGCTGACCTGGGCAAGGCATTTGCGCTGGCGGCAACGGCCGACGGCCTGAATGACTACGAGTCGTTCAATATCTGCGGCGCGGAGTTTCCCGCGTTGCGCGAAGTCGTGGAGTTCATCGCGACGGAAACAGGTTTTCCCAAGCCGCTTTACAGCGTCCCTTATCCGGCCGGCTATGCTTTCGGCTGGCTCATGGAAGCGCTCAAACCGGTGATGCCCGGTTCCTCGCCGTTTCTCACCCGTTCCATCGTGCATCTGTGCGAGAACTGGGTTTGTCCCGGCGATTACGCGCGGAAAAAAATCGGTTATGCGCCAGGCAAGGACTGGCGCACGGCCGTGCGCGAGCACCTGGCCGACCTCGCGGCCGACGGTTATCCGTGGCCGCGCCTGTGCCAGCCGGCCTGACCGACTTCAAGGCTCACTCAACCCAAACAGGAGATCGCCATGTCAACCACGACCCAGGAACTCGACGCCCGCGGCCTGAACTGCCCGTTGCCGATTCTGCGTGCCAAAAAAGCGCTCAACGGGCTGCAGCCGGGAGAGATGCTGCGCGTGCGCGCCACGGATCCGGGTTCGGTGAAGGATTTTGCCGCCTTATGCAGCCAGACCGGCAACGAGCTGGTCTCGTCCGAGCAGAACAGCGGCGAGTACGTGTTTCAGATCCGCAAGCACTGACGGATTGAAGTGGTCCGCGTTCGCCGGCCGGTCAGGACAGCCGGTCGGCGAATTCATTCAGCGCCTGGATCATGCCGGGCGGATACTGTTTCGAGAGCTTCTCGCGGAACACGGCGACGTCCTTGCGTGCCGCTTCGAGCTTGCCCTCGCCCATGCGCGTGAGGCGGATGTGGAACGAGCGCCGGTCCGAGTCGTTTTCGGTGACCTCCACGATGCCGGACCGGATCAGCTCGTTGATCAGCACGCTGGCCGTGGCGCGCCGGACGCTCAGTTTTTCGCTCATTTCCGTCACCGTCGCCTGCCCCATCTCCGCCAGCGCGTCGAGCAGCCGGTACTGGGGCACGCGCAGTCCCGAGTACATCAGCGACACCGTGATGTTGCGCTCCAGGTTCTGCGCCGCCTTGAGCAGTTTGACGACATCGAGATTTTCCATGCCGCTCCCCCAATCCTGTTTGTTAGCGAAACTAATTAAATTCTCTGATTTGAGCTTCGCCCGTCCGGCATATTTAATCATTTCAGAATATGCCGATTGAATATATGTGATGCCAATCGGCATATCAAATCCGTGCCGGTCGTTCAGGCAGTCAACAATCAGGACGGAAGGCGCGGCGAGGTTTATCCGATCATCCCGTAACTTCTTGAGGAGGGTTCATGTCCATCACCGCAGAAAAATCCACCGGCAAACTTTCCAGCGAATTGCTGCAGCAGCACGGCGCCGCGCTCGACGCGTGGTTCGACGATCGTTTCTCGAGAAAACTGAAAGAGGCAGAAGAGAACAAGACGCCGTCGCTGTCCATCATCGCCACCAAGGGCACCATGGACTGGGCCTATCCGCCCTTCATTCTCGCTTCCACCGCCTCGGCGCTGGGCTGGGACGTGAACGTGTTCTTCACCTTCTACGGCCTGGAGCTGCTGAAAAAGGATCTGAATCTGCAGGTGAGCCCGCTCGGGAATCCGGGCATGCCCATGAAAATGCCGTTCGGGCCGAAGTGGTTCCAGGGCATCAACTGGAACATGCCGAACCTGCTCATGGCCGGCGTGCCGGGCTTCGAGAAGCTGGCGACCACGCTGATGAAGAAAACCGTGAAGAACAACGGCGTCGCGTCGATCCAGGAATTGCGCGACGTGTGCATCGAGGCCGGCGTCAACCTGGTCGCCTGCCAGATGACGGTGGATCTGTTCGGCTACACGCGCGATGACTTCATTCCCGAGGTCAAGGACTGGATCGGCGCCGCCAGCTTCCTGCCGATCGCGCAGAAGTCCGACGTGAGCCTGTTCATATAGTTTCTGTCGGACGGCCTTCGGACAAATGTCCGAAGGCCGGTGTTGCGCGCACAAAAAACTAATCAAGAACGAGGGGGAACATGAACAGGATTCAGGTCGGGCAGACCATCGGCAGAAAGACCCTCGTGGACCTGGATTCCGCGCCGGTGCCGGTTCCGGACGAAAGCAGGCCGGTCCATCTTCAGTTCCGGCGCTTCGCGGGCTGTCCGTTTTGCAGCCTGCACCTGCGTTCCTTCACGCGACGCCATGACGAGATCGTGGGCGCGAACATCCGGGAGGTGGCGGTGTTCCGTTCCACGCCGGCGGCGTTGCGGCGGCATCACAACGACTTGCCGTTTGCCGTCGTCGCCGACCCCGGCGGCGGTCTTTATGCCGGGTTCGGCGTCGGGTCGGCGCCGGGCGCCTTGCTGCATCCGCGCGTAATGTTGCTGGCGCTGCCGAATGTCCTGCGCATGCTGCCGGGACTTCCGGGCCTGCCGTCGTCGGGAGAAAGCGCGCTGGGGCTGCCCGCCGATTTTCTGATTGCGTCTGACGGCCGGGTTCAGGCATGCAAGTACGGGACACATGCCGATGACCAGTGGTCGGTGGACGAACTGCTCGCGCTCGCTCATGATCGCGGCGCGCCATGACCATCCGCCTGCTCACGATCCCGATCAGTCACTACTGCGAAAAGGCCCGTTGGGGGCTGGAGCGTCTCGGTCTCGCCTATCACGAAGAGGCGCATATTCAGGGATTTCATTATTGGCGGACCTGGCGTCTGAGTCGCCAGCCGCTGGTCCCGGTACTGATCGACAACGGGGAAACCATCACGGGTTCCGCGTCCATCCTCAGGCATCTGGAGCGTTATGCGCGCCCACAGGACAAACTGTATCCAGACCCGCCGCCGCTTCGGGCCCGGGTTGATGAGCTGGAGGCCTTGTTCGACAGCGTGCTCGGGGTCGAAAGCCGCCGCTGGTTCTATTTCCAGTACCGCCGGCAACCGGCCTCCGCGATTCTGAGACTGATCGCGCAGAGGGTTCCCGCACATGAACGCCTGCTGGCGCGCTGCTTGCTGCGGCCGATGCAAGGCTTTGCCGGGAAGCGGCTGAACATTTCGCTTCAGACGGTGGAGTCCGGGCTCGAACAAGTGCGGCAGGTTCTTGCGCATACCGATGCGCTGCTCGCGGATGGCCGCCGTTACCTGCTCGGCGACCGTTTCACGGCCGCCGACCTGAGTTTCGCCTGCCTGATGGCGCCGTTTACGCTGCCGCGCCGCTACGGCGTCCGGCTGCCGGGCCCGGAGGAGGTACCGGCCGCCATGCAGACAACCGCGAGGAGCATCTGCCAATCCCCGTCGGGGCAATATGCCATCAGGCTTTTCGAGGAAGAGCGTCCGGCATTGTCGCCGTACAGATGAAATGTTCCGGATATTCGTGGTAAAAAACGTCACGGAGAAAAAAAGCATGCATCCTGCCCCGATTGAAGACCCGTTCCGCTCCGCCTTCCGCGGCAATTTCACCGGCGTGTTGAGCTGGGAGGACCTCGATGCCTTCTGGGAAGTCGTGCGACGCGACGCCGATGCCGGCTGGTATGTGTACGCCATCGGCGAGGCGCCGCCGGCGGCGCCGGCTACGGCGGCGCAGGTCGCGACCTTCATCGCCGAGGTTGATGCGCTGTTGCGGCGCGAGCACGAGGAGGATTACTGCGGCATCGTCTACACCGACAGCAAGACCGAGCCGTCGATGATCAAGATCTTCGATCCCAACAACCTCGGGGTGCAGTGCGGTTTCAGCGACAACCCGCCGCTGCCGGGCTGGGTCCTGAGCCGCCTGCCGCCGGCGGCGCTGCACGACATGGCGCAGCGCCCGGAGAACCGCAAGCGCTGGTGGCGCAAGCTCTGGGATTGAGACCGCGTCAGTGGCCCGGTGCTCCTTCCGTGCCGGCCGGTACCCGCAGATGGATCACCCGGGTCTCGGGCCAGGCACCGGCGAGCATGAGCCCGATCATGCCGAAGGCGCTGCTGACACGTCGTGAGAGCGGAACGGCGGCGCGCGCGGTGACGCGATCGTTGACGAACTGGCTGGCGAAGATGGCGGCGGCGGACATGGTTGTCTCCTCTGGCAAGCCCACGCGGGGCGTTCACGAGGGACAATCTAGCCCGCGGGTTTATATCGTTCCAATCGTTTGTTCATAGTTATTTGATAGGAATTACCTATTAAAGCCCGCAAAAAAGGGCGCGCGGAGCAACCGCCCCACGCGCCCGGTACTGCCAGTTACGCGGATTTTGCCGGAATCACCTGAGGTCGAAGCGATCCAGGTTCATCACCTTGTTCCAGGCCGCCACGAAGTCGCGCACGAACTTCTCCTGCGCGTCGGCCGCAGCATAGACCTCGGCCAGCGCGCGCAGCTCGGAGTTCGAGCCGAACACCAGGTCGACCCGGGTGCCGGTCCACTTCGGTTTGCCGGTCTTGCGATCGTGGCCCTCGAACACGTCCTTGTCGGGCGAGGTCGGTTTCCACTCCGTGGCCATGTCGAGCAGGTTCACGAAGAAGTCGTTGGTGAGTTGCCCCGGACGGCCGGTGAAGACGCCGTGTTTCGTCTGGCCGACGTTGGTGCCGAGCACCCGCATGCCGCCCACCAGCACCGTCATCTCCGGCGGAGTCAGCGTCAGCAATTGCGCCTTGTCCACCAGCAACTCCTCGGCGCGCACCGTGTACTTCGCCTTCTGGTAGTTGCGGAAACCATCGGCGATCGGCTCCAGCACCGCGAACGACTCGACGTCGGTCTGCGCCTGCGAGGCATCCATGCGGCCCGGCGCAAACGGCACCGTCACCGTAACCCCGGCGTTCTTCGCCGCCTGTTCCACACCCGCGCAACCGGCCAGCACGATCAGATCCGCAAGCGAGACCTTCTTGCCGCCTGTCTGCCCCTTGTTGAACTCGGCCTGGATGCTTTCCAGCGCCTTCAGCACCTTGGCGAGCTGCGCCGGCTGGTTGACCGCCCAGTCCTTCTGCGGCGCGAGCCGGATGCGCGCGCCGTTGGCGCCGCCGCGCATGTCGGAGCCGCGGAAGGTGGATGCCGAGGCCCAGGCGGTCGACACCAGTTCGCTGACCGTGAGACCCGAAGCCAGCACCTTCGCCTTGAGGGCGGCGATATCCTGCTCGTCGATCAGTTTGTGATCGACCGCCGGGATCGGGTCCTGCCACAGGAGGTCCTCTTTCGGCACCTCGGGACCGAGGTAGCGCGCCTTGGGCCCCATGTCGCGGTGCGTGAGCTTGAACCACGCGCGCGCGAAGGCATCGGCGAACTCGTCCGGGTTCTCCATGAAGCGGCGCGAGATCTTCTCGTACGCGGGATCGAAGCGCAGCGCGAGGTCCGTGGTCAGCATGGTCGGGGCGATGCGCTTGCTCTTGTCATGCGCATGCGGCACGGTGCCGGCGCCGGCCCCGCCCTTCGGCTGCCATTGATGCGCGCCGGCCGGGCTCTTGGTGAGCTCCCATTCGTAGCCGAACAGGTTCCAGAAGAAGTTGTTGCTCCACTTGGTCGGCGTCGTGGTCCAGGTGACTTCCAGGCCGCTGCCGATCTGGTCAGCGCCCTTGCCGGAACCGAAGCTGCTCTTCCAGCCGAGGCCTTGTTCCTCGATGTCGGCCGCTTCCGGCTCGGGCCCCACATGGGTCGCCGGGCCGGCGCCGTGGGTCTTGCCGAAGGTGTGGCCGCCGGCGATGAGCGCCACGGTCTCTTCGTCGTTCATCGCCATGCGAGCGAAGGTCGTGCGAATGTCTTTCGCCGCCGCAACCGGGTCCGGGTTGCCGTTGGGGCCCTCCGGGTTGACGTAGATAAGGCCCATCTGCACCGCCGCGAGCGGGTTTTCGAGGTTACGGTCGCCGGAGTAGCGCTGGTCTTCCAGCCACTTCTTCTCGGCGCCCCAGTAGATGTCCTTTTCCGGTTCCCAGATATCCACGCGCCCGCCGGCGAAGCCGAAGGTCTTGAAGCCCATCGATTCCAGCGCGACGTTGCCGGCGAGAATGATCAGGTCGGCCCAGGAGATCGCGCGGCCGTACTTCTGCTTGACCGGCCAGATCAGCCGGCGCGCCTTGTCGAGGTTGACGTTGTCGGGCCAGCTGTTGATCGGTGCAAAACGCTGGTTGCCGGTGCCGCCGCCGCCGCGGCCGTCCGCGGTGCGGTAGGTGCCGGCGCTGTGCCAGGCCATGCGGATGAACAGCGGCCCGTAGTGGCCGAAGTCCGCCGGCCACCAGTCCTGCGACTTCGTCATGAGTTCGCGCAGGTCTTTCTTCACCGCTTCGAGGTCGAGCTTCTTGAATTCCTCGGCGTAGTTGAAATCCTCGCCCATCGGGTCGGACTTGGCGGAATGCTGGCGCAGCATGTCGAGTTTCAGCTGGTTGGGCCACCAGTCCTGGTTCGAGGTGCCGCCGCCGGCGGTGTGATGAAACGGGCACTTGGCTTCGGTCGTCATGGGTTCTCTCCGGGTGAAGGGTATGTTGATGAGACGCAGCCTAGGCCCGGGTGTTTAATTGTTCCAATCGTTATTTCAAGTAAGTATGATAGGAAATGCCTATTTACAGATTTGCTTCACCGGAGGCCCGATATGAACCTGCGTGACCTCAAGTACTTCATCGCGCTGGCCGAGACGCGCCACTTCGGGCAGGCGGCGGCGCGCAGCTTCGTGTCGCAGCCGACGCTCTCGGGCCAGATCAAGAAGCTCGAGGACGAGCTGGGGGTGGCGCTGTTCGAGCGCAGCAGGAAGCACGTGGCGCTGACGCCGCTGGGCGAAGCGCTGCTGCCGAACGCGCGGCGCGCGGTCGAGGAGGCCGAGGCGCTCACACGATTGGCACGCGCCAGCCAGGACCCGCTCGCGGGTCCGCTGCGGCTCGGCGTGATCCCGACACTGAGCCCCTACCTCATGCCGCTGGTATTGGCGCCGCTCAAGCGCAAGCACCCGCAATTGAAACTGGTGCTGACAGAGGAGCTGACCGAGCGCCTGCTGGAGCGGTTGCACCGCCACGAACTCGATGCCGCACTCATCGCGACCCCGGCGAAGGATCCCGAGCTGACTTCGCGCGCGCTGTTCGACGAGCCGTTCTGGCTGGCCATACCGCGCAAACACCCGCTGTACACAAAGGACAGCATCGAGCGCCGCGATCTCGACGGGCTCGATCTATTACTGCTGTCGGAAGGCCATTGCCTGGCGGAGCAGGCCATGGAGGTGTGCCGCCTGCGCGAACGCGCCCAGGCCGGCGAGCAGGCCGACCTGCGCGCCGCCAGCCTCGACACGCTGTTGCAGCTGGTGGGGGCGGGCATGGGCACGACGCTGGTGCCGGCGCTGGCGCTGCGCAGCCCGGCCATGACCGGCGCCGGCGTGGTGACGCGCCCGCTGGAGGCGCCGGACGCCTACCGGCGCGTGGCGCTGGTATGGCGTCGCAGTTTCCCGCGCGTGCCCGCGATCGAGGCCGTGGCCGAGGTCATCTTCGCCCATCTGCCCAATACCGTGCGCGCGGCCGGCACTACGCGGCGGCGCGGCGCCGCTCGTAAATGAGGTAAACCAGCGGGATCACGAACAGCGTCAGCACCGTCGAGGCGAAGGTGCCGTAGATGAGCGAGATCGCCAGCCCCCCGAACACCGGGTCGAAGGCCATGATCAGTGTGCCGAGGATAATGGCGAACGCGGTCAGCAGGATCGGGCGCAGGCGCACCACGCCGGCCTGCAACACCGCCTCGTCGAGCGCGTGCCCGGCCTTGCGGTATTCGAGGATGAAGTCGATCAGCAGCAGCGAGTTGCGCACGACAATCCCGGCGAGCGCGATCACGCCGATCATCGAGGTGGCGGTGAAGTGCTGGTCCATGATCATGTGCCCCGGTAGCACGCCCACGACGGTTAACGGAATCGCGCCCATCACGATCAGCGGGATCGCGAACGAGCGGTAATAGCCGACCAGGGTCAGGTAGATCAGGATGATCGCCACCGCGAACGCCGAGCCGAGGTCGCGGAACACGTCCAGCGTCAGGCGCATCTCGCCGTCCCAGCGCACCGCGTAGCCGCCGGTGTCGGGATCGGCCATGAAATACTGCGTCAGTTTCGTCCCTGACGGCAGCTCGTGGGTGCGCAACCAGTTCCACATCTTGAGCACGGCGTACACCTGCGAGCTCGAGCCGAGCTCGCCGCTGACGTACACCACCGGGTACTGGTCCTTGTGGAAGATCGGTTTGGGCGCGACGCGGCTCTCGACGCGCGCGATGTCGCTGAGCGCCACCTGCCGGCCCTGCGGGCTGGTGAAGAAAATCTTCGACAAATCCTGCGGCCCGGCGCGGTCCGCGGCCGGGACGCGGAAGCGGATCGGCACCGGTTCCTTCTCGAACTCGAGATGCACGGTGCTGGCGTCGAGGCCGGCGAGGAAGGCGTGCAGCGTCTCCGCCACCTGCGCCGGGGCGATGCCGGCGAGCATGGCGCGCTCGCGGTTGACCGTGATGCGGTGTTCGGTCCAGTCGCCGGTCACCGAATCGTCGATGTCCACCACGTCTTCGGTCTGCTCGAACACCTCGCGGCGCAGTTCCTTCGCGAGCTGGCGCAACTTGGCGTAATCGGGACCGTAGAGCTCGGCCAGGATGGTGGCGCGCACCGGCGGGCCCGGCGGGTCTTCGACCAGCTTGATGTTGGCGCCGGTCTGGCTCGCCAGCTCCGCGATGGGTTTACGCAGCTCCAGCACCACGTCGATGGAAGACTGCCAGCGCTGGCTCTTGTCGCGCAGGTTGACGCGCACGCCGCTTATATGCGGGGCGCGCATGAGGTTGCTGCCGCGCAGCAGCCCGCTGAAGTCGACCACGCCGGGTTCGCCGACGCTGGTTTCGTAAGTCTCGACCTGCGGGTGCCGGCGCACGATGTCGCCCGCGAGCCGCGCCACGCGGTCGGTTTCTTCCAGGCTGGTGCCCTCGGGCATTTGTATCGCGACGTAGAAGGTGTTGGTGTTGTTCTTGGGCAGCATCTGGAATTTGACCCAGCCGAAGGCCGGCAGCAGCAGCACCGCCAGCAGCAGCAGGCCGACGCCGAGGAAGAAGCCGTTGCGCGCGCCGCGCGCGGCGATGAGCCGGCCCATCCAGCCTTCGTAGGCCCGTTCGAGCCGGCCGTGGTGCCCGTGGTGCTCGACGCCCTCGTTCTCGTGCCCCTGAATCCTGAGGAAGCGGTACGCCGCCCACGGCGCCACGGTGTAGGCGATGGCGAGCGAGGTGAGCATGGCGATCGGCACGTTGAACGGGATCGGCGCCATGTACGGCCCCATCATGCCGGTGACCCAGAACATCGGCAGGAACGCGAACATCACGGTGAAGGTGGCGAGGTTGGTCGGCTTGCCGATCTCGTTCACCGCCGCGATCGCGCCCTTGAGCCGGTCCGCGCCCTTTTTGGCGTAGTGACGGAAGATGTTTTCGATCACCACGATGGAATCGTCGACCAGCAGGCCGAGCGAGAGAATCAGCGCGAACAGGGTGATGCGGTTGATGGTCTGGCCGGCGGCGAAGCCGACCGCGAGCGTGATGAACAGGATCAGCGGGATGGTGACGGTGACGATCGAGGCCGCGCGCCAGCCGAGGAAGAACACCAATAAGGCCACCACGCTGGCGATGGCGATGGCGAGGTGCTCCATCAGCAGGTTGACGGCGGCGTCGGCCTTGGCGCCGTCGTTGCGCGTGACGTTGACCTGCACGCCCGCCGGGATCAGCGTCGGGCGGATGCGCTCGAGCGTCGCCAGCGCTTCGCCGGCGACCGTCACGGCGTTGCTGCCGGCGCGCTTGGCGAGGGCGACCGTCACCGCCGGGGTCTCGTAATCGGCCGGACGCTCGCCGGCGAAGGCCGGGCCGTAGCCGATGCGGTGCAGGCGCTCGACCTCGCCCGGGCCGTCCACGATGCGCGCCACCTGCCTGAGGTACACCGGCCGGTGCTGTGACAACCCCACCACCAGGTCGCCGACCTCGGCGGCCGAGCGCAAGACTCCGCCGGCCTGCACGCTGGCGACGCGGTTGCCGCCGACGAAAACGCCGGAAGGGATGTCGACGTTGGTGGCCGCGACCACGCGCCGGATGTCGGCGAGCGTGATGTTGTAGGCGTGCAGCCGCTCGAGGTCGAGATAGACGTTGATCTTGCGCGGTTCGCCGCCGTGCACGAAGGAGAACGCCGTGCCCTCGACGCGCCGCAATTCCTCCAGCACGTCGTTGGCGATGCGGCGCAGCTCGCAGGCGTCGCGCGTGCCGCACGACAGCGAGATGGTGAGAATCGGCACGTCGTCCACGTCGGCCGGCTTGACCAGCGGTTGCAGCGTGCCGTGCGGCATGCGGTCGAGGTTGCTCATGATGCGGTCGTACAGCTTGACCAGCGAGTCCTCCTTGTCCTGCCCGACCTCGAACTGCACCGTGACCACGCCCTGCGAGTTCATGGCCACGCCATAGGTGTGGTCGATGCCGGCGAGGCCCTGAAGGATGGCCTCCAGCGGCTTGACGATGAGCTGCTGGATCTCGTCCGGCGAGGCCCCGGGCTTCTGCACGATGACGTTGGCCGCCGGCACCACGATCGAGGGGTTTTCCTCGCGCGGCGTCACCAGGAACGCGAACACCCCGGCGAGAAAGGCGAAGGCCATGATCAGCAGTGTCAGCTTGCTGTCGATGAAGTAAGCGGCGACGCGCCCGGCGATGTTCAGTTGCTCGTCGTTTTTGTTTCTGGCCATCGGCGGATGAGCTTATTTTTTGGTGACGGGCGTGCCGTCATGCACGGCGGCAAGATCGCCCAGCACCAGGGTTTCGTTGCCATGCAGCCCGCTCAGGATTTCCGTCTGCGTGCCGCTGGTTCTCCCGGGTCGCACCAGCCGGAAACGCGCCTCGCCGGTCTCGTTCAGCACGAGCACGCCGGGGATGCCGCCGCGTTCCACCAGCGCCGCGCGCGGGATTTTTATCCGCGGCGTTGCTTCAGGTTTGAGATTCAGCGTCAGTACTGGCCGCTCCAGGCGCGGCGGTGATGGCGGCGTCTCCGGCGGCTTGCGATCGCAGCCGCCGAGCGCCAGCCCGAGCAGGATCGCGACCGCCGCCAGCCGCGAGCTGTTCATTGACCTGGCTCCGCCGGCAACGGCAGGGTGCCTTCGGCCAGTTGCAGCGCCGCCTGTCCGACCTCGAGGTTCACGCGCGAGACCAGCTCCTCGTTGCGCGCATCGGTGTGGGCGCGTTCCGCCTGCAGCAGATCGATGAGGATGGTGCGGCCCTGGCCGTAGCGCTGTTTCACGAGCCGCACGTTTTCCTTCGCGCGCTCGGCGTTGCCGGCGGCGGTCGCGTGCCGCGCGCCGGCCTCGCGCAGGTTCTCGCGGGCCTCGCGCACGTCATGGCGCACCGTCTGTTCCAGCGACTGCACGCGCCATTGCGCCTCGCGTTCCTCGGCCAGGGCCGTGGCGATCT
>JBFMBB010000024.1:0-23206 GCA_040755435.1 Pseudomonadota bacterium | reverse complement strand
ACCAGTAGGCAAAGATGAAACCCAGCATGCCCGTCATGGGGCCGAAATACGCCGCCAGTGCCTGCGTCAGCTGCTCGATATCCGTGCCAGTCAGCAGCAGGACCAGCAGCATCAGAACGTTCATGGCCACGGCGAACAACAGGCCGGCCTTGAGCAGCAACCATACGAAGGCGGCAAAAACCGGCTTGCCGGCCCGGACGACTTCAGCCACCGGCAAAACCTCCCGTCCCTGCGACAGCGCCTGGAACGCGCCGGCCTGTACATAGAAGAACAGCATCAAGGCCGCGGCGGTCAGAAAAATGGCCAGCATCGATACCAGCGGCGCGGCGCCCTCGGGCACGCGCCATTGCAGCGCCAACATCAGCAGCAGCTGCGCCGCCAGCACGAACCAGATGCCCGGACTCAGCGCGGCGCGGACCATGGCATGCAACCGCAGTTCGCCCTCGGTGGGCGTTCGGGTGGGAGAAACTTCCTGCATCAGTCAGGTATTCGCAATCCGGAGAAGGTGGAAAATCAGCCGAAGTTGTAATGCTTCCGGACCGGGCTCAGGATCTCCCAGGTGCAGGACAGGCCGGCGGGAAACGAAACCAGGTCGTTTTCCACGATTTTCACCGGCTCGCCGCCATCCGGCGTCACGATCGCCTCGCCTTCCAGGATGTAGCAGGTCTCCTTCCGGTCGTATTTCCAGGGAAACGTGGACACTTCCTTGTCCCAGATCGGCCAGTCATAGACGCCGATGACGTCGAGTTTCATGGGAGATGGGTCGTGTTCGACGTGGATTTGCATCATGGGATTTCCGCTTCTCTTGCTGGCCCGATAAGCGTTGCATTTTACGTCGACGGACCAAACCCCGGCAACGCATGCAAAGGCTCGCGCCCGATCGGCCTGCCCGCGCAGCTCGTCGGACCGGGCGAAAGGCGGACCGTGAACGCCAAAACAGCGTCTATACTGAAAATGGATAAAACCCCGTGAAAGGCAGACACGGCCCGCTTCTGCCGCCGTGAGCTGTCGAGCGTGAGCTTTCCACGTTTTTCCAAGGATCCGCGTACCGATCAGTCGCTGCGACATTCGGTGCGCGATGGCGTGGCCTATTCCATCATGGCCGGCGCCGGCGAGCACTATCTCTCCGCCTACGCCCTGTTCCTCAAGGCCACGGCCGCCCAGATCTCCTGGCTCGCGGCTTTCCCCTCGCTGATCGGATCGTTCGCGCAACTGTTCTCGGCCTGGCTCGCGAGCCGCCTCGGCCGGCGCAAGGCCATCATCCTGTTCGGCGTAGCGTTGCAGACCCTCATGTGGCTGCCCATCATCTGGCTGCCGTATTTCTTTCCGGCGCAGGCCGTGACCATTCTGATCGTCTGCGTCGCGCTGTATTTTGCCGGCGGCCATCTGGCCACGCCAGTGTGGAACAGCCTCATGGGCGACCTCGTGCCGGAACGGCGGCGCGGACGATTCTTCGCGCGCCGCAACTGGCTCATGAGCATGATGCATTTCCTGGCCCTGGTCAGCGCCGGCTTGCTGCTGCACGGATTCGAAACGGCGGAACGCGTGCGCGTCGGCTTCATGCTGCTGTTCACCCTGGCGGCGCTGGCGCGGCTCTACTCGGCCACCCAGGTCGCGCGCATGCACGATCCCGGCCGCGTTCCCGCCGCCATCGACTGGCCGGCGCTCCCCGGCCTGTGGCAGCGCATGCGCGGGTCGGATTGCGTGCGCTTCACCTTTTTCTTCGCCGCCATGCAGTTCGCGGCTGCGATCGCGGCGCCGTTCTTCGCGGTGTACATGCTGCGCGATCTCGGCTTTTCCTATCTCGAGTACATGGCGTCCACGGCGCTGGCGGTACTGGCACAGGTCGGGAGTCTGCGCATGTGGGGCCGGCTCGGCGACATTTTCGGCAACCGCGTGATACTCCGCGTCACCGGCTCCGTGATTCCGTTTTTCCCGATGCTGTGGCTGGTGTCGCCCCATTTCGTCCACGTCATGGCGCTGCAATTGTTCGGCGGCCTGTTCTGGGCCGGCTTCAGCCTCAGCGCCAGCAACTATCTGTATGATTCCGTGACTCCCGAACGCCGCGCGAGCTACAGCGCGGTACACAACGTCTTCACCAGCGTGGCCATTTTCGCCGGCGCTCTGCTCGGCGGATTCCTGAGCCTGGTGGTTCCGGATAGCTTCACCCTGTTCGGCAGCGCCTGGCACTGGACCAGCAGCCTGTGGGGCGTGCTGGTGGCATCGAGCCTGGCCCGGGGCGCCGTGGCGCTGGCGTTGGCGCCCGCCTTGCGCGAGGTCCGCGAGGTGCGCCGCCTCACGGCGTTGGGGCTGATGTTGCGGGTGATGCGGTTCAACGCGCTGGTGGAGTTGCTCTTCAGCATGCTGGCGTTCACCCGCCGGCGCCTGCGTTCCTCCGGCCCGGCCTGATCCGGGCCGGTTCCCGATTCACGCCAGAAAAAACCAGTAGACCGACATGTTCACCAGCGTCAGCGGGATTCCGACGCGCGCGAACTCGACAAAACCCAGGGTGTGCCCGGTCTTGCGCTCGGCGTTCTGGATGATGATGACGTTGCTGGCCGCCCCCAGGATGAAAAGATTTCCCGCGATGGTCGATCCGGCCGCCAGTGCCAGCAGCTCCGGCGTCCCGGCGCCGGTATGCATGAGCAGCGGCAGATAAAGCGCCACCAGTGGGACGTTGGATATCAGCTGGCTCAACAGCACGCTGACCGGGAGAATCGCACCCATCGAAGCCACATCGAGATTCCAGCGCGCCAGCAGTGACTGGAAAAATCCCGAATCCCATACGCTCGCCATCAGCACGAACATGGCCGCAAAGAAGACCAGCGTGCGCCAGTCGATATGCCGCACGATCGAAAACCGTTTCCCGCTGAACAGCAGGATCGGCGCGGCCGCGATCAGGGCGATCCAGGTCAGCCGGAAATTCACCTGTGGCAGCGCGAACACCAGCGTGATCTTCAGCAAAACCAGCAGGATGACGAGAATCAGCGACAGGCGCGCCAGCCGCGCCAGCCGCGGATCGCGCAGCTCCTGGCGCGTGTGCACCAGCGCCTCGCCATGGAAACTCTCGCGATAGAAAAACTTGAGGATGAAAAACGCCGCCAGCAGGTTGATGGCCGTCGGCAGCGCCAGATGCCGGAAAAACTCCACGAAGGGGTTTTCCATGCGCCCGTAGATGGAAATCAGCAGGTTCTGGGGATTGCCGATGGGGCTCATGACGCTGCCCAAGGTCACGGCGAAGGCCAGCGCCAGCAACAGGACCTTGGGCGACATGCGGTGCTGTTTCGCCAGCAGCAGGACCAGCGGCGTGCCGATGACCGCCAGCGTGTCGTTCATCAGGAAGGCCGAGGCGAAACCGGCGCCGAACAGGATGGCCAGGATCAGCGCATCGGCCGTGCGTGCGCGCCGGAAGATTTTATGGGAGAGGTGAAACAGGTAGCCGCTCTCTTCCAGCGCCTGGCCGATCACGAACACCCCGAACAGGAACAGCATCACGTCCGGGTCGATGGCGCGCAACGCCTGCACCGGGCCGATCTGGCCCGTGACCAGCACCGCCACGGCCCCGAACAGCATGATCTGCCACAGCCCGAAATGGAAATTGCCCAGGCGGCGCACGGCGATCAGCACGAAAACGCCCAGCAGGACGATAACGGAAATGTTCATGTTTTATTATGACAGGCCGAACGGAGCGATGCGGAGCAGGGCTACAGTTCTGCTGCGATGACCGGGTCTTCGGGTAAGTGGCCGGCGCCCATCATATTGGAAACCGCCCGGCAGGCAACTTTCGGCCGGAGACAACCCGCCGCCCCGCCCACATTTTTTTTGGACAAACTTGCCGGCGGGTGCTAAAAATAACGACAGCGGCAGCATCGAGCCAGGGTCGGCCGAGCTCTTAACCGGCTGGCCTGCAACCCGGATCTGCCGCTGGTCAGCAATCCCGTCACCTTCGTCACGCGCTCCCTGTTTCGCGGGGCTCGTGGGTATTATGGTGGTGACGCACCGGTGGACTACTTGCAAGGACGGAAAGGACTCATGAACACACATCGCGTTGCCGCCATGGCAATGGCCATGGCACTCGCCGGATTCACGCACACGCTCGCGGCGGAAGAAGGCGATCCGGCGATCCCCGCGGACGACACACTCCGGGAAAACATCTCCGAACAGGAACCGGCACCGGAAATCCTGACCTCGGAGTACGGGACGCCGGCACAATCCGTGTCGCAACCCGCCGACAATTTGCTGAGCGACCTGAAGGTTTATCCGTCGTTCTGATCTGCGCCGGGAACCGGATCAGAAATAATATTCGAGCCCGGCGCCCCATACCTCTATAAGTTATTAATCGCGATGTATTTCATCGAGAACCCTCTCATTTTTTACTTTGCAATTCGGTCGCGCTTCATACGGACCACACTCGCTGAAAATCTACCAGTCTGACCATCTATAGTTACGAATAACATGGCGCCATGCCGACTACAGTTTTTTCATCTCGATAACCACGCAGGACTCCCGTCTGCCCCCGCAATGTTAGTAAGTCGAGTTTGCCCACTGCCGTCAGCGTTCATGACATAAATTTCTGCGTCACCATCACGGTCGCTCGAGAATATGATCAGGGCACCATCGGAGGACTGCGATGGTCCACTATCCGTAAATGTATTATTGGTGAGTCGAGCCTGTCCACTCCCGTCAACGTTCATCACATAAATTTCGTAGTTACCATCGCGTTCGCTATCAAAGAAGATCCGATTATCATCATGTGACCACGCGGGAACATCATCGATCGCTGTGGTATACGTAAGTCTTGTTTGGCCACTACCGTCTACGTTCATCACATAAATTTCGTAGTTGTTGGCACTACGACCGCTCGTAAACGCGATCAGGTTACCGTTATGCGACCATGCAGGATTGTGCTCATTCCATCCACTGTAAGTAAGCCGAGTCTGGCCACTGCCGTCTGCATTAATGACGTAGATATCACCATCCCGGCTGCTCGTGAACGCAATTCGAAGGCTATCGGGAGACCATGCGGGACGACCATATGCGCTACTAGCGAGCCGAGTCTGGCCACTGCCATCTGCATTCATGATGTAGATTTCAAAATTGTCGTTACGGTAGCTTGAAAATGCGATCCGGGTACCATCAGGTGATGGCGAAGGGCCGTAATCAGCAAAAGTGTTATTGGTTAGGCGGTTTTGCTCGCTGCCGTCTGCATTCATGGCATATATTTCAGCGTTCCCATCACGATCGCTCACAAAGACTATTCGGTCGCTGCTTGGTGGAGTCACACCACTAAACCCGTTGACCTGAACAGGAGTGGATTTATTGGTTGTTGCGCCGTCGCCAAGTTCACCATAATTATTGCCTCCCCATGTCCACGCAGACCCGTCGCTCTTCAGAGCAATGGAATGCATCGTGCCAGCCGCGATGGCCGTGATGCTGGCAAGTTCGTTGGTTTGCACGGCAATATTTCGAGTTACTACTGTCCCATCTCCCAGTGCACTGTCACCGTTATACCCCCATGCCCATACTGTTCCATCGCTCTTCAGGGCGAGGGTATGTTTCAAGCCAGCCGCGATGGCCGTAACGCCGGTGAGCCCGCTTACCTGGACAGGGATAAGACTGTCTGTGAATGTTCCATCACCGAGCTCACCTTGGAGGTTATCTCCCCATGTCCACACCGTTCCGTCATTCTTCAAAGCAACAGTATGGATCCAGCCCCCCGCGATGGCCGTGACGCCGGTAAGTCCATTCACCTGAACAGGCGTGGAACTGTCTGTCGTCGTCCCGTCCCCAAGCATGCCTTGGGAATTCTCTCCCCATGTCCACACCGTGCCATCATTCTTCAGCGCAATAGAATGGAATGCTCCGCTGGCGATGGCGATGACACCGGTAAGCCCAACCACCTGAACGGGGCTGGACCGGTTGATTCTCATCAGGGGTTCAGCGCCATCGCCAAGTTGACCATAGATATTGCTGCCCCATGTCCATACGGTCCCATCACCCTTGAGGGCAATCGTATGCTCAGCTCCGCCAGCGATGGACGTGACGCCGGTAAGCCCGCTTACCTGAACAGGGGCGTTTCTGTTTGAAAATGACCCATCACCAAGCTGACCTTCGACATTCCTTCCCCACGTCCATACTGTCCCATCATTTTTAAGGGCAATACCATGTCCTTGGTTCGCGGGATCATTATCGCCACCAGCCGCAACTGCTTTGACGCCAGTAAGTCCAGCTACCTGAACGGGTGTGAATCTGTTTGATGTGGTTCCATCACCGAGCTGACCAGAGGAGTTGTTGCCCCATGTCCATACCGTTCCATCATTCTTGATGGCAAGGGTGAATTCGCTTCCACCGGCGATGGATGTATTTACAGGTATACCCGACCCTAAAGGAAATGTCGTAAAGGACTGATCATTGCCAAACGTTGTACCACCACTACCGTTGGTTGCCACAACACGGAAATGGTAAACCGTATTCGGCGCGAGGCCGGTCAAATTCGCGATAAAGTTTACGGCACTTGTTCCGCTACCGATCACCTGCGAAGGTGTCGTATTTCCATAAGAGATGGTCGTTCCCCATTGGAAGAATGCCCCGGTCGCGATGCCATTAGGATTGACCGAACCATTGAGCATGGCGGAATTGCTTGTAATAGCAGTTGCCGCGTTGGTAGTTGCCGTGGGTTGTGTGGTTGCTGCTTGGGTCGTTGCACAGCTCTCCGACGTATACGAGGAATCACCTGCTGTGTTATAAGCACGCAACCGATAGCAATAGTTTGTGCCCGCCGTAAGTCCTGTATTTTCGTAATATCCACCCGAACCACTGCCCGATACAGATCCAGCGGTAGCTATCTCCGTGAATGTCCCGGTTGGTCCTGTTTTGCGTTCTATCTTAAAGCCGGTTTCATTGTTGGAATTGTCCTGCCATGTAAGTGCGATGTTGCTCTGAGATAATGCATTTGCGGTCAGAGTGCTTGGCGCCGCCGGTAACGCGATCGTCGTTGTGCCCGTTCCACTCAAGGTGACCGTATTCGCCGTCGTGAAAGAAGCACCGCTGGTAACGATCACAACACCCGAATAACTCAAGCCGCTTATGGGGCAAAACTGCACGTCCACCAATTGAGACGTGCCACCGGCCACCAAAAAATTAGCGCCGGACACAACGCTGAACCCGGCACCAGAACTGATACCAACAGTACCCGATGCTGGATCGGTTCCGGCTACATGTTGAACGGCGATACGTGCGGTCGCGCATGTCCCCACAGGGATACTGCCAAAGTTCAATGATGCGGGTCCGACAGCAATAGTCGGAGTTGCGGCCATTGTCCGTGTGAAGGCGGCCGATACCGCTTTATCCGTATTCATGGTTACATAGCAGTTCACGCCGTTGGTCGATGTGCAGCCACTCCACCCGCTAAATGTTGAACCCGCGTCCACAATTGCTTCTAGGATGATTTGTCCGCCTGTCACGTCCGTGGTAACACAATCTACCGGGCATGTGATACCACGTCCGGTAACCGAGCCACTTCCCGTGCCGGCCCTAGAAACCGTGAGCACTGAGTGTTGCACAGGAGAAATAGTGGTATTTCCGGTGGTTACCCTTATGGCCCCAAGATCCACGTCTGTTTTTGTATTTGTCGTCTCTATACGCGCCGTTTCGTACGGTGTGAGTCGGACTGCGCCGTAACCTGGCAACCCCATGAAAAGGTCGTATGTGGACAACGGCATGAACCGCACATTCAAAACGGCATCTCCGTTTCCATCGGTCTTGGCAGAATCAGTGTCAAGCCCAAGACCCATCGTAGCTGTAATTGTCGCACCCGAAACAGGCGCGCCTGTAACTTTGTCAAGGATTTTTACACGCAGAATAAACGTATTCTGAAGATTTGCTGAGCCAGCCGGATTCTGCTTGATCCATTCAGCAGCAAGTTTTACGCCTGAATGATCTGCAATGCTCACAGGCTCACCGTCACATCCAGCGCAAGCCATCTTGATGGCATCGTTAGGGATCAACCCACCCGAATGTCTGTAACCCACCGATTCAGGCGAGATTCCAAGCAGCGGGTTCTGTGAATCAGGCCTCACGTCTACGCTAAAACCGAGGATTTGCTCAGTAACGCGAGCGAATCCGATCAGTTGATTGTTCAGCAAGTTGTTGTATTGCGGCGGCGTCTTATCCCACGTGAATCCTGGGAGAAAACGTTGACCTTCATAGCTGATTAATCCGTCGCCTTCATCCAGGTTACTGTTTAGGCCGCGACTTGTCGTCAAGCCAACTAAGACCTGAATCGGAACCGGCGGTAGATTCGAAGTAGTCTTCCAAAGCTTGTACGCTATCTCGCCCGGATCCTTCAGTACACCAAATGTATTAGCGGCTAGAGAAAAAAAGAGGCTGCCGTGGCCCATTTGGTAGCAGGACAACTGTTGGCATTCTGAAATCAATATCAGCGCGTCGGCACCAACATTAAAACCAACTTCAAGAGTTCCTGCTGCGTCAGTGTATGTGTTTTTTGGCGAAAAAATACCGGAATGTGGGGAACCTAAGGTCGTCAAGGACGCAACATTTTCGTTGTACTGGAATCCTTGCTCAGCAACGATTTTCTGCAAGTAGGCACGAGCAAGTACTCCTCCAAAGGAATGTGCTACAACATGAACCTTCTTCCCGGTGCGCTCCGCAATCTGGTCAATTGCCTTACCAAGATCACCAGCAACATCCTCAAATTTTGCCCCCGTAACCCAGCGGAACTCGAAAGGTACGTACCCAAGCTTTTGCAGCTCACTAGGAAACTGACCCCATGTGTCCTGACCTCCACCAAATCCATTGTCTCCAAAAACCTCCACTAAATACCCGTGTATAAAAAGCACCGCCTCTTTTCCCTGGTAGCACGTTTGATCATTGAAGTCACAAGACGATGACAACACGGTTGCCGGTCTATAGGTAACTGTTGATACCCCTGCCTTCATGAGGTCCGCTACGGTATCCAAATCGTCGATCCGATTTCCAACGCCGAATGAGGTAAGCGAAGGTAGTTTCCAGAAATAGCTACACCGGTGATGCCATTGGAACGGCCCTAAGTCATTCAATTCATCACAGAGAAACTTCGTGCCCGCACCAAAATTTGGATAAGAACTCGGAGCATTACCGCTAACAGCACTAACCGCCACTGCACTGAACCAGTTTGCAGTACTTGTCACCGCTGCGACAGCCTGAGTAATGAAATTTTGTGGGACACTAGACTCAAGGAGAATCGGATCGGGAAGGACAAACCGAACCTCACCACTTATCGGAGCTGACGTGGAATAACTGGTTACCACGTAACCATCTGCGTTTCTGTCTCGCAAAATCTGGATCTTTGTATCCGTACTCACTGCACCCGGCGGAACAATTACCGCAGTCTCGCCGGTGTTGTCAGAAACGGTACCACCGTTTGGACCCACTGTGCCGGTAGCAATAACGGTCATCGTAACAGGTACCCCTGATCCCCCATCTCCTGATGTTCCATCCGTAGTCTCACTTCCTCCTCCACTACTGCAACCACTCAAAATAATCGTGGCCAGAATGACGAGCGTGAAATGCCAAAGATAAATATGAAAAACTGATCTTGGTGATTGAAATTTTCTATGAAGAAGTGCAAACGGATTCAGTTCGCCAGTTCTATGGCGAACAGAATTTATTCCCAGTTTTATTTTCTCCAAGAAGAAGAACAGAAAATTACTGACACAGCCCCAGTTATTATTATTGCTGCCCATACCCATATAGCCCGCTGCGCGGGCCCCCTCCTCACCCTAAATTTTTTTGCTTCTTGATTTAGTGGTGATTTTCAAATGGTGATTATTGTTTATGAAGTACGTTTTTGTCCTGGTTGCTATTGAATGAATGGCCACTAGATACCCTTTATTTTTGAGTGTCAATCACTCCATAAGTAATTAGAGTATTCTGAAAATCTAATACGCCAATATCGCTGCGTTCTGCTTGGTAATTTCGGGTATAGCTGGGCTCTGTCACGGCCGTACTGTGCGATCTGGCCCGATCATATAAGTGCACTGCCAAAGGGTCTGGAATTCATTTAACCCAAAACAAAAAAGCCCCTTTCGGGGCTTTTTTGTTTTGCTGCGCGGTCGCTCAAGGCAATGTCTGTATCGCCTGCCGGCACAGCTCCATGAGCGCGCCGACCCAGGGCATGATGCCGACCAGCGCCAGCGCATTGAAGCCGAGCAGCACTCGCACGTCGCCGCGCGCCCGGATCGGGGACTTGTCCACCGCGTCGTCGAAGTACATCAGCTTGATCACGCGCAGGTAATAGTAGGCGCCGATGACGGCGAACAGCACCGCCGCCACCGCCAGCGGAATCATGCCGGCCTTGATGACCGACTGGATCACCAGCAGCTTGGCGTAGAAACCCACCGTCGGCGGCACGCCGGCCATGGACAGCATCAGCAGCATCATCAGGAACGCGTGCCACGGGCTGCGCTGGTTGAGCCCCTTGAAGTCCTCAAGCCGCTCGGCCTCGAAACCGGAGCGCGACAGCAGGATGATCATGCCGAAGGCGCCGGCGCTCATCGCCGCGTAGACCAGGATGTAGAACAGCGAGGAACTGTAGCCGTTCTGATCCACGCTCAGGATGCCGAGCAGGAAGAAGCCCATGTGCGAGATCGACGAATACGCCAGCATGCGCTTGATGTTGTCCTGCGCGATGGCAATGATGTTGCCGATGGCCATGGACAGCAGCGTGATGATGATCAGCATCGTCTGCCACGAGCCCGCGAGCGGCTCGAGCCCGCCGACCAGCAGGCGCAGGAACAGGGCGAAGGCCGCCAGCTTCGGGGCCGTGCCCACGTACAGCGCCACGGCCGTGGGCGCGCCGTGGTACACGTCCGGCACCCACATGTGGAACGGCACCGCGCCGACCTTGAAGGCCAGCCCGGCGATCACGAACACCAGGCCGAAAATGAGAATAATGTTGTCGGGCGACATCTTGCCGATGGCCGTGGAAACCGCGGCGATATCGAGGCTGCCGGTGGCGCCGTAGATCATGGACATGCCGTAGAGCAACATGCCGGAGGCGATGGCGCCGAGCACGAAATACTTCATCGCCGCCTCGGTGGCCGCGCCGGAATCGCGCTGGAACGCGATCATGGCGTACAGCGCCAGCGACATCAGCTCCAGGCCCAGGTACAGCGTGAGGAAATGGCTGGCCGAGGCCATGACCATCACGCCCACCACGCCGAACAGGCCGAGCACGAAATACTCGCCGCGGTACATGCCGCGGTCGCGCAGATAGTCACGCGAATAGGCGAACACGAAGAACGTGATGGCGTAGGTGCCCAGTTTCAGCAGATCCGCGAGATGGTCCGCGACGAACGTGCCGCTGAAAGTGAACACCGGCGTGGCGGCGGGCAGCTTCAGCGTCAGCACGGCGGCGCCGACGAGGGTCGCCTGTGTCAGCCAGTAGGAAACGGCGCGCGACCGCTCCGACAGGAACAGGTCGATCACCAGGATGGCGCAGGCCATCGAGAACACGAAGATCTCGGGCGCGGCGGGCAGCATGTCAGGGGTAACGAATTTCATCGCTTGATCACAGTTTTGTCACCGACGTTTGTTGCAACAGGTGCTCCACCGAGGCGTGCATCACGTTGAGGAACGGATGCGGCCACAGGCCCATCACCAGCACGGCCGCGGCCAGCGCCGCCAGGAACACGACTTCCCGCGCGGTGACGTCCGTCAGCGTACCGACCTTGTCGCCGGTCACGGCGCCGAAAATGACGCGCTTGTACATCCACAGCGTGTAGGCCGCGCCGAACACCAGCGTGGTGGCGGCGGCCAGGGCGTACCACACGTTGACCTGGAACGCGCCCAGGATCACCAGCAGTTCGCCCACGAAACCGGAGGTGCCGGGCAGGCCGCTGTTCGCCATGGCGAACAGCATCATGAAGGCGGCGAACACCGGCATGCGGTTGGCCACGCCGCCGTAGTCCTTGATCATGCGCGAGTGCAGGCGGTCGTACAACACACCCACGCACAGGAACAGCGCGCCGGAGACGAAGCCGTGCGAGATCATCTGCACGATGCCGCCCTCGATACCCTGGGTATTGAAAATGAAGAATCCCAGGGTGACGAAGCCCATGTGCGCGATCGAGGAATAGGCGATGAGCTTCTTCATGTCCTCCTGCACCAGCGCCACCAGGCCGATGTACACGACGGCGATAAGCGACAGCGCGATCATCAGCCACGCCAGCTCGTGCGAGGCATCCGGCAGGATCGGCAGCGAGAAGCGCAGGAAACCGTAGGCCCCCATCTTCAGCATGATCGCCGCCAGGATCACCGAACCGCCCGTGGGCGCCTCCACGTGGGCGTCCGGCAGCCAGGTGTGCACCGGCCACATCGGCACCTTCACCGCGAAGGCCGCGAGGAAGGCCAGGAAAATCAGGATCTGGGCGTCGAGCCCGAGCTTGACGTCGTGCCAGGCCAGGATGTCGAAGCTGCCTGACTGGAAATAAAGATAAATGAAGGCCACCAGCATCAGCACCGAGCCGAGGAAGGTGTAGAGGAAGAACTTGATGGTGGCGTAAACCCGGTTCGGCCCGCCCCACAGGCCGATGATGATGAACATCGGCACCAGCATGGCCTCCCAGAAGACGTAGAACAGGATGCCGTCGAGGGCGCTGAACACGCCGATCATGAGGCCTTCCATGATGAGGAACGCGGCGTGGTACTGCGCCACCTTCTTCTCGATCACCTTCCAGGCGGAAATGACGACCAGCACGGTGGTGAAGCTGGTGAGCAGGATCAGCAGCAGCGAGATGCCGTCGATGCCGAGGCGGTAGCGGATGTTGAACGCCTCAATCCAGGCGTAGTCCTCGACGAACTGCATCGCGTGCGTGGCGCTGTTGAAACCCGTGTACAGCGGCAGGGTCACGAGCAGGGTCAGCACGGCGACCACCAGGCTCAGCTGGCGCGCGTAATCGGCGTTGCGGTCGCTGCCGGTGGCGAGCACCGCGATGCCGCCGAAGATCGGCAGCCAGGTAGCCAGACTCAGGACGTGTTCGGCGAGCATGATTTATCGGTGCAGGAAGAAGGTTATCAACAGGAACACTCCCAGGATCATGGCGAACGCGTAGTGATACACGTAGCCGGACTGGATGTGGCGGATGACGGTGGATACCCAGCCGATCACGCGCGCGGTGCCGTTCACCGCCAGGCCGTCGATCAGCTTCACGTCGCCGATCTTCCAGAACAGGCGCCCGATGGCGCGCGCGCCGCCGGCGAACACGAACTCGTTGAACTCGTCCACGAAATACTTGCGCAGCAGCAGCGTGTAGATCGCCCCGGCCTTCTCGCGCACGCGTCCGGGCAGGTGCGGCATGCGCACGTACATGAACCAGGCCGTGACGATGCCGGCCACCGCCAGCAGGAACGGCGCGGATTGCAGGCCATGGGCGATGAAGGGGCCGATGCCGGCATAGTGTTCGGCGATCTGCCCGACCACGTCATGCGCCGGCAGGACCTTGATGGACTCGGCGAAGTAGCCGCCGAACACCACCGGACCGAGGAACATGAAGCCGGCCACGAGCGAGGGAATCGCCAGCAGGATCAGCGGGATCGTCACCACCCACGGCGACTCCTCCACGTGCTTGAGCGTGTGCTCGTCCATGCGCGGCTTCCCGTAATACGTCAGGAACAGCATGCGGAAGGTGTAGAAGGCGGTGACGAACACGCCCGTCAGCACCGCGAAATAGGCGAAACCGCTACCGGGCAGGCTGGAGTTGTGCACCGACTCGATGATCATGTCCTTGGAAAAGAACCCGGCGAACGGCGGAATGCCCGCGAGCGCCAGCGACCCGATCCAGGTGGTGACGAAGGTGATCGGCATGCGCCGCTTCAGGCCGCCCATCTTGCGCAGGTCCTGCTCGTGATGCAGCGCGATGATGACCGAACCGGCGGCCAGGAACAGCAGCGCCTTGAAGAAGGCATGCGTCATCAGGTGGAAAATGCCGACGCTGTAGGCCGAAACGCCGAGCGCCACCATCATGTAGCCGAGTTGCGACAGCGTGGAATACGCCACCACGCGCTTGATGTCGTTCTGCACCATGCCGACGAAGGCCATGGACAGCGCCGTGATCGCGCCGATCACCAGCACCACCGACAGCGCGGTCTCCGACAGCTCGTACAGCGGCGACATGCGCGCCACCATGAACACGCCGGCGGTCACCATGGTGGCCGCGTGGATCAGGGCCGAGATCGGCGTCGGGCCCTCCATCGAGTCCGGCAGCCACACGTGCAGCGGCACCTGCGCCGACTTGCCCATGGCGCCGACGAACAGCAGGATGCCGATGAGCGTCATGAGGTTCCACTCGACGCCCGGCCACACCTGGATCGTCTTCGCCGCCATCTGCGGGGCGATGGCGAACACGGCGGCGTAATCCAGCGTGTTGAAGGTCATGTAGACCGCCGCGATGCCGAGCAGGAAGCCGAGGTCGCCGACGCGGTTGACCAGGAAGGCCTTGAGCTGGGCGTAAGTGGCGCTGTCGCGCGTGTACCAGAAGCCGATCAGCAGGTAGGACATCAGGCCCACCGCTTCCCAGCCGAAAAACAGCTGCAGGAAATTGTTCGACATCACCAGCATCAGCATGGCGAAGGTGAACAGCGCGATGTAGCTGAAGAAGCGCTGGTAGCCGGGGTCGTCGTGCATGTAGCCGATGGTGTAGACGTGCACGCACAGCGACACGAAGGTGACGACCGTCATCATCAGCGCCGTCAGCGGGTCGATCAGGAATCCGACCTCCAGCGGGATGCCGGCGGAAACGCCCCAGGTGTACACCGTTCCGTTGAAGTGATTGCCCGCCAGCACGTCCGGCAGCACCACGAAGGCTGACAGCACGAAGGCCGCGGCCACGCCGAGGATGGTGACGCTGTGCGCGCCGACGCGCCCGATCTTCCAGCCGAGCAGGCCGGCCAGCAGCGCGCCCGCCAGGCAGGACAGCGGGATCGCCAGATAGATCAGTTCCATGGAAATGCCGTCCTGCATCGCACTACCCCTTGAGCTCGCTCAGGTCTTCGACATTGATGCTGCTCCGGTTGCGGAACACCACCACCAGGATGGCCAGGCCGATGGCCGACTCGGCCGCCGCCACGGTCAGGATGAAAAACACGAACACCTGGCCGGCAATGTCGCCGAGATAATGCGAGAACGCGATGAAATTCAGGTTCACCGCCAGCAGCATGAGCTCGATGGCCATGAGCAGGATGACCAGGTTCTTGCGGTTGAGGAAAATGCCGACGACGCTCAGGGAAAACAGGATGGCCCCGAGAATCAGGTAATGCGACAGCGGTATCATCTTTCCCCTTCCCCTTTCGATGCCGTCATGCTTCAACTCTTCTTTTCCGCGCGCATCTTGACCACGCGCATGCGCGTGCGCCGGTCGATGTGGATCTGCTGCGACGGATCCTGGTATTTGCTGTCCTTGCGCCGACGCAGGGTGAGCGCGATGGCCGCGACGATGGCCACCAGCAGGATGCCGGCCGCGATCTCGAACGGATAGGCATAAATCGTATAGAGCAGCCGCCCCAGCTCGCGCGTGTTGCTGTGGTCCGCCGGCAGCGAGCCCGGGTCGGGCATCTGCTTCAGCCCGAACTGGTCGGTGCTCAGGATGATGCTCATTTCGAGCACCAGCAGCACCGCCACCAGCCCGCCGATCGGCAGGTACTCGCCGAAACCCTCGCGCAGGCGCACCAGGTTGATGTCCAGCATCATGACCACGAACAGGAACAGCACCATGACCGCGCCGACGTACACCAGCACCAGCACGATGGCGAGAAACTCCGCCTGCAGCAGCAGCCACAGCCCGGCGGCGCTGACGAAGGCCAGCACCAGGAACAGCGCCGCCTTCACCGGGTTGCGCACGGTGATCACCATGGCGGCGGCGAACACCAGGACCGCGCCGAAGAAGTAGAAAATTAACTGTTTAAATTCCATAAATTCTTGTGTTTCGTGTTTCGCGTCTCGTGTTTCGGGTTTTCCACAGCCGGCCACTTTGCCGAACCCGAGACCCGAAACTCGAAACTATCTGTATTTAGCGTCCTTCGCGCGATCTTCCGCCAGCTGCTTCTCGTACTTGTCGCCCATCGCCAGCAGCTGGTCCTTGTGAATCACGTGCTCGCCGCGATTCTCGAAATGAAACTCGAAAAGCCGGGTCTCGACGATCGAGTCCACCGGGCAGGATTCCTCGCAGAATCCGCAGTAGATGCACTTGAACAGGTCGATGTCGTAGCGCGTGGTGCGGCGCGTGCCGTCGGCGCGCACTTCGGACTCGATGGTGATTGCCGCCGCCGGGCACACCGCCTCGCACAGCTTGCAGGCGATGCAGCGTTCCTCGCCGTTGGGGTAGCGGCGCAGCGCGTGCAGGCCGCGGAAACGCGGGCTGATCGGGGTCTTCTCCTCCGGGTACTGCACCGTGAACTTGCGCGCGAACAGGTGGCGCCCCGTCAGCATGAGGCCCTTGACCAGCTCATAGAGCAGGAACGTGTTCAGATAGCGCTTGAAGGCATTGAGCATGGCTGTTTTCTCTTCCGGTTCAGTGGAAGATGAACCCCCAGGGCGTAAGGAACATGACGCCGCCCATCACGCCGATCCACACCAGCGTCACCGGGATGAACACCTTCCACCCGAGGCGCATGATCTGGTCGTAACGATACCGCGGAAACGTGGCGCGGAACCACAGGAACAGGAACAGCACGAAGCTGATCTTGAGCAGCAGCCAGTGGACGCCGTTGCCGAGCACGGTGCCGATAATGGGCGTGGCCAGGATGCCGGCGGGCAGGCCCTCGAACGGCGACAGCCAGCCGCCCAGGAACATGACCGACGTCAGCGCCGCGATCAGGATCATGTTGGCGTACTCGGCCAGGAAGAAAATGGCGAAGGCCATGCCGGAATACTCGACGTGGAACCCGGCGACGATCTCGGACTCGCCCTCGGCCACGTCGAACGGCGCGCGGTTGGTTTCCGCCACGCCGGAGATGAGATACACCATGAACAACGGCAGCAGCGGCAGCAGGTACCACTGGTGCGGCCCACCGCTCTGCGCCAGCACGATCTCGCGCAGGTTGAGGCTGCCGGCCGCCATCAGCACGCCCACCAGCGCGAAGCCCATGGCGATTTCATAAGCCACGATCTGGGCTGCCGAGCGCAGGCTGCCGAGGAAGGCGTACTTCGAGTTCGATGCCCAGCCGGCGATGATGACGCCGTACACGCCCATGGAGGTCAGCGCCAGCACGTACAGCAGGCCGGCGTCGATGTTGGTGAGCCACATCGTGTCGGTGAACGGAATCACCGCCCACGCCGCCAGCGCCGGTCCGAAGGCCATGATCGGCGCGAACACGAACAGGTAGCGGCTCGACCGGGCCGGGATGATGATCTCCTTGACCAGCAGCTTGACCGCATCGGCAATGGGCTGGAGCCAGCCCTTGGGGCCGACACGGTTCGGACCGATGCGCACCTGCATGTAGCCGATGATCTTGCGTTCGGCGTAGGTCAGGTAGGCCACGGACAACAGCAGCGGCGCGAGAATCAGCACGATCTTGCCGAGATTGATCAGCGCGATCTGCGACCATCCCGGGAACATGCTCCAGAACTCGACCAACATGGTGCTCATGGGGCCGCCTTCACGGTCGCCGGACCGTGCGCGCCGAGCATGGATGTCTCCGGGTATCCGGCGGGGACCAGCACGCAGCCGTCCGGCACGCGTTCATCCAGCGCCAGATCGAGACGCGCGGTCCCCTGCGCCATCTCGACTTGCACGCTCTCACCACCCCGGAAACCGAGCTTGCCGGCCTGTGCCGCGTTCAGGCGCGCCGCGGGCTTCGGGTTGTCGGCGGTTTTTTGCAGCGCGGGCGCGCGCCGCACGTAGGGATCGATGGCGTACATGGGCACTTCCGCCAGACGCATCAGCTGGCCGGACGCGGGCGTCATTGCGGGATCTTCCGGCGGCGGAACAAACGCGGAGGACGCCGCGGCAACCGCCGGCGGCTGCAGCTCCTGCCGCACCTCTTTTATATCCGCCTGCTCGAAGCCGGGCAGCTTCAGGACATGCCCGAGCATGCGCAGGATTTTCCATCCCGGCCGCGACTCGCCGAGCGGCGGAACCGCGGCCGCGAACGATTGCGACCGGCCTTCGATATTGACGAAGCTGCCGTCGGTCTCGGTGAAGGGCGCGAGCGGCAGCCACACGTTGGCGTATTCGACCGCGCGCGTGCGATACGGCGAGGGCTTGAACACCGTCAGCATGACGACAAAGTCCGCCTTGTCCATCGCCGCGGCGGCGGCCGCGCCGTCGAGGCAATCGAACTCCGGCTCGACGCCGAACAATAAATAGGCCTGACGCGGCTGACGCAGCATGTCCAGCGCGTGCCGGCCCTGGGTCGCCGAATGTCCCGCCACGCCGCGGTGCGGCACGGCGCCGGCGAGCCAGGCGCCCACGGCATTGGCCTCCGGCAGCTGGCCGAATGTCGCGCCGGACGCTTCGGCGATGAATTGCGCCAGCGCGCGCAACGTCGCCGCCTGCGGATGGCCGAGCGCGAAGCTACCGAGCAGGATCGACGCATTCCTGGCCTGCGAAAGCGCCTGCGCCATGGCCTGTTCCGCCGCCCCCGGCCTGATATCGCCGAAACGCTGTTTCAGCGCCGCCGGCAGGGAAGAATTCTTAAGCGCCGCCATGGCGGAGGCGACCCCGGCGAGCGCGCGCAATATATCTGTTGGCGCGCCGGCAATCTGGCCAGCGAGTTTATAGTTGAAGTCGTAATCCAGCGGATTGATGGCGAAAATTTTCGCGCCCTTGAGCGCGGCCTTGCGCAGCCGCAGGTTGAGCAACGGCTGGTCCTTGCGCGGGTTGGCGCCGACCAGCAGCGCGGCATCGAGGCTTTCCAATTCCGCGATCGGCCGGCCCAGCGCCGGCGCGGCGGGCGTGGCCGCATCATCGCTGAAATCCGTCTGGCGCAAGCGGTGATCCACGTTGCCGCTGCCGAGCGCGCGCACCAGCTTCTGCAATAAATAGAATTCTTCCGAGGTGGAACCGGGCGAAGCCAGCGCGCCCAGCGCGTCGGGCCCGTGCGCTTCCAGCGTCTTGCGCAGCCCCGCGGCGGTGAATTCCAGGGCCGTGGTCCAGTCGGTCTCTTCCCATTCCGCGCCGCGACGGATCATCGGCACCCGCAGGCGGTCTTCGCCGTTCAGGGCCTCGTAGCTGAAACGGTCACGGTCCGCCAGCCAGCATTCGTTGATGGCCTCGTTCGCGCGCGGCAGCACGCGCATCACACGCCCGCGGCGCGTCTGCACGATGATGTTGGCGCCGACGCAATCGTGCGGGCTGACCGAGGCATGGTCCTGCAGCTCCCAGGTGCGGGCGCTGAAGCGGAACGGCTTGGACGTCAGCGCGCCGACCGGGCACAGGTCGATGACGTTGCCGGACAATTCGGAGTCCACGCTGCGGTCGAGGAAGGTGCGGATCTCCGTGTGCTCGCCGCGACCCAGGCCGCCGAATTCCATGACGCCGGCGACTTCCTCGCCGAAGCGCACGCAGCGCGTGCAATGGATGCAGCGCGTCATTTCGGTGGCGATCAGCGGACCGATGTCCTTGTCCTTGACGATGCGCTTCATCTCGGCGTAACGCGAGGCGTCCTTGCCGTAGCCCACCGCCAGGTCCTGCAATTCGCACTCGCCGCCCTGGTCGCAGATCGGGCAGTCGAGCGGATGGTTGATCAGCAGGAACTCCATCGTGCCTTTCTGCGCCGCGCGCGCCTTGTCGGAGCGGGTGTGCACCACCATGCCGTCCATCACCGGCGTGGCGCAGGCCGGCATCGGCTTGGGGGCCTTTTCCACGTCCACCAGGCACATGCGGCAGTTGGCCGCCACCGACAGCTTGTTGTGGTAGCAGAAGCGCGGGATGTAGATGCCGGAAGCGTCGGTCACCTCGATCAGCATCTGGCCCTTGCGTGCCTGCAGCTTGCGGCCGTCGACCTCGATGGTGACCGTGTCGGAGGCCGGCGGCGTCTTGATGTCCTTCGGATTCGCGCTCATGCGTGGCTCCCGTGCGTTCCCGGCATGCAGCGGCGGTGCTCGATGTGGTATTCGAATTCGTTGCGGAAATGCTTGATGAAACTTTTCACCGGCCAGGCCGCGGCGTCGCCGAGCGCGCAGATGGTGCGGCCCTCGATGTTGGAGGCGACGTCGGTGAGCATGTCGAGATCCTCCGGCCGGCCCTGGCCGTGCTCGATGCGATGGATCACGCGCGACATCCAGCCGGTGCCTTCGCGGCACGGCGTGCACTGGCCGCAGGATTCCTCGTAATAGAAATGCGCGATGCGCGCCAGCGCGTGCACCATGCAGGTGCTGTCGTCCATCACGATCACGCCGCCCGAGCCCAGCATGGAACCGGCCTTGGCCAGCCCGTCGTAATCCATGGTCACTTCCATCATGATCCCGGCCGGCAGCACGTTGGCCGAGGAACCGCCGGGAATCACCGCCTTGAGGTGATGACCGTGGCGTACGCCGCCGGCCATTTCCAGCAGCTTCGCGAACGGCGTGCCGAGCGGCACTTCATAGTTGCCGGGCTTGTTGACGTGGCCCGAGACCGAGAACAGCTTGGGCCCGCCGTTGTTCGGCTTGCCGATCCCGAGGAACCAGTCGGCGCCGTGACGCATGATGTCCGGGACCGAGGCCAGCGTCTCGGTATTATTAATCGTGGTGGGACGGCCGAACAAACCGTAATTCGCCGGAAACGGCGGCTTGAAGCGCGGCTGGCCCTTCTTGCCCTCGATGGATTCGAGCAGCGCGGTTTCCTCGCCGCAGATATAGGCGCCGGCGCCCAGATGCGTATACAAGTCAAAGTCCACGCCCGAACCGAGGACGTTCTTGCCCAGCAGGCCGGCCGCGTAGGCCTCCTGCAGCGCGGCCTCGAAGCGCTCGTACGGTTCCCAGAACTCGCCGCGGATGTAGTTGTAACCCACGGTCGCGCCGATGGCGTAACCGGCGATGGCCATGCCCTCGACCAGGGCATGCGGGTTGTAGCGCAGGATGTCGCGGTCCTTGCACGTGCCCGGCTCGCCCTCGTCGGAATTGCACACGATGTACTTCTGGCCCGGCGCATTCCTCGGCATGAACGACCACTTCAGGCCGGTGGAGAAGCCCGCGCCGCCGCGTCCGCGCAGCGCCGATTTCTTCAGCTCCTCGATGATCTTCTCGGGCGGCGTCTTTTCCTTCAGGATCTTTTTCCACATCTCGTAACCGCCGGCACCCTGGTACGTCGCCAGGCGCCACGGCTGGTCGAGATGGAGATTGCGGAAACAGAGTTCGTTCGCCACGGCGCTACTCCAGCTTGTCCAGAATCTCGTCCACCTTTTCGGGCGTGAGATTCTCGTGATAGGTCTTGTCCACCATCATCATGGGCGCGCCGGTGCAGGCGCCCAGGCATTCGACTTCCTTGAGCGTGAACTTGCCACCCGGCGTGGTCTCGCCGGCGTTGACCCCGAGCTTTTTCCGCAGGTGGTCCATGATGCGGCCGGAACCGTTCAGCTGGCAGGAAATATTGGTGCAGACGCAAACCTTGTGACGTCCCACGGGCTTGAGGTCGTACATGGTGTAAAACGTCGCCACCTCGTGCGCCGCGATCGGCGGCATCTCGAGGTATTGCGCCACCGCCTCGATCAGGTCCGTCGACAGCCAGCCGCCGTTCTGGTCCTGGGCGATGCGCAGCGCCGCCATCACCGCGGCCTGCTTGCGGTCGGTCGGATACTTCGCAACCCAGCGGTCAATCTCGGCGCGCGAGGCTTCCGACAGCAGGCCGGTCTTCACGGATGTTTTCGCTTGCGGCTTCATCGGTCGATGTCCCCGAACACGATATCCAGGGTGCCGATGATCGCCACCACGTCGGCGATCATGTGGCCGCGACACATCTCGTCCATCGCCGCGAGATGCGGGAAGCCGGCGGTGCGCAGCTTCACGCGGTACGGCTTGTTGGCGCCGTCCGACACCAGGTACACGCCGAACTCGCCCTTGGGATGCTCGATGGTCGCGTAGGCCTCGCCCGCCGGGATGCAGTAACCCTCGGTGAACAGCTTGAAGTGGTGGATCAGCGATTCCATGTCGGCCTTCATGTCCTCGCGGCTCGGCGGCGCCACCTTGTGGTCGGCGGTCATCACCGGCCCGGGGTTGCGGCGCAGCCATTCCACGCACTGGCGGATGATGCGGTTCGACTGGCGCATCTCCTCGACGCGCACCAGGTAACGGTCGTAGCAGTCGCCGTTGACGCCGACCGGGATGTCGAAATCGAGGCGGTCGTAAACCTCGTAGGGCTGCTTCTTGCGCAGGTCCCACTCCACGCCCGAGCCGCGCAGCATCGGGCCGGTGAAGCCGAGCTGCAGGGCGCGCTCCGGCGACACCACGCCGATGCCGACGGTGCGCTGTTTCCAGATGCGGTTGTCGGTCAGCAGGGTCTCGTACTCGTCCACGTGCTTCGGGAAGCGCTCGGTGAAATCCCAGATGAAGTCGAGCAGCGAGCCCTGGCGGTTGGCGTTGAGGCGCTCGAGGTCGGCGGCGCTGCGCAGCTTCGAGGGCTGGTATTGCGGCATGGTGTCCGGCAGGTCGCGGTACACGCCGCCCGGACGGTAATAGGTGGCGTGCATGCGCGCCCCGGTCGCCGCCTCGTAGATGTCGAACAGGTCCTCGCGCTCGCGGAACGCGTACAGGAACACGGTCATGGCGCCGATGTCGAGGGCGTGCACGCCGATCCAGAAAATGTGATTCAGCAGGCGCGTGATTTCGTCGAACATCACCCGGATGTATTGCGCGCGCAACGGCGGCTCGACGTTGAGGAGCTTCTCGATGGCGAGCACGTAGGGATGTTCGTTGCACATCATCGACACGTAGTCGAGGCGGTCCATGTAGCCGATGGACTGGTTGTACGGCTTGCACTCGGCCAGCTTCTCGGTGGCGCGATGCAGCAGGCCGATGTGCGGATCGGCGCGCATCACCACCTCGCCATCCAGCTCCAGCACCAGGCGCAATACTCCGTGGGCCGCCGGATGCTGCGGCCCAAAATTCATCGTGTAATTCCGAATCTCAGCCACGATGTTCAACCTTTTCCATAACGCCGCTTATGTTGCGTTCACGATGAATTTCAGTGGAGGTTAACATTCGCGCAGCGAATGTTAAGCGCGGAGCGCGGCC
>JBFMBB010000023.1:0-23476 GCA_040755435.1 Pseudomonadota bacterium | reverse complement strand
AAATCCTGTCCCAGCATTTCCTGCAGGGCATTCATGATCTGCGCCGGCTTGACGTCGCCGCGGCCGGTGGCCTCCAGGAAGTCATCGACTTTCTGGAATTGGAAGCGTTGCGCCAGTTTCTCGAACTTCACGTCGCCGATGCCGAGGCGGTGGAACTCGCGCTCCAGCACGGCGCGGCCGGCTGTGACGCTGACCTCGTAGTTCTGCTCGCGGAACCAGTGGTTCACCCGCGAGCGCGCCTTGGAGGTGTGCAGGTAACCCAGGTGCGGCGACAGCCAGTCGCGCGACGGGCCGCCCTCCTTGACGGTCAGCACCTCGACGCGGTCGCCGGTCGTGAGCACGTGCGTCAACGGCACCATCTGGCCGTTGACCTTGGCGCCGCGGCAGCGATGTCCGACGCTGGTGTGGATATCGTAGGCGAAGTCGAGCGGCGTGCTGCCGGCCGGCAGGTCCACGATCTTGCCCTTGGGCGTGAACACGTACACGCGCTCGCTGAACACCTCGGACTTGAACTGGTCCACGAAATCGCTGGCGCTGGCGACTTCGTCCTTCCATTCGAGCAGGTTGCGCAGCCAGGCGATCTTGGCGTCGTAGCCGCGGTCGTGGCGCGCGCCTTCCTTGTAGCGCCAGTGCGCGGCCACGCCCAGTTCCGACTGCTGGTGCATCTCGCGCGTGCGGATCTGGACCTCCACGGTCTTGCCCTGCGGTCCGATCACGGCGGTGTGAATCGAGCGGTAGTCGTTTTCCTTGGGCGTGGCGATGTAATCGTCGAATTCGCCGGGGATGTGCTGCCACAGCGTATGCACCACGCCGAGCGCGGCGTAACAGTCGCGCACGCTGTCGACCAGCACGCGCACCGCGCGCACGTCGTAGATCTGCTCGAAGTGTTTCGCCTTCCGCTGCATCTTGCGCCAGATGCTGTAGATGTGTTTCGGCCGGCCCGTGACCTCGGCCGTGATCCCGGAACCAGCCAGCTCGCGCGACAGAGTCTCGACGAAACCGGCGATATAGGCCTCGCGATCCTCGCGGCGCTCGGCGATGAAGTCGGCGGTTTGACGATAGGTCGCGGGCTCGAGATAGCGGAAGGCCAGGTCCTCGAGCTCCCACTTCATCTGCCAGATGCCGAGACGGTTGGCCAGCGGCGCGAAGATGTCCATGGTTTCGCGCGCGATGCGCTTCTGCTTTTCCTCCGGCAACGCCGACAGCGTGCGCATGTTGTGCAACCGGTCGGCGAGCTTGATGAACACCACGCGCACGTCCTCGGCCATGGCCAGCAGCATCTTGCGCAGGCTCTCGGCCTGGGCATGCTCGCGGCGCGAGCCGGCGGTTTCGGCCTGGAATTCCTGGATCACCTTCATCCGGGTGACGCCGTCGACGAGGCCGGCGATGGACGCGCCGAATCCGTTTTTCAAGTCCTCGGGCGCGACGCCGCCGTCCTCCACCACGTCGTGCAGGATCGCCGCTGCCAGCGTCTCGTGGTCCATGCCGAGCTCGGCAAGGATTTTCGCCACCGCCAGCGAATGCTGCACATAGGGCTCGCCCGAGGCACGCCGCTGGCCCGCGTGCGCGCGTTCGGCGAGCGCCACCGCCCGGCGCAGGATTTCCTGTTCCGGCGCGGGGCGGCCGGCGGCGAGCCAGTCCGCCACGCCGTCCGTCCGGGGCGCGGCGTCGGTGGTCGTGATGGGCGTGGGCTCGGCCATGGTGATCGTCGTTCCTGTCGGGATTCCGTCTGGATGGGGTCGCGGCGGCGGGTTTTAAACACCTATAATTCCATGAGAGACGAATTTATGAAATCCCGCATCGCAATCGCGCTCCTGCTGGCCTCTCTGCTGTCTGGCGGCTTCTCTGTGCCCGGCGCGGCACAGGCCTCCCGTGGCGCGCCCGCGGTCGGACCCACGCCGGAGGCGGTCGACCCGGAACTGCGCGCATTGGTGAAGCAGGCGGCGCTCGAGACCGACAGCTTCCACGACCGGTTCGACGGCGAGGTCTGGCTCGCCGACATGTCGCAGCGGCTGGAGAAGCGCGTGCCGGATCCGGCGTTCCGCATCGAACTGCTCAAGAACGTGCACTACGAGGCGCGCCGCGCCGACCTGCCGCCGGAACTGGTGCTGGCGGTGATCGAGGTGGAGAGCAATTTCAGCCAGTACGCGATCTCCGTGGCCGGCGCGCGCGGGCTGATGCAGGTCATGCCGTTCTGGCTCAAGGAGATCGGCAAGCCCGGCGACAGCCTGTTCCGCGTCCAGACCAACCTGCGTTTCGGCTGCACCATCCTGAAATATTATTTGCAGAAGGAAAAAGGCAACCTGCACGCGGCGCTCAAACGCTACAACGGCACGCGCGAGAGCAAATATTCCTTCAAGGTGGACAAGGCCTACAAGACCCGCTGGTTCCCGCAGTAGTCTCAGCCGCGCACGGAAAATCCGTCGAACGGCTGCGCCACGGTTTCCTTTGCCTCGACCTGCGTCACGCGCGCCCGTGGCGGCCCCTGCCACAACCAGCGTTCCAGTTCCTCGAGCGGCGCTTCCTCGCCGCAAGCCACCAGCTCCACGCGTCCGTCACGGAGATTGCGCACCCAGCCGGTGAGGCCGAGCCGGCGCGCGGCGGCTTCCGTGGAGGCGCGGAAGAACACGCCCTGCACCTGCCCGGAGACCAGGAAATGCCTGCAGCGATTCATCGAATATGAATTTTAGCCACAGAGGTCACAGAGTAAATGCCGCTTCTTTTAATCTCTGTGTACTCTGTGACCTCTGTGGCCAATTTTCAGAATTCTTAAAGCGTTTTCTGGCGCTGCTTCTCCAGATCGCCCAGGATTTGCTCCGCCTGGGCCTGCGTCACCGGTCCGATGCGCTGGGTCATGAACCTGCCCTCCGGGGAGAAGAAATAATAAGTCGGCGTGCCGATGAACATGGCGCCGCTCAGGCGGCTGGCGTCTTCCGGCTCGCCGACCAGGTTCGGAAAATTCAGGCTCTGGTCCTCGATGAATCCTTTGGCCTTGGCCCGGTTATGGTAGCCGTCTATGGAAAACCCCAGCACCGTGGCGTTTTTCTTGCGGTGCTCGTCGTGAAAGAAGGTCATATGATGAATATCGCGCCGGCAGATGGGGCAGTCGGAGGACCACACCGCCACGATGGTCCATTTGCCCTGGCCGACGAATTCGTTGACGTTGCGCTCCCGGCCCTCGACGTCCCGCAGCCTGAGATCCGGGCCCGCCGCCATCGCCAGCACGGGCGCCATCATCAATAACACGACCAACCACCTGATTCGCTGAAACACGTGACCTCCTGATAACCTGTTCATGGATACCGGGCGCGGATGCATTCCCGCGGCGGCCTACTTATAATCCGCCCACAGGATTGGAGCGCCCGATGAGCCAAAAATTCCGCACCGAAAAAGACACGCTGGGCGAATACCCGGTTCCGGCCGACGCCTGGTACGGAATACAGACGGCGCGGGCGGTGGAAAACTTCCCGATTTCCGGGAGGCGGCCCGACACCGACTTCATTATCGCTCATGCCCGCATCAAGCGCGCGGCCGCGGCGGTCAACCAGTCCGCCGGGGCGCTGGAACCGCGCCTGGCCCGGGCCATCGTGGACGCGGCGGACGCGATCATTCAGGGCAAGTATCACGGCGAATTCGTGGTCGACCGCTTCCAGGCCGGCGCCGGCACCTCGCACAACATGAATACCAACGAGGTGATTGCCAACATCTCCAACGTCGCGCTCGGCGGCAGGAAGGGCGAATACAAGCCGGTCAACCCCAACGATCACGTCAACATGGGGCAAAGCACCAACGACACCATCCCGACGGCGATCCGCCTGGCGGCGCTGGCCAAGCTGCCGCGCCTGCTGGAGGCCGTGCACCGCATGGCCGATACCTATGAGACCATCGCGCGCAACGAAGCCAACACCGTCAAGAGCGGGCGCACGCATCTGCAGGATGCCGTGCCGACCACTCTCGGCCGTGAATTCGGCGCTTACGCCTGGATCCTGCGCCGCAGCGCACACCAGCTGCGCGCCGTGATTCCGCTGCTGTGTGAAACCGGGCTCGGCGGCTCCGCCGCCGGCACCGGGCTCAACACCGTCCCCGGCTACGCGGTGCATGTCGCGGAAGAACTCGCGCGCCTCACCGGCGAGCCGGTCCGCTCCGCCGATAATCTCGCGGCGCAGATGCAGTCGATGCACGACCTGCAACAGCTCTCCGGCGCCATCCGCGCGCTGACGCTGGAGCTGACGCGCATCGCCAACGACATGCGCCTGCTCGCCTCCGGCCCGCGCACCGGCTTCGCCGAGGTCGAACTGCCGGCGGTGCAGCCGGGCTCGTCGATCATGCCGGGCAAGGTCAACCCGGTGATGTTCGAAATGCTGAACCAGGTGTGCTACCAGGTGCTGGGGCAGGATCACGCCGTCGCCATGATGACGCAGGCGGGACAGCTCGAACTGAACGTCATGATGCCGGCGCTGGGCTCGGCGCTGTTCGACGCCATGGACTGGCTCACGCAGGCCATCAACGCCGCGACCGAAAAAGGCCTGCGCGGCCTCAAGGTCGACCGTGAACGCTGCCGCGAGCTGGCACACACCAGCGTGGGGCTGGCCACCCTGCTCAACACCTCCATCGGTTATGCCGCCGCCGCCGAGGTGGCCAAGGAATCCGAACGCAGCGGGCGGCCTGTGCGCGACATCGTCGCGGAAAAGGGCCTGATGAGCACGGCCGATTTCGACCGCCTGGTCGAGCGCGCCGCCATCGACGGCAATATCACCTCTCCCCGCCGCTAGAAAACCCGTAATTCCGGTCACGCACGGCGCAACACGGCGCCGGCGCGGCGTCTACACTTCGGAATAGATGAAAACCCGACGCCGCCTCGACGCCGTATGCCCCTGAGCCTTGCCGTACCGAATCTGACCGAGCGCCCCGCCGGCGACGTCGAGCTGCAACCGCAGAAGGTCAGGAAGTGGCTCGACGAACTGCCGCTGCTGAACGTCGCCGAAACCGGCCGCAAGCTGTTCACCGCGCTCTCGCTGCACAACCGCGTCGATTACGACCCGCGGCTGCGGCTGGAACTGCTGGAACTGTTCCGCTATCCGGTCAGCCAGCTGTCGCTGGAATTCACCAAACAATACTCCGGCCTGCCGCTGCCGCTTTCCGAAAAACACAAGAGCGTGGCCGAACAGAATCGCCAGTTCCAGCTGGAGCTGGCGAACGGCTACAAGCGCGTCGTGCTCGGCCTGTCATCCGTGCCCGGCGCGCGTGAAGCGGCGTTGCCGCAGGCGCTGGCAATCCAGCGCGCCATCCGTTGCCTCACCGACGCGCTCGCGGTTTCCTACCAGACCTATTCGCCCTGCCCACAGGGGGTCTGGAAGGAAATCCATGCGCTGTACGCGCACGCGGAACATCTCGGTCTCGCCGAAACCGGCGTCAAGGATGACTTCAACAAGACCTGGCCCTCGTGCAGCGTGAGTCATGCCTACAAGCAGGCACTGCTGCTCGACTTCAGCGACCCCTACCACCTGCCGCCGCGCATGGCGGACTGGGCGCATCATTATCTCGACCGCTGGGCGCCGCTGGCGCAACTGACCGCGGCCACCAGCGCCTACAATCCCACCTGCCAGTTCCTGATCGACCGCGACAACGATCACGCCGGCATCGCCTACACCGCCGGCACCGTCCCCGAGGATCCGCAGCGTTACCGCATCCTCAACACCATCGAGCTGGCGCGCCAGGTGCACGCGCAGCTCACGCAGCTCGCCAACGGCGAAACGCCGCCGGCCGAGGGACTGCGTGAAAACTTTTTCCAGGAAAGCGGTCAGGACCTGCTGCGGCGGCTGGTCAGCGCCTGGGGCGTCAATCCGCAACGCGCCTTCCGCCGCAGCCCGGCCACCGGCCGCCGCGCGGAAATCGCCATCGGCATGGACCGGATCAATTACTGGATCAACGGTGGAAAAAAATTCGTCGTCAGCTCGACCTTCGTCGGCCCGGAGCCGCAGCGCACCCAGCTCGCGTCCGAGGTGATCCGGCACAAGGACATCCGCATCCCGGGGCGGGAACTGTCCACCTGGGAGGTGCAGGACGAGGGCGCCGGCGGGTTGTCGCTTTCCAAGGACGGGCAAATCCAGCTGCACATCCAGGTCGGCGACCTGCTGATCACGCGCACGCCGGGGGAAGGCAATCCGTGGAGCGTGGGCGTCATCCGCTGGGTGCGCAGCACCGGCATGTCGAACATCGAGATCGGCATCCAGCATCTGGCCCCGCGCGCCGATCCGGTGGTGATCAAGACGGTGAACGAAGCAGGCAAGGAAAGCGATTTCCTGCCGGGGCTGCTGCTGCCGGAGATCAAGCCGCTCAAACAGCCGCAGACGCTGGTCACGCACCGCGGTGTGTTCCGGCCGGACACCGGCGTATACATGGACAACGGTTACCGCCTGTACCGCATCGCGCCCACGCGGCTCGTCGAGGCCAGTCACTCCTTCGAGCAGTTCAGCTTCGACATCCTGAACACCTGACTTACGTCCCGTCCGTGCGCCGGCGCCGCCAGCGGCGCACCGCCTGCGGGCGGCGCCACTCGGGCAGGGTCGCCGTCAGCACCGCGCCCGCCAGGATGATGGTCCACGACAGGTAGATCCAGATGAGAAACACCGGCAGCGCCGCCACCGCGCCGTAGATGGTCTTGTAGGCGGAAAAATTCACCACGAACAGCGCGAACATGCGCTTGGCGATCTCGAACACGATCACGGTGAACAGGCTGCCGATCAGGCCGTGACGCAGCCGTACGCGGTAGTTCGGCACGATCACGTACAGCGCCCAGAACGCCAGCCATTCGAACACCACCGGCGACACCGCCAGCAGGAACACCTTGAGACCCCCGAGCGGCGCCTGGCGCGCGAACCACGGCAACGACACCAGCTGCGAGGTGGACCACAGGCTGATGCCCATCAGCACCGGCCCGATCACCAGCACCGCGGCATAGGCCAGGTAGCGGTGCAGGTGCTTGCGCGTCTGCGGCACGTGCCAGATGTCGTTGAACACACGCTCGATCGTGGCCATGAGCATGAGCGAGGTCAGGAACAGCAGCAGCAGGCCCCAGGCGGTGAGCTTGCCGGTGTTGGCGGCGAATTTCTGCAGGTAGCGGCTGACGGCCTCGCCCGCGGCCGGGACGAAATTGCCGTAGATGAATTCCTGCACCAGCGCCATCCACGAACCGAAGACCTCGAAGCCGGACAGCACCGCGAAGGTGACTGCCGTCAGCGGCACCAGCGCCAGCAGCGTGGTGAACGACAGCGCCCCGGCCACGCGCGTGCAGCGGTCCTCGCGGAAGCGCTGCACCACCCGCAGCAGCAGCTTCTCCAGCGTCCTGAGAAAGTTCATGTCCTTATGTTAGCCGAATTGCGCCGGTGGCACTTGCCGGCGGCGCTTTGGAGCGGTAAAAATCAGGGCACATCATGAATCCGGAGGCCCGATGTCCGTCACCATCTACCACAATCCCCGCTGCACCAAATCGCGCCAGACGCTGGCGCTGCTGGAGCAACGCGGCATCAAACCCAAAATCGTCGAATATCTGGTCACGCCGCCGACGGAGACGGAACTCAAGCGCCTGCTCAAGCTGCTGGGCATATCGCCGCGCGGGTTGCTGCGCACAAAAGAAGATGAATACAAACAGGCGAAGCTCGACAATCCGGATGTCACCGACGCCGAGATCATTCGCGCCATGATCAAATATCCGCGGCTGATGGAGCGGCCGATCGTGGTGGCGGGGAACAAGGCGGCACTGGGAAGACCACCGGAGAATGTGTTAAAGATAATTTAAAGAATTGGCCGTCATCCCCCCCCCCCCCCGATTGCGCCATTCGAGGGCAGGTTTCGGTGGGAACCCGGACATTAATCCAATTCAAAATACATACCCAACCCTTTGTTCCGCCGATATTTCAGCATTCACTGATAAAGCTTTACATCAAATGGAACTTGACGGCTATCGGATTGCACAGCGAAATATGTACGCAAAAAATAGAAAACCTGCAATAAAAAAGCGCCCCACAATCGGCGCATCACCACAAGGAAAGCCACGATGGTACCGTCACTCTGGCGGCGGTTACATCCCGCGTTATGGAGCCGTGCGTCACGCGCGGCTAACAAAAATAATTCTGGGTTCTGCTGGACTTCACTCGGGGTGCGCTTACTGACCCTAAAGTCCACTCTAACTCGTGTAGGTGTAGTGCTGATCTTGTGCTCATCGCGCCTGGTGTTGGCAGATCAGGAATGTTGGACATACACGATATATCCGAACGCTGATACGGCCATGGCGGCTTGTGTAGCAGCGCAGGCGAGTACGTCGAATGTGATGGTTCCTTGCGATACTTGTGGGGGTGATTACACGGTATCTTCACAATATGGCCAGCGGTGTTTTGCTTATTTCGCAAATTCCCCTTGCGTGGGTGGTGGATACGTTAAAGACTTCTTGTATCCGGCGAATACAAATCTAAATCCACAGATAGAAAAATCGTTGGGTTCTCCTAAACAGTGTGCCGGCAACCCTTGTAATCCTGCCACTGGAAATAAATTCCAAATGGAAGAGGACTACCGTAGTGTCGATGCGTCCTTTTCCTTTGCTCGCTCCTATAACAGCCTGTTGAATAAAGATTTGGGGATGGGATTCGGTTGGAGCGCGCCGTTTCACAGGCGCTTAGAGTTGCAGGGCTCCATCGTGCAGGTGAGAGCAGGTGACGGGCGTGGCGAACCCTTTTCCTGCGCCAACAACAGCTGTACCGGAGATCCCGATTCCGAGCTGACCTTAACCCAGGATGCCTCCGGTTACACTCTCACGTTGATGGGTGGTTCTATCGAACATTATGACACAACCGGCAAACTGCTCTCAGAATCCTCTCCCTCCGGTCAAACTACTACATACAGCTACGATACGAGTGGAAGGCTTTCCACGGTTACCAACATTTTCGGCCTTGCCCTCACCTTCGGCTACAATGCAAGTAATCATGTCTCTACCATCGTCGACCCCGCCGGTCACGTAATTAGCTACAGCTACGACGCGAACAATAATCTCACCCGCGTCGATTATCCTGACAGCATAGCGAAACTCTATTTTTATGAAAACATCACTTATCCAAATCACTTAACTGGAATCTCTTATGTTGACAGTAGCGGGATCGAATCTCGCTTGGCTACTTACGCCTATTACTACAACAACAGCAATGTCAGTGACCTAAACAACGGCAAAGCCATCCGTACCGAACACGCCCAGACCGACAACGGCGCGCCGCAAGAGCGATTCACGCTGGCCTACGACTCCGATACTCAGACCACTGTCACCGACCCGGTGAACATGCAAGAAGTCATGACCTTCAGCACCAACCTGGGAGTGAAGAATCTGGTCAACAAGGTCAATCAGTCGGATGGGAAGTCGGTGCAGCAGGTGTTCGATGGGAACAACAGTTTATTGTGCCGCAAGAACGAGGAAAGGCGTGTCACCCTTTGGACTTACAACGGCACCAACCAGAAGCTGAGCCAGACTGAGGGATTGCTCGGAACGGACTGCAACGCCTGTTTGAGCAACCCGGCTAATTGCAACACCACTGGAGTAGCACGCATCACGACTTACGAATATCTCTCCCCCACCCTCGACCTGCCCCGGTTTATACGCCGCCCGAGCGTGGCTTCGGGACAGACCTTCGAAACCGAACTGGTCTATGACGATGCCGGCCATCCCAACCTGCCAACCCAGATCATCCAGCGCGGATTTACGCCAACAGGCACGCCGGTCTCCCGCAGTGTCGGCTTGAGCTACAACGCTTTTACCCACCAGATAAGTTCCATCAACGGCCCCCGCACCGACGTGTCAGACGTCACTACCCTGGAATACTACGAATGCACCACCGGTGGGGGCTGCGGGCAGCTGAAGAAGGTTACGAATGCCTTGGGCCACATCACCACCTACGACCAATACGACGCCAACGGCCGATTGTTACAGATGACCGATCCCAATGGTCTGGTGACAACCTATAGTTACGATCCCCGCGGCCGGGTGAAGACTATTACCCGGACGCCAACATCGGGAGGCGCAGCCACCACTCAATACAGCTACACCCCCTGGGGCGACGTGAGCCAAGTCATTGATCCCGACGGCGTGGCGCTGAACTACCAGTACGACGCGGCGCATGATCTGCGGTTCATCGTGGACGCGACGGGGAACTATATCCACTACCGCTATGATCTGAAAGGCAACCGCACGGCAGACAACACGTATGACTCATCCGGCGCGTTGATGCGCGCGGCGACCTACGCCTACGATCTGCGCAATCATTTGCAAACCATCAGCAGCGGCAGCATCACCGGCATGGTGAACGACGCCGTGGGGAATCTCACGAGCCGGACCGATGGCAACCAGCACGTGACCGCCCATCAATACGACGCCCTCAACCGTCTGTTCCGCACTGTCAACGCGCTCAACCAGAACACCGACTTCGCCTACGACGCGAACGACCGGATCGCCTCGGTGACGGCGCCCAACAACCTCGCCACGCAATACAGTCACGACGATCTCGGTAACCGGTTGCTGGAAGTCAGCCCCGACCGGGGCAACACGGTCTACACCTACGACGCGGCCGGCAATGTCCGGACCGTCACCAACCAGCTACAGCAGGTGACGACCTACCTCTACGACGCGCTGAACCGGGTTACCAGCAGGCAAAGTTCGGTCGCCGGCACGCCGGCCTATACCTATATTTACGACACCTGTCGCCCGGGCGCGCTCTGCGCGATCCGGCAAAACGGCGCCGATCACCTGGCCTTCGGCTACGACGGCTTGGGACGGCGTATTTCTCAGCAGGACCTGACCACCGGTTTGACGACCGGCTACAGCTACACCCCCGGCGGTCGCTTGGCTTCGATCACCTATCCCAACAACATCGTTGTGAGTTATACCTACAATAACCTCGGCAACGTCACCCGCGTCAACGCGCTGAATACCGCACTCGCCGACAACGTTGAGCACCACCCCTTCGGGCCGCTCAAATCTTTCAACTTCGGCAATGGCATGGATTACGGACAGCGCCTCGATTATGCCTACCGCCCCTGGCTCTACGGCCTTGGCTACCGCGGCAAGCTCGTCTATTACGACGATGCCGGCAACGTGCAGGAGTTGAACGACTCCAACGGCACCGGGCAGTCGTTCGCCTACGACGCCCTGGACCAGTTGACCTACGCCTTCGATAGCCAGACGAATTCCTATGGGCAGCTGGATTACAGCTACCTCGCCAACGGCCGCCGCAGGACCAAGACCCAGTTCAACCAGACCATTAACTATCTCTATTATGGGACGAATCATTTATCACAGTACGGAACTGATTGGCTGATTTATTACGGCACGGGGAGCGTGCGCTCCGGCAGCGCACTGGGGTATCTGTATTACGACGGCTACGAACACCTGACGATCTGGGGGTATGCCTACAACGCCTTCGACCAGCGCACCCGAAAGGTCACCCCCGGCGGCACGACCGTGTTTGCCTACGGGCCGTCGGGAGAGTTGTTGTACGAGTCGAACGGCAGCGGCTCCAAGGCTTATGTTTACTTGGGAGACCGGCTGCTCGGTCGGATCGACAACGGCGACACGATCTATTATTACCACGTGGATCATCTGGGCACACCGCATATCATGACGGACAAGACCGGGAGGCCCGTGTGGCGAGCGAGCTACGAGCCGTTCGGGGAGGCGTATATCAGCCTGCAGGCCGTTGAGAATAATGTGAGGTTGGGGGGGATGTATGCGGATGCCGAGACCGGGTTGTACTATTGGAATTCTCGTTACTACGATCCGAAGACGGGCCGCGGAATAAGCCCGGATAGGATGAGTGTTGCGGAACATGTGGTGCGATGGCAGGCGGGCATGGGCATGCCGGGTCAGCCACCACTAGAAATTAACCCGTACGTTTACGTCGCCAACAATCCGTTGAGATGGACCGACCCGACAGGCCATGTTATAGGTGCAGGGATAGCAAGAATTCTCGGCCGCATACTCGGACGAACGCCGGAAGAATCGGCATACGGAGGCAAGATTTTGGATGTTGGGATTGGCGCCGCCGTGGGCGATGCGCCCAATTGCGTAGCAGGGACCGATATTCGTACGCCCCGTGATCTGTTGCGAGGCGCTGGTGGCGCCTCATCAATATCGCTTTCAATTTCAACAACGTACGGTTTGTATGGTGCAGGCGCGACCGTAAGCTCAGCCACCGCCGCGGTACTCGTTCCATTATTCCTTTCCGGATACGGTGGAGTTGAAACTGGATCGGCTATCAGCAACCTCTATGAACAAGCGCGAGGGGGCTCTGGCTCAATTGGGAGCGATATCTATGGCATATTCCATTAAATAAATTGCTCAATGATCAATTGTCACAGATAAGTGGCTATTGAGAGATAAGTTCAGATGGATTTGGAAGCATTAGTTGTAATTGGCGTGTTCATCCTTGTCTTGGGTGCGGTTTTATTTGGACTGACAAAACTCTGGATGAAATATAAGTCACATGAATATCCAGCGGCTAGTGTAAAAATCAAAATGACAAAAGTGGGCGTCGTTTGGCTGAGTTTGGCCATTATAGTTCTTCTTGCCGGTCTCCTCATGCAGTATCTCGCTCCTGAATCATTGCTTGGAAAATTCGTTAAGACTGCTAGCGGAAGATTTTTCTATGCAGTGAGTGTTGCGTTCCTCTTCTGGCTTCTGGAAATTGTACTGAAGGCTAAGGGCATTAAGCTGATTGATAAAATTGATCTCACAGAAAAAGATTCCTGAATTATATTGTCCTGAATCAGGAGGCCATGACGGTGGTGATGGGGATACACTGTCTGGACCTTGAGTAGCGAATTCTGATGAATAATAAATATGATGAACCAGGCAATTCGGAACTGAGGACAAAATTATTTCGCGAAGGCAAGGTGGTTTTCTTGCTGCCAAAGAAACAGGCTTCCTTGCTCAGAAGCCTCAGCCAGACCGATATCAAGCTTGGAATGATTACCCGAAGGCCTGGGTGGAAAAACAGGGTCTACGCAAGGTATCTCATGATAGTCGGTATCATCAAAACGCTTCTGTTATCTATCCGTTCACAGAGAACAGCAAATGCATTTGATTTTTTCGCTATCAACAAAGGCGATATCCGAAATGTGGATGAAAAGGTAACGGCCGATGGTCAGGTGATTGTGACGTTCTACAAAAAAGATTTTGAAAAAAGATAATCTGGGTCCAGAAAATAAAGTAACGCCAGCCTTTCAGCCGTTTCTCAACAGCCGCTTCACCTGGGCGCGCCGGTTCCGGCTCGCCTGGGCGTAGGAAAGAAGCAATTCCGCCAGATCATCGTCCTCGGCATACAGGTAGACCACGGGGATGCCAAGCGCCCGGGCCAGACGGCGGGCGATGGAGAAGTCGGGGACGTGCTTGTCGCGCTCGTACTGGTTGATGCGGGCACTGGCCGAGAACTCGTCCATGCCGGCCAGGATGCCCAGGCGTTTCTGGGAAATTTCCTTGGCCTCTCTAGCTTTCCGCAACCGCCGTCCCACCGGGGACCTTGCCTTGATTCGTTCGCTCACCACCGACCCTCGACGAGGCGTGAGCTAAGAGAATCTTAGGATTGCGCTTGCCGCGATACTAAGGATTCCTTAGTATTTGGGCCACAAAACCCCTTGCGGGCATACCCAAAAACAATCACTCCAGGGAGGCCAGATGTTCGAAACCCACGACCAGGCGGAGATCCCCCTCCACCCCGAGTTCCGGGATAGCGGCGAGCGGCTGTGGTCCTACGTCCGCACCCGGCTGCACGTGCCCTGGCTGCACGTGGTTTATGGGATAACCCACAAGGAGGACGGCGAGCCAGTCACGTTACGGGAGATGATGTTCCTGTCGGAGGTCCGGCTGCTGGAGGAGCTGCGGCTGGACGCCCGGCTGAGCCTTCTGGCCGTGGATCTCATGAGCCCGGGGCATCTGAACGGCTCCGGGCGCTGGCAGCTCGAACCTCTCTGCGAGATCTGGGAAGGCACCGTGCCGGAGACCGAGGATCAGCGAGGTTACGTGTACGTGCTCAGGGACGGCAGACGCTATGTGGACGCGGCCTGCGATACCCCGGAAGATAGGCTGCTGGACAGGCGCTGTGTGTTGACGTTGGAGAATAACTGACGGACCGCATGAGCTTCTTCGATACCCTCCGCTGCGACTACCCCCTCCCGGACCCCGAGTTCCAGGAGCGGACGTTCCACACCCTGAACTTCCGCTGCCTGCTGGACCACTATTGCCTCGGCACCGACGGGCGGCTGCGGCAGATACACCGCAAGCTCAACAACCCGCAGGGCAGACCGGCGGCCCGTGCCCCGGCGTCGGAGGATACCGGTTACCACGGGGATCTCCGCTTCCATGCCAAGACCGCTACCCAGGCACGGATCGAATACCGCGCCCGCTTCACCCACGGGACCGTGGAGTGGATCCGCCGGGTCGAGCAGGAAGCATCGCCCTTCGCCGATTCGCTGGAACACCTGGCCCGGGACGCCCGGTACCTCGGGCAGGAGCGGGAGGTGCAACTGGAGTACCTGCTGCAGCGCCTGGAGCGGCTCGACCCCGAGGTGGCCAAGCGCGTGGTCGCGGCCTTCGATGACCGCCAGGATGCCGCGCTCTGGCTCATCGCGGTGCAACTCGACAATAACAGGCTGTCTCCCTATGAAGCACTCGCCCAGGGCAACCGCAAGACGGTGTTACGGATGCTCGAACAGATCAGCGAGATCTCCCGATAACTGGCCCGTGAGAAAACCCAAACTGAAACGCCGCCCTCCGGGTTATGCCTGACTGCGCCAGGCTGAGCGTCGCCGCTTCGACTTCGACGCGACCGAGGAGCCCCGGGAAACGATCGTGTTCCTTCCCTTGAAGGACTACGAGATCAAGTGGCTGAAGAAGCTCGCGCGCCGCAAAGGCAGCAACCTGGAGGTAGAAATCCACCGCGCCATCGATACCCATCTCCAGAGCGCCGGCCAACCGCAGGTGCAGTTGCTGAATACCTTTCTTCACCGCCTCAATTCCTCCATTGACTGGCACAACCAGCTGCTGGAGAAAACGATACGCAAGGCTATGAATATCCGTGCCCGGCAACCCCACAGGTCTCGATCGACGGCAGGCAAGCACAGGACCGCCCGATGAACAAGAAACCAACGCCGCGAAAGAAGTCGAAGACACCGACCTCCGCCAAACTGACGGCTAAGGATATCCAGCGGCAGCTCAAACGGCTTGAGGAGCAAGTGTACTACGTGGTGTATGAACGACCCTTCCGCGGTGTGGATACACGGTTCTTCCTCGATGTGAGCGAAAGCACATTCCGTCTGAGCGCCTGGCCCTGCGCCACGCTGTTCAAGAAGGAGCGCCTCGCCCGGTTCGTCGCCCGGGAGTATTCGGCCCTGAGACAACGCCGGCTTTATGTGGCGCCGGTGACAATCCGTGTTTCGGGCAACCCAGGTGGCGGGCGTAACTAGCGAGTGATTCCGTAAGGCAGACGCAATGACCCGCACCAGCGATACCCACCCTTTACGCATCGATGCCGTGACAGTTCCCGGCCACACCGGTCTCATCGGCCTGACCTTCTGCCCTGGCAAGAAGCAGAAAACGGCCATGACCGGAAGCTGGGACCGGGATCTCGAGAAAGACCTGGCTGCCATCCGTAGCTGGGGTGGTTCAGCACTGATTTCCCTCATCGAGGCACACGAGTACGTCGAGCTGGAAGTAACAGAGCTACCCCATGCCTGTTTGCGGTATGGCATGGCTTGGTATGGTCTGCCCATCGTCGATGGCGCGATACCGGATGCCCTGTGGGAGGAGAAGTGGACCAAGAGCCGGTCCTCACTGCACCAGACCCTGCGGGAGGGAGGCCGCATCGTGATCCATTGCAAGGGTGGTCTCGGGAGGACCGGCCTGCTGGCGGCAAGGATCTTGGTCGAGTTCGGGCTGCCGCCTTATGAGGCGATCGAACGGGTGCGCCAAGCGCGGCCGGGGGCGATTGAGACGACGCAGCAGGAATCCTACGTCAGAGATGGCCAGCACCAGCGTCCCGGTCAACCTTAACCGGCACCGCTGGCCAGCCTTAACCGGAATGGGTGGCCAGTCTGACCGGCATACGCAAACTGTGTACTTAGCCTAGGACTTCTAGTTAAAACACCTAGCTACATACTGAGCGATAAGGTCATCAAAGAATCACCCGCTTGGCTTGAGAAACGGGGAATGAGCCGAGCAGCTGCAGGTGCACGTGTCGCCGCTTCACTGATGGCAAGCCCAATTGTCAATTTCCCAATTATTGGTGCAGCTGTTAATGAAATTCTTGAGAAATGCGAGGTGAAATCTACATGTCAGCCTGGGGAATGATTAAATGAAAAACCGTGACACAAAGAAAACCGTCTGGATTGTGCCTGCAATAATAGGCGTGCTTGTGCTCGCGGTTATTATTTATCGAATTATCATGCCATTCACGCCATACTGGGTGGATCTCATTGTAATTGCAATCGGCATATTTCTTCTTGTTGTATTCAGGAAGGGGAAAACGTAAAAGATAGCACGGTAGACTGGGATGAACGTCTGAACGCCAGGGAGTAACTTCATCACGCCGACCTCAAATCAAAAAGAGTTCTACGGGGGGAGGGGTCTATGCGAATACTGGCGGGGCAGTATTATGACTCAGAGACGGGGCTGCATTACAACTGGCATAGATACTACGACCCGAAGACGGGCAGGTACATCAGTTCTGATCCTATCGGGCTTGCCGGTGGGTTAAATACCTACACTTACGTCGACAACAACCCACTCAGATGGATTGATCCGCTCGGATTATGGTCAACAGAAGCACATAACTATTTCATAGATGAGCTAGTTAAAGTGGCTATGCCCCAACTGAAAGGCCAATATGGTTTCATTGGCCAGATGAAGGCTGGAAGCGCTTTCGCAGATTCCGCGAGATTCCAAACCGACAAGTATTCATACATGCATGCGATGAGCTCAAAAGTCTGGGGTAAGGAAAAAGCGAAAGAAATGATGTGTAGCTATGTTTCGGCATACGTCGGTGCCTACCAAAACTTGGTTAAATCGCAATATCCAGCTGATTGGGTTCAAGCATATTTCTTTCTGGGCATGGCGTTGCATGCTGCCATGGATTCAACTTCTCCAGAACACCGAGGCTTTCAGTATTGGGGCGGGGTCGGACACGCCATTACGCATGGCTATGCATTCGAACACGGTGGTGTTGATAGCTCACCGCTATCGAAAGAAAGCTTGCGTGACGCACCAGCTTACTTAGCTGAAACGCTCAATACGATGAAACAAGCAATGGATGGAACGTTATGCGGTTGCAAACCGCGTTAAACTAAAGGACTAGAATTATGGACGACCGAGGACTTCCGCGAACCTTTCGTATTTTGATGATTGCAAACATTGTGTTCGCGATCATGGTCATTATCGTGCTGAGCGCTGATTACATCCCTGCATTAGGATTTGTGCTCAATCCTCACTCGCTATTTGGGGGCGTAAGTCTTCTAGTAATGTTCCTAATAACGCTAATAACATTTGGAACGCTACTATTTTACAGCCCGAAGTCGATTGAAATGCTGAAACAAGATCCGGATCTTCGGACTGCAATCCCCATCTCTATCTCCATAGCAGGCATAATCTCGGCGTCGTTAATTGCGTTGTGGTTGACTAATTTAGTCATCCGTCAATTAGTTGACCGATAAAAAAGATAAGGGAGATGAATAAAGTATGAGCGGAAGAAAATGATATTCTGTTTGCAACATAAGACAATTTATAAGAAGGAAGACCGTATGAAAAGGAGTCATAGCATATACAGTTATTTGAGTTTACTGTTATGTTTCTTTGCTAATACCACTTTTGCCCAAGACACTGACACGCGTAAGTACCCGTTACCTGATCACGGAAGTATTCAACTCAAGGTTCCGGTGCCTTGGGCTGACGATCTTCGCCAACCGCCTGACCGGCTACCTCCGACAATTGCGTTCAAGCCAAAATCAGGCAACAGATTTGAAATTCTAATAACACCAATCTGGTCGGCATCTAAAGGTGCTTCTCTGCCAAATTCCGAAAAGATAAAAGAGTTGGTACAGCAAGCATCGGAGCAGGCGAAATTGCAATCAGTCGAAAAAAATTTATACCTAAGGGAATTGAAAGGTGCTTCGGGGAACGGCTATTACTTTTCCGCCACGGATCGTGCGCCCGAACCAGAAGGATACAAATACATGACGCAAGGAACGATACGCGTTGGAGATTTAATGGTGATGTTTACGCTGCTTACCAATGACGGTCAGGAAAAGGTGATTAATGACGCACTTTCAATGCTAAAAAGCGCGATTCATATGAAGAGTGGTACGACTTAAGTCCACTACCTCTCAAAAAAGAGCTCCACCGGGGGAGGGGCCTATGCGAATACTGGCGGGGATGTATGCGGATGGCGAGACCGGACTTTACTATGTCTGGAATCGTTACTACGACCCCAAAACGGATTAAAGGGGCCAGGCTCGATTTATTCTGCTCTTTTTTTACTCTCTCAATCCAGAATCTCGATCAGCCACTTGGTGACCGTAGCGGTGGCGTGGGCGCACTGGTTGCCGCGCGCCTTGTCGAAAGCCTTGTATTCTTCGGCGTTCCACATGTTGTAGGTGCGGCCGGTGAATTTCTTTTGCAGCTCTTCACAGGTGACGCCGCCGAATTCCTGGCGAAACCGTTCCACCAGCTCCCTGCTCTTCTTGAAATTGTTGATGCCGCGGCCGGCGTCGAGTTTGTGGCGCTCGCGGCCGAATTTCGCGCTCAGGGCCATGAGCCCGCCGCTCAGGGCGCCGCAGGCGCCCTGCCCCATCAACCCGCCGCCGCCGGAAAGGCCGTGACTGGCCTTGATAATGTTGTTATCGACGATGCCGACCGTCTCCTGCACCACCGCCAGCACGCACTGCGGGCAACAGCCGTAATCCAGCTCGTAGCGCAGCGCTTTCTGGTAGGCCTGTTCGGCGAGTGCCTGTTTTTCAGCGGTATTCATGGGCGCCTCCGTATATAAGTATTCTCTTATATACAAACTATACGCCTTGAGCGCGAAAAGCAAAGACGCGCGTCAACTCCCGGTTTGGGTGCGGTAACAGGCTGATTTCATCAAGCTATTCCGGGGCGGCTCAAATGTATCCCGGAGTCACAGATGCTCCACAACAGTTCAGGATTAATTGCCTGCGTCGGCATCCTCGTAACGCATGGCCTCCAACTCGCGCAGAAACGGAATCGTGACGCGCCGCTGCTGAGTGAGCGAAGCTTCATCAATCCGGTCGAGCAGGCTGAACAATGAAACCAGGTCGCGCGGGTAGCGGCTCAGGATATAACGCGCCACATCCTCCGGCATCTCGAAACCGCGATGCCGCGCGCGCAACTGCACGGCTTCCAGTTTCTGCGCATCGGCGAGCGGCTGCATGGCGTAGGCCGTGCCCCAGGCGAGACGGCTGGCGAGATCGGGCAACTTCAGTCCCAGGTGGTCGGGCAGCGTGGTGGTGGCCACCGCCAGCATGCCGCGCGCCGCGCGCAGGCGTTCCACAAGACTGAACAGCGCCGCCTCCCATTCCGGTTTTCCGGCGACGCGCTCCACGTCATCGAGGCATACCAGCGGCGTTTCCTCGAAACCATCCAGCAGCGACGGCGTGAGCGCCATGACATCGGCCAACGGAACGTAGGCCGGCGCCACGCCCAGCTCCTGCGCCAGCCGGCAGGCGGCCTGCAACAGATGGGTCTTGCCCGCGCCTTGCGCGCCCCACAGGTAAATCATCGACGGCTTCGCGTCTGCCTGTGTCGACACCTGCACCACGGCGGTGCGCAACTGCTCCAGCGCCTCGCGGTTGGGACCGGCCAGGAAATTGCCGAAGGACGAGGCGTCCTTCAGACGCAGGTTGAGCGGGAGCTGCCGGCTCACGGCGGCGGCCGGCGCAGCGCGCGGCGCTTGCTCACCGGCCGGGTCGCGGGGGCGCGGACGTAGATTTCGTGCAGGTGGCGCAGCCACACCTTGAGCACCGCTGCCGCCGGCAGCGCCAGCAGCACGCCGGTGAAGCCGAACAGCTGGCCGCCGGCCATGATGGCGAAGATCACCGCCACCGGATGCAGGCCGATGCGATCGCCCACCAGTTTCGGCGTGAGCCAGAAACTTTCCAGCACCTGCCCCGTGAGAAACACCGCGCCGATACCGAGCAGCAGGATGACATCGTGGAATTCCACCCATGCCGCGATCGCCGCCGTGAGCAGGCCGGTGATAAAGCCGAGATAGGGTACGAAGCTGACGAGGCCCGCGAGGATGCCGATGGGCAGCGCGAGATCGAGCCCGACCAGCGTCAGGCCCACGGAGTACACCACGGCAAGCGCCAGCATCACGGTCAATTGCCCGCGCAGGAAACTGCCCAGCACCTCGTCGGTCTCGCGCGCCAGCAATCTTGCCTGCGTCTGCCGGCGCGGCGGCAGCAGCGCCAGCACGCGCGCCGGCAGCTTGTCCCAGTCGAGCAGCAGGTAAAACGTGACCACCGGCACCAGCAGGATGCCGGCGAGCCAGCCGACCAGACCCAGCCCCGATTTGGCGACGTAAAGGAAAATGCCGGTGGCCCAGTCGCCGACCTCGCGCCAGTGTCCGAGCAGCGCCTCGCGGATCGCGGCCACGTCCAGCGTCAGCTCCACGCCCAGCATCGCCTGCAGCCACGGCAAAGCGGTGTGCTGCAGCCAGTCGAAATAGAGCGGCGCCTTGGCGATGAAGGAACGGACCTGGTTCTGCAGCGCGGGAACCAGGATGAACAGCAGCAGCGCCAGCAGCAGCACGAACGCCAGGAACACCAGCGCCACCGCCAGTGCGCGCGGCACGCGCAGCCGCACCAGGCCGCCGACCGCGGGATTGCCGAGATAGGCCAGCAGACCGCTCACCAGGAACGGCGTCAGGATCGGCGCGAGCAGGTAAACCAGCCACGCCGCCAGCGCGACCATGACCAGCTGAAACAGCAGGCGGTTGTCAGCCATGGCGCGGCTTCACGGGTTCGAGATCCTTCATCACCAGCCAGGTCCAGAGATAGTGCAGGCCGCTGACCACCGTTGTCAACAGCACCGCGTAGATCAGCAGGTCCACCGCCAGCGGATAGATCATCTGGAAGGCCTGCTGCACCAGAATCACGAACACCAGCATGATCTGCACCAGGGTGTTGAGCTTGCTCAGCCAGCTCGGGCGCATCTGCACCGGCCCGACCATGGAGGTGTACACCAGGTAGCCGCCGACGATCAGCAGGTCGCGGAACGCCACCGTCAGCATCAGCCAGAACGGCACGTGGTTGAGCATCATGAGCATCACATAACTGCTGACCAGCAGGGTCTTGTCGGCCACCGGGTCGAGAATGGAACCCAGCCGGCTCTCACAATGGAAACGCTTGGCGATGAAACCGTCGAGGCCGTCCGACAACCCGGCGATGACGAACACCGCCAGCGCCGCGGCGTACTCCTCGTCCTTCAGGAGCAGGATCAGCGCCGGCGCCAGGGCGATGCGCGCAATCGTGATCAGGTTTGGCAGTTGGGAGATGCTTATCATCGGTCTATTCGTGTTATCCGAGTCGAGGTCGGGCCATGCCGGGTAGCGCCGGGCGCCATTATAATGGCAGGACGTACACGGCAGGGCCACATTTTTCCGGGCATTTTGCGAGACATGCGGGCGGTTTACGCCAGCAGCGGCACGCCCTACCATACGCATCCCTGACGCATCCCGGAGTCCGACGTGAGCAAACAACGCGTTTCCCTCAGCTACCGCGACGCCGGCGTGGACATCGACGCCGGCGACGCGCTGGTCGAGGCCATCCGCCCGATCGCGGGCTCGACCCGGCGCCCCGGAGTGCTGGGCGGCGTCGGCGGCTTCGGGGCGCTGTTCGAGATTCCGCCGGGCCAGTACCGCGAGCCGGTGCTGGTCTCGAGCACCGACGGCGTCGGCACCAAGCTCAAGCTCGCCATCGAGCTCAAGCGCCACGACACCATCGGCATCGACCTGGTGGCGATGTGCGTCAACGATCTCATCGTGCAGGGCGCCGAGCCGCTGTTCTTCCTCGACTACTTCGCCACCGGCAAGCTCGACAATGCCGTGGCCGAACAGGTGATCCGCGGCATCGGCGAGGGCTGCCGCCAGGCCGGCTGCGCCCTGGTCGGCGGCGAGACCGCGGAGATGCCGGGCATGTACGCCAAGGGCGATTACGACCTCGCCGGCTTCACCGTGGGCGTGGTGGAAAAATCGAAAATCATCGACGGCTCGCAGGTCAGGAGCAACGACACCCTCATCGGCATCGCCTCCAGCGGGCCGCATTCCAACGGCTACTCGCTGATCCGCAAGATCATCGAGGTGCGCAAGGTCAGGCTCGATCAGCTGCTCGGCAGCCATCCGCTGGGCGAAGTGCTGCTGGCGCCGACGCGCATCTACGTCAAGCCGCTGCTGGCGCTGATGCGCGAGCTGCCGGTGCACGCCGCGGCGCACATCACCGGCGGCGGCCTGCCCGGCAACGTCCCGCGCGTGCTGCCGGCGGGCGTGCGCGCCGTCATCGACGCGCGCGCCTGGAAACGCCCCGTCATCTTCGACTGGCTGCAGGAGATGGGCGGCATCGAGGACTTCGAGATGTACCGCACCTTCAACTGCGGCATCGGCATGGTGCTGGCGCTGGACGCGGCCGACGCCGAGAAGGCCCTCAAGCTGCTGGCCGCCGCCGGCGAGACCGCCGCCATCATCGGCCACATCGAAACCCATCCGGGCGAAGATCAGGTCGTGATCCTCAAGTAATGTAATGACGGCGCGAGCAAACCGGTACCGCGTGAATGATGAATAGGGATCGGCCCGGCATCGTGGTGCTGGTTTCGGGCCGCGGTAGCAACCTGCAAGCCGTCATCGACGCCGTGCGCGACGGCCGCCTGCCGGCCGAGATCCGCGCCGTCATCAGCAACGAGCCCGGCGCCCCGGCGCTGGCGCGGGCGCGCACCGCCGGCATTCCGGTGCAGGTCATCGATCACCGGGAATTTTCCTCGCGCGCGCAGTTCGACCGGGCGCTGATGACGCGCATCGACGCCTGCCAACCGCGGCTGGTGGTGCTGGCCGGCTTCATGCGCATCCTCGGCCCGGATTTCATCGATCACTACGCCGGCCGGATGATCAATATCCACCCCTCCCTGCTGCCGGCGTTCCCGGGACTCGACACCCACGCCCGCGCCCTGCAAAGCGGCGCAAAGATTCACGGCGCCAGCGTGCACTTCGTCACCCACGAGGTGGACGGCGGGCCGGTGATCGTGCAGGCCGCGGTGCCGGTGCTGCCGGGCGACACGCCCGATGAGCTGGCCGAACGCGTGCTCGCGGAGGAGCACCGGATTTACCCGCTGGCGATCGGCTGGTTCCTGGCCGGGCGCCTCACGGTCGCGGGCGGGCGGGTGCGGCTG
>JBFMBB010000022.1:0-23523 GCA_040755435.1 Pseudomonadota bacterium | reverse complement strand
TCCGCATCAAGCGGAAGCGAGCAAAAAATAACCCCAGTATTCGTGGTTGCGCCCGGGCCGATTCATTCATGATCGAACAGGCTTCCAAAACCAAAGCCGGCAGCGGCCTGTACACGCTGCTGGTCTCCGTCTCCACCCTGCTGGTGCTGATCGTGGTGATATTGAGCGCCTGGCTGCGTCTCTCGGGCAGCGGTCTCGGCTGCGCCGAATGGCCGTCGTGCTATGCGCTGATCAAGACCGAAACCGGCGGCGCCGAGGCGCTCGCCGCCGCGCACCTGGTGCCGCCGTGGGCCACCCTGACGCACCGCCTGGTGGCCTCCGCGCTCGGGGTGCTGGTGCTGGGGATCACGTTCGCGGCCTGGCGCCGTCGCCGCCAGCCCGGGCAATCCGTCCTGATCCCGCTCGCCGTCCTGGGACTGACGGTATTTCTCTCGGTGCTGGGTTACGCCACGCCCTCGCCGCTGCTGCCCTGGGTCACGCTCGGCAACCTGCTCGGCGGCATGGCGATGCTGGCCCTGCTGTGGTGGCTCGGGCAGCGCGCGGCATCGGCGCCGGCGCAAACCGCGCCGCGACCCGGGCTGCGGCCCTGGGCGCTCCTCGGGATTTTCGTGGTCTTCTTCCAGATCGCGCTCGGCGGCTGGGTCAGCGCCAATTTCGCGGCGCTGTCCTGCACCGATGTGTTCGGCTGCGGCGGTTATCCCTGGACCGACGGCCCGTGGCGCGAGAGTTTCAATCTCGCGCGCGCACTGCCGGCCACCGATGCCGGCGCGGTGATCCCCGGCGACACCGGCAAGATCATCCATCTCGTACACCGCGCCGGCGCGGTGCTCACGTTCCTTTACATGGCCTGGCTCGGCTGGCGCGCCATCGCGGCTGGCAGCCCGTATCGCGGCACCGGAATCGCGCTGGCGGTTTTCCTGGCGCTGCAAATTCTCCTCGGCGTCGGCGCCGTTGCCCTCGGCCTGCCGTTGTGGCTGGTCACGTTGCACAACGCGGTCGCGGCGCTGCTGCTGCTCGCGGCCGTGAACCTGTATCATCTTTCGTCTCCAAGAAAAATTTATTAATGATTTTGAAACCACCGATGAACACGGATTAACACGGATATAATATTCCCTCCGATTTTATCGGTGTTCATCCGTGTTCATCGGTGGTTCCGCCAATTCATACAGAAAATGACAACCTTGACATCGCATCGAAAACAAATCGCCGTCTGGCTGCTGGTCGTCGCGGCCATGATTTTCCTCATGGTGGTGCTGGGCGGGACCACGCGGCTGACGCGCTCGGGCCTGTCCATCGTCGAGTGGCGCCTGTTCGAGGGCACGCTGCCGCCGCTGTCCCAGGCGCACTGGGTGGAACTGTTCTAACTGTACAAAAAAACGCCCGAGTATCAAAAAATCAACGTCGGCATGGACCTCGCCGGCTTCGAGAGGATTTTCTGGCTCGAGTACCTGCACCGGCTCTGGGGCCGGCTGATCTTTTTCGTGGCGCTGGTGCCGCTCGCCTGGTTCCTGTGGCGCGGCCACGTCGAGCGGAAACTGATCCCGCGCCTGGTGGCGGTGCCGCTGCTGGTGGCGCTGAACGGCGTGCTCGGCTGGTTCATGGTGGCCAGCGGCCTGGTGGACATCCCGCGCGTCAGCCCCTACCGCCTGACGGCCCACCTCGGGCTGGCGGTGGCGATCTATGGCTACATTTTATGGATGGGCCTGAGCCTGCTGAGGGAACGCGCCCCCGCGGATTCCCCGCCGGGAGTGCGGCGTTTCGCCCACGTGCTCGCGGGGCTGGTGTTCCTCATGATCCTCTCGGGCGGCTTCGTCGCCGGCACCAAGGCCGGATTCGCCTTCAATACTTTCCCGCTCATGAACGGGCGCTTCTTCCCCGAGGGCCTGTACGCCATGCAACCGTTGTGGGCCAACCTGTTCGAAAACATCGCCACGGTGCAATTCAACCATCGCCTGCTGGCGTATCTGCTGTGCATTCTGATACCGCTGTTCTGGTGGCAGGTGATGCGCGCGGGCGTGACATATCGCGCGCGCCGGGCGGCACAGCTGCTGACCGGCTGGCTCGCGGTGCAGGTCGGGCTCGGCATCGCCACGCTGGTTTACGTCGTGCCTGTGTCGCTGGGAGCATTGCACCAGGCCGGCGCGCTGGTGCTGTTCAGTCTGGCGCTGTATGCCATGCACACCCTGCGCCGGCCTCGCGACGCTGTATAAACTAAAAATAATATTTGAGCCACAGAGATCACAGAGCACACAGAGATAAAAAAGAATAATGGTTTTACTCTGTGATCTCTGTGCACTCTGTGGCCAAGATTTATCTATAACTTCTTCCCGGATTGCAGCAGGCGGGTGATCTCCTCCGCCGGCAGCGGGCGGCTGAAGAGAAAACCCTGCATCAGGTTGCAACCGCGCGCGCGCAGAAAATCGCGCTGCGCGGCGTTCTCCACGCCCTCCGCGATCATTTCGAGTTTCATGCTCTGCGCCAGCGCCATGATCGCCACCGTGATGGCGCTGTCGTCCGCATCCTCCGGAATATCGCGCACAAACGTGCGGTCGATCTTGAGCGTGTCGATCGGCAGGCGCCGCAGGTAGGAAAGCGACGAGTAGCCGGTGCCGAAGTCGTCGATCGCCATGCGCACGCCGAGCGCGTGCAGGGCCTCGAGCGTGTCGACGGTGGCGGGCGCGTGCCGCAGCAGCATCCCTTCGGTGATCTCGAGTTCCAGCAGCCCCGGTTCGCTCCCGAGCGTGTCGAGCGCCTGCTTGACCACCGCCGTGAGGTTCTGCGCCTGGAACTGGCGCGGCGACAGGTTGACCGCCAGCTGCAACTGCGGCCACCCCTGCGCGTGCCAGGCGGCCACCTGGGCGCAGGCGGTGTCCAGCACCCACTCGCCGGTCGGGACGATCAGGCCGGTCTCCTCCAGCAGCGGGATGAAATCGTTCGGCATGACCAGGCCGAATTCCGGATGCTGCCAGCGCAGCAGCGCCTCGACGCCGACGATGGCGCCCGTGGTCACGTCCACGTACGGCTGATAATAGAGACGGAACTCGCGCTGTTCGAGCGCGCGGCGCAGGTTCGATTCGAGCGTCAGGCGCTCGAAGGCGCGCGAGCTCATGTCCGCCGAGTAGAACTGATAGGTGTTCTTGCCCAGCTCCTTGGCGCGGTACATGGCGATGTCGGCGTGCTTGAGCAGTGTGCTCGCGTCCTCGCCGTCGTTGGGAAACAGGCTCACGCCGATGCTGGCGGTGACGTAGAGCGTCTGGTGGTCGACCTGGAACGGTGGCGCCAGCGCCTGCAGCACCTTCTGCGCCACGCCGGACACATCGTCCGCGGAGGCGACGTCGTCCAGCAGGATCACGAACTCGTCGCCGCCGAAGCGCGCCACGGTATCGCCGTCGCGCACGCTGCGCTGGAAGCGCTCGGCCAGCTGCTGCAGCAGGCGGTCGCCCACCTCGTGCCCGAGGGTGTCGTTGATGGTCTTGAAGCGGTCCAGGTCGATGAACAGCACCGCCGCGCGGCGCTCGCGCCAGCGCGCGCCCGCCAGCGACTGCTTCAGGCGGTCGAGCAGCAGTGCGCGGTTGGGCAGCTCGGTGAGCGGGTCGTGCTGCGCCATAAAGGCGAGGCGCTCCTGCGTCTGCATGCGCTCGGTGATGTCCTTGCCGGTGGCGACGAAGTGCGTGATGTGTCCGTCGCCGTCCTTGACCGGCGTGATGGTTTTTTCCTCGTAATACAGGGAGCCGTCCTTGCGCCGGTTGATGAGCACGTCGTTGAAGACCTCGCCGGCCAGGATGGTTTTCCACATGTTGTCGTAGAATCCCGGCCCCTGCCGGCCGGATTTCAGCAGGTTCGGCTGGCGGCCCACGGCCTCGGCCGAGGCGTAGCCGGTCACCTGCTCGAACGCCGGGTTGACGTACTCGATCACGCCGTCGCGGTCGGTGATCAGCACGACGTCGGCGGTCTGCTCGAGCGCGCGCGAGAGTTTCCGCATCTGCGTCTCGGCGTGTTTGCGCTCGGTGATGTCGTTGCCGACGAACAGCAGGCAGGCGCCCTGGTCCAGCTGGATCAGCTCGACGCTGCACAACAGCTGGCGCACCTCGCCGGATTTGGTGCGAAAGCTGACTTCCAGGTCGCGCACCGCGCCCTGCGTGCGCACGCCTTCGGTGATTTTTTCCCGGTCCCGCGGATCGACCCAGACACCGACCTCGAACGAGGTGCGGCCGACCACCTCCTCCCGTGTCCACCCGCCGATGCGCAAAAACGTCGGGTTCACCTCCAGAAACTGTCCGTTTTCCAGCCGTGAGACGCTGATGACCACGGGACTGGCATCGTAGATGACGCGCAAGCGTTCCTCCGACTGCCGTAACGCCTGCTCGGCGCGCATGCGCCCGGTGATATCGCGCACGATGGCCTGCAGGTACTGCTCCCCTTTCAGTTCGACCACCTTCAGGCTGACTTCGACGCAGAAACGGGTCCCGTCCAGGCGTACGTGCTCCCACTCGAAGAACTGCGGCTCGCCGGCCAGCGCGGCACGGATTTTCTGTTCCGCCTTTTCCTGCGAGAGCGATCCGTCCGGCTGGTTGCGTGGCGAAAAATCCAGCGGGGTGCGATCGATGATTTCGTGGCGCTGGCAGCCGTAAATCTCCAGGGTTTGCTGGTTGCAGTCCACGAAACGGCCGTCCTGCATCAGGAAAATGGCATCGTTGGCGGAATCGAACAGCGTGCGGTATTTCTTCTCGCTCTCCCGCAGCTCGTTCTGCACCCTGATCATTTCCGTGACGTCCTGGTTGACGATGATCGCACCGGTTATCTCTCCGCCGGGCCCGCGCAGGGGTATGGCGGAATTGAGGATGGTCTTGCGCGTCCCGTCGAAGCATTCGATTTCGACGACCTCGTTGATCGACGTTTCTCCCTTCCTGACCGCGCGCGCCGCGGCCCATTCCTCGGGCGCGATCGGTTTCCCGGTGTCGGCCCACCAGCCCTTGTATTCCCCGTATTGCTCGACGCCGACATATTTGGCGCCGGCCCAGACGCGTTTTCCCGCCTCGTTGGCGGAGATAATCCCGCCATCCCGGTCGGTGATCCATACGCCCACCGGCAGGGCCTCCATGACGGTGCGCAGCAACTCCTCGTTGCGCCGGATGGTTTCCTCGGCACGCCGGTAATCCGTGACGTCATGGCCGATCGCGACGATGCCGATCGCCTGGCCCGCGGCATCGTCCAGGCGACTGACGTTCCAGATCATGCTGCGCTTGCTGCCGTCGGCCGCGCGAATGGCGTTTTCGAATCCGCGCGACTCCTTGCCGTTCATGACCATCCGGAGGTCGTCGTCCACTGTTCGCCACCGATCCGGCGGAAGAAACAGCTCGAAATAATCCCTGCCCACAACCTCGTCGCGCCGGCGCCCGTACACGCGCTCGGCCTCGGGATTGAATTCCAGAATGCGGTGGTCGGGAGACAGAACCACGATGACGTTGAGCGCGGTCTGCACGATCGAGCGCAGGCGGGACTCGCTCTTCTGCAGGGCTTCGTCGGCGCGCCGGCGTTCGGTGATGTCGGTGATGAAACCTTCCAGCGCGAGCAGTTCGCCCTCCGAGGAATACACGCCGCGGCCCTGCTCCCACACCCACTTCAGTTTGCCGTCGGCAGTCGTGATGCGATAGACCAGCTGAAACGGCCGGTGTTGCCTCAGCGCGGCCTGGACTTCGCTCCACACGGACTCCCGGTCATCGGGATGCATCAATTCGGCATAGGTGATCGCGCGCCGGCTGACGAAGTCATCGGGCGCATGGCCGGTCAGGCCGAGACAACCGTCGCTGATGAATTCCATGCTCCAGTCCCTGTCGTTGCGACAGCGATAGACCACGCCGGGGAGATTCGCCATCAGGGTCGCCAGGGTGCGGTAACTTTCGCCCAGTTCCTGATACAGGCGCTGCCGCTCCAGTTCCGTGGCGGTGCGGGAGGCCACGACCTGCAACACCGACTCCACGGTCTCCTGGTCGCGCAAGGGCCGGCGGCCGATGACCGAGATCAGGCCCAACGGCTTGCCGGACGATCCGAACAGGGGCAGGCCGACGTAGCACTCGGCGCCGATCTCGGCGAGATAACGGTCTTTCGGGAACAGCTTCTGCACCTGGCGCGGATAGGTGCTGGCGCCGCGGTCGATGATGTGCTGGCAGGGAGTATCGATCAGGCTGTAGCTGAAGTTGTCCTGGGTCACGCCCTCCCGGCAGGCGCTGACGATATTCATCGTTTTCTTGCGGTCGCGCGCCAGCTCGCCGATGAAGGCGTACTCGATGCCCAGGGTCTCGGTCAGATAGCGCGTGAGCGCATGCAGATAGCGCTCCCCGTAGAGCGCCGACAGGCTCGTGGCGATGCTGCGCAGGAGATCGGTGGCGGGTTTGCGCCGGCCGGCCGGCGATGCCGCGCGCCGTCGCCGGCGCGACTTCCGCTTGATGTCAGGTCTGGTCGCCATGCACCCCGCTCTCCGCAACTGGCCGTCGCGCGCCCTCTATCATGGCGTGCTCGCCGTTTCGTTGTCAGTGCTGCCGGCCGTGGCAGTTTTCTGTTCTGCCCCTTGTTTAAGGGAAAATCATAATACGATAAACCTTACTTTCCATATCCAATTTATAGTTGATCAGGCGGGATATTTCTCTCCACGGGGAGATTATTTCAGCCAAATCCATGGCCATTGGCGGTAAACTGCCGGCCACGCTTGACTTTCATCAATGCCCCGCGGAGGCGGGCGTTGCTACAAAACCGCGGCCAACACACGGGATCGATGAATGCGTTCGACTGACATTGCACCCGGCCCGAAACCGGGCTCGTGGCAGGTATTCGCCGCCGCGCCGCACCGGATGATGTTCCTGCCCGGGGCGATCCAGACCGTGCTGATCATGCTGTTCTGGCTGGCCGAGCTGCTGGCGCGCGCAGGATGGTGGAATCCCTTGCCGCTGGTGCTGTCCTCCACGTCCGCGCACATGTTTCTCATGCTGTTCGGGTTGTTCCCGTTTTTCATTTTCGGATTCCTGTTCACCGTCTACCCGCGCTGGATGGGCGGCGCGGTCATCCCGGCGCCGCGGTATATCGCCGCCTTCGCCCTGCTCGTGACCGGCATGATCCTGTTCTACGCCGGGCTGTTCGTTTCTTCCCTGCTGGTAGCGCTGGCGCTGGTCCTGCAACTGGCCGGATGGGTGGTGGCGCTGCATGCCCTGTTCGCGGTCTATCGCCAGGCGCCGCGGCGCGGGCCGCACGAGCGCCTGCTCAATTTCGCGCTCGCGGCCGGCGCCGTCGGCATCGTGTTTTTCCTCGCCGGCGCGCTCACGCAGTCACCGCTGGCCTTTCGTCTCGCGCGCGAGACCGGGCTGTGTCGGTTCCTGAGGCCGGTGGTGTTCCTGGTGGCGCACCGCATGATCCCGTTCTTCAGCCAGAGCGCGCTCATCAACTACCTGATGGTGCGCCCCGCCTGGGGTCCGCCGCTGATGGTGGTGTGCGTGCTGGCGCACGCGGCACTCGAGCTCGCCGGCCTGCCGCAATGGCGCTTTCTCGCCGACGCGCCGTTGGCGGCGGCGGCGTTGCATCACTCCTGGGTCTGGCAGTTCCGCCGCAGCTTCCACGCGCGCCTGCTGGCCATGCTGCACATCGCCTTCCTCTGGCTCGGCATCGCCATGACGCTGTACGCCGCGCAGAGCCTGGTGCTGCTCGTCACCGGCACGGACTGGCTGGGGCGCGCGCCGCTGCACGCGCTCGGCATCGGTTTCTTCACCGGCATGGTGGTGGCCATGGCCTCGCGCGTCACGCTCGGCCATTCCGGCCGCGCGCTCGAGGCCGACGATCTGACCTGGCGCGTGCTGGCCGGCGTCAATATCGCCGCCGTGCTGCGCATCGCGGGCGAATTCACGCCCGGCGCCGCCGGCGCTATCCTGAACGGCCTGGCGGCGGCCGCCTGGCTGCTGGCCTTCCTGCTGTGGGCCTGGCTGTACGCGCCGATGTACGTACATCGGCGCGTGGACGGGAAATCCGGATAAGCATGAACCTGGAATCGATGTGGTCGCTGCTCAAGCACGTGCACGTCACCTGCGTGGCGCTTTCCGGCGCCGGTTTTTTCATCCGCGGCATCTGGATGATGCGCGAATCGCCGCGGCTGCGGGAAAAATGGGTGCGGGTGCTGCCGCATGTCATCGACACCACGCTGCTGGTTTCCGCGCTGCTGCTGGCGTGGATGATCCAACAATATCCCTTCGTGCACGGCTGGCTCACGGCCAAGGTGGTGGCGCTGATCGCCTATATCGTCGTCGGCGCCGTCGGCCTGAAATACGGAAAGACCAGAAAAATCCGCGTCACCGCCTGGCTCGCGGCGCTGGCCATATTCCTTTATATCGTGCTGGTGGCGCTGACGCGACAGGTGTTGCCTTATATCGGTTAGAAGCTTGACCTTGATCAACGCTTTTCCGCATGCAATCTCCTAGCCTGTTGCATCAGGCCCAATCGATGATCCGTACTTCCTTTCCCCTGCTCACCATCCGTGGGCGCCAGCTGCTTCCCATCATCCAGGGCGGCATGGGCGTGGGCATTTCCGGCCACCGCCTGGCGGGCGCGGTCGCGAAGGAAGGTGCCGTCGGCACCATCGCCAGCGTCGACCTGCGGCGTCTGTACCCGGACATCATGCAGCGCCTGCGCAAATGCCACGATCCGGCGGTGCACAGCGCCGCCAACATCGAGGCTCTCGACCGCGAGATTCGCGCCGCGCACGAAATCGCGCCGGACGGCTTCGTGGCGGTGAACGTGATGCGCGCGCTGTCGAATTACGCCGAGCTGGTGGTGCAGGCCTGCAAGAGCGGCGCCAACGCCATCATCTCGGGCGCGGGCCTGCCGTTCGATCTGCCCGAGCTCACGGAGAAATTCAAGAATGTCTCCCTGATCCCGATCCTTTCAGAGGAGCGCGGTGTGCGCGCGGTGCTGAAGAAATGGATGCGCAAGGGGCGGCTGCCGGACGCCATCGTCATCGAGCACCCGCGCTACGCCGGCGGCCATCTCGGCGCCACGCGCATGGAAGAGGTGAACGATCCGAAATTCGACTTCGGGCGCGTGCTGGAGGAAATCCGGCGCGTGTTCCAGGAGCTGGGCATCGCGCTCGGCAGCATTCCACTGATACCCGCGGGCGGCATCAATTCATTCCAGAAGCTCAGGGAGCTGTTCGACATGGGCGCTGCCGGCGCGCAGATCGGCACGCCGTTCGCCGTCACCGAGGAATGCGACGCCCATCCCAACTTCAAGAAGGTGCTGGCCGAGGCGAAACCCGAGGAGATCGTCACGTTCATGAGCGCCGCCGGGCTGCCGGCGCGCGCGGTGCTGACGCCGTGGCTGAAAAACTACCTGGCGAAGGAGGAAAAACTGCGCGCCAAGGCCAGCCCCGAATGCTCCCAGTGCCCGAGCCGGCTCGAGTGCCTGGCGCATTGCGGCTTCAAGGACGGCAATCCCCACGCCGGCCAGTTCTGCATCGAGACCCAGCTGGCGGCGGCGCAGCGCGGCAACATCCAGCAGGGCCTGTTTTTCCGCGGCTCGGAATCGCTGCCCTTCGGCGCGGAAATACGCAAGGTTCGTGAATTGCTGGAAGTCCTGCTGACCGGGCGCCCGGCCGGGGCCGCTGCCTGAGCGCGGTCAGCGCAAACGGCCAGAATCTTTCTCAAAATTGGCTTTCATGTAGGTTGGGGTGAGGCGTGTTACGCCGAACCCCAACATTGCCGACGTGTTGGGGTTCGCTACGCTCACCCCAACCTACAATGAGTTCTAAAGACTGGGAGTGGCGTCACGCCCGCCGCGGCGGTTCTCGTGCCGGCTCTGACAGTTGATACAGCGCTTCGCCGTCGGATAGGCATTGAGGCGGTCGAGCGCGATGCTGTCGCTGCAATCGGTGCAGGTGCCGTAAATGCCGTTCTTGATGCGCTCCAGCGCGGCCTCCACGTCCCGGATTTCATCGAGCTCGCGGGCGCGCGTGGTCAGGTTGATGCCGCGCAGCAGTTCCGCGAACGACTCGTCCCCCGCGTCGTGCACCATGCCGGCAAGCTCGGTGTAGTCTTCCTGCGTCGAGCTGGCCAGCTCGCGATGGATGATCTCGCGCAGTTCCTCACGCCGGTTCCGCAGGCGTTGCGCGAAGTCCTGCAATTGCTTGTCTGACAGTTCCGGCATGGTGGCTCCTGAAAGTGGTGCTGGAAATTCGAGTGCGGCCGCCCCGTCGCCGTATCAAGGTTAACACAGTCCCCCGTCCCCGCGTCTTTCAGCCTGGTTTCAGCTTGGGCTGCTAGTGTTCGCGGCGTATCCCGCTATCGGCCGAAAGGAGGCTGCATGAACACATCGCCAACCCCGTCCACCGCGACGACCGTCAAGGTCTGGGACCCGCTGGTGCGCCTGTTCCACTGGTCGCTGGTGGCGGCCTTCGCCGTAGCCTGGCTCGCCGGCGACGAGGAATCGCGCCTGCACGAGCTTGCCGGCTACACCGTCATCGGCCTGGTGCTGGTGCGCATCGTCTGGGGCTTCGTCGGCACACGTTACGCGCGTTTCAGCGATTTTGTCTACCGCCCCGCCACCGTGCTGGGCTACGCCCGCGAAATGCTGGGCGGCAAACCCCGGCACTATCTCGGTCATAACCCGCTGGGCGGCGTGATGATCCTGGCGCTGCTGGCGTCGCTGCTGGTCACCGGTATCACCGGGCTGGCGCTGCAGGGCGCCGAGGAAGGCACCGGGCCCTTTGCCGCGCTCCCGGCCGTCAACACACTGGCCGCGCCAAGTCTGATCTCGAACGCCGTTGCGGATGACGACGGAGACGAAGGCGAGAGAGAGGAAAACGAGGGCAACGAGGAATTGTGGGAAGAGCTGCACGAGTTCTTCGCCAATCTGACCCTGCTGCTGGTCGCGCTGCACATCGGCGGCGTGATCGTCGGCAGCCTGCTGCACCGGGAAAACCTGGTACGCGCCATGTTCACCGGGCGCAAGCGTGTCTGAATTTCCATTAACCTGAAAGGAGTATTACCATGAAATCACTGAGCAAGACCTTCATCGCCGCCACCCTGCTGCTGGCCAGCGCCACGCCCGGCTTCGCCGGCGAAAGCCAGGACGAGGCCAAAAAACTCCGCGAGGCCGGCGATATCCTGCCGCTGGAGCAGATCCTGGAGAAGGCCAGGCAGCAACAACCGGGACGCGTGGTAGAAACGGAGCTGGAGCGCAAGTCCGGGCGCCATGTGTACGAGATCAAGATCGTGGACGAAAAAGACACGGTGCACGAGCTGAAATACGACGCCAAGAACGGTGAGCTGCTGAAGACGAAAAAGGAAAGGTAAGTGCGGCTGCTGGTGGTGGAAGACGACGCGGCATTGCGCGCCGGCCTCGAACAGGGGCTGGCGCAGGCCGGCTACGCCGTCGACACTGCCGGCAACGGCGAGGACGCCGAGCATCTCGGCGACACCGAGCCCTACGACGCCGTGGTGCTCGACCTCGGCCTGCCGCGGCGCTCCGGGCTCGAGGTACTGCGGCACTGGCGCGCGCACGGACGCAGCATGCCGGTCATCATTCTCACAGCGCGCGACACCTGGCAGGAAAAGGTCGACGGCTTCAAGGCCGGCGCCGACGACTACCTCGCCAAGCCGTTTCAATTTGAAGAACTGGTGGCGCGCGTCGGCGCCATCATCCGCCGCCGTCACGGCGAACCCTCGGGCGGCATCCGCGCCGCCGAGCTCGCGCTCGACGAGGAACGCCAGACGGCCACCTACCACGGCCGGACCGTTACGCTCACGGGCACGGAATTCCGCCTGCTGCGCTATTTCATGCTGCACCCCGGCAAGATCCTGTCCAAGACCGAGCTCACCGGGCATGTGTACGATTTCGACGCGGACCGTGACAGCAACGTGATCGAGGTCTACATCCGCCGGCTGCGCGAAAAACTCGATCCCGGCGTGATCCAGACCCGACGCGGCCAGGGCTACGTCTTCGGCGCCAAATCCTGATGCGCTCGATCCGCGACTATCTCGGCGTCGGTCTCGCCGTCAGCCTGGTGGCGGTGTTCCTGCTGCAATGGCTGGTGGTGTCGGCGACCGTGCGCCAGCTGAGCGAGTCCGGCTTCCAGGCGCACATGGAGCACGATATCGAGAACCTCCTCGCCGGACTGTCCTTCGACGCCGCCGGGCGGCTGCGACTCGCGCCGGACCGCATCGAGAACGTCTATCAGCGTCCCTTCTCCGGCAGCTATTACCGCATCACCGCCGGCGGGCAGGCGCTGCGCTCGCGCTCGCTGTGGGACGAGGACCTGCCCGCCGTTGCCGCCGCTGCGGGCGGCGCGCTGACACAGCGCGTGCCCGGTCCGCAGTCGCAACCCCTGCTCATGCACACGCGGGTGTTCGACTGGCAGGGCCGGCGCATCGCCATTTCCGTGGCCGAGGACCTCACGCCGCTGGAAACCGAGATGCGCCAGTTCCGCAACCGCTACGCACTGGTCTCGCTCGCCGCGCTGGCGCTGCTGCTGGCGCTCCAGGCATGGCTGGTGCGGCGTGGGCTGCGCCCGCTGCGCCACACGCGCGCGCAACTGCGGCAGCTGGATCAGGGCGAGGTCACGCGGCTGGACGAGGAGGTTCCGGCCGAACTCGCGCCGCTGGTGAAGGAGCTCAATCTGCTGCTGGCGGCGATGACGCAGCGCCTGGCGCGTTCACGCCAGGCGCTGGGCAACCTGGCGCACGCCCTCAAGGGGCCGCTGACGCTGCTGACGCACCGGCTCGCGGACGCCAAAGGCCGTCCCGATGAAACCGCGCAACGGCAACTCGAAACCATGAAGCATCTGATCGAGCACGAGCTCCGGCGCGCGCGCCTGTCCGGCGCCGCCCTGCCGGGCCGACGTTTCGATTTTGCCGCGGAGTTGCCGGCGCTCGTCGAAACCCTCAAGGCGCTTTATCGCGACAAGCCGCTCGCGATCAATCTGCGCATGCCGGCCGCGGTGGCGTATCCGGCGGACCGCGAGGACATGCTGGAGCTGTTGGGAAATCTGCTGGACAACGCCTGCAAATGGAGCCGGCACGAGGTGCTGCTGGAGGTGGCAATCAGCGAAGGTGTCATCACTCTCCGTGTTCACGACGACGGTCCCGGTTGCCCGGACGAGAGCCTGGCCAGCCTCGCGCAACGCGGCACGCGGCTGGACGAATCCACGCCCGGGCAGGGCCTGGGGCTCGCGATCGCGATGCAGACGGCGTCGGACTACGGCGGGCGGATCAGCTTCGGCCGTTCGGAAATTCTGGGCGGGTTTGTGGCGACGGTGCATTTGCCCGCGGCCGGCCGCTGACGGCAGACGGGTCAGGAATGGCCGGAGGCAAGGCGCGGACCGGCAGCGGTTGAACCGTCACCGGCTCCGGCGGTCTCCCCGAGCCAGTGGCGGTCGAGGATGCGGATGAAGCCTTTTCCGCTCTCGATGACCTTCTTGCGCGCGAAGTCGGCCATGATGCGGCTCACGGTCTCTTCCGTCAGGCCGAGCATCTCGGCGATTTCGCGCCGCGACAGCCGCAGCGGCAGCTCGGCGTCGGGCTTGCCGCGCTGCGGGATCAGCGACAGCAGGAAACCCGACACCTTCTCCAGCGACGTCTTCAGCCCGAGGTCGCGGATCAGGGATTCGGCCTGGTCCAGCTGCTGGCTGAGCGACTCGATCACGCGCAACGACACCGCCGGATTCATCTCGATCGCCTGCCGCAGGTCGTTGTGATTGATCCTGCAGGCGATCACGTCGGTGAGCGTCTCGGCGGTGAACGGATAACGCTGGCCCTTGAAGGTCTCGATGCCCAGCAGCTGGCCCGCCACCGCGATGCGCAGGATCTGCTGCCGCCCGTCCGGCATCGAGGTGGTGAGCTTGACCTGGCCGGAGCGCAGCGAAAACAGGGAGGCCGCCTCGTCGCCCTCGCGGAACAGAACCTCGTGCGGTTCGTACATCTCGCGGATCAGGTGTTCGCGGATGTGACAAACCTGCTCCTGCGACAGGCCGGTATACAAGCGGCCTTCGCACAGGACACAGGCATTGATCTCGCAGGCGCAGCTGGCCATTTGATTACAACCGTCTCCCCCTTCGCGGTTATGGGCGCGACAGGTGAACCCAATCTAGGGGAGTCGCCTGGAAGGTATATTGATCTGCGTCAATTCAGCGCAGATATTGCTGCGCCTGCAGTTCCTGCAAGGTATTGATATTCATGAAGGCTCCCGCCGCGTCCGAAAAATCCACCGCCACCGCCCGGTGACGGCGCAACCAGTCCCCGGCCCCGCGTTCGCCCAGTTTAAGGCGGCTTTCCAGATCATCAGCCAGGGTACAACGCAGCAGCGCGAACACCGGTTGCAGCTGTCCCTGCAACGACACCGCGGCGGCCACGGCATTTTCCCTGACCAGGGCTTCGGCCAGGCGCCGTGCCAGATCGGCCGGGATCGACGGGGCGTCGCACGGCGCGGTCAGGATATAAGCCGTGCCGGCGGCACGCATGGCGCTCAGCATGCCCGCCAGCGGTCCGTCGTAGTCACCCAGGACGTCGGCGATGACGGGATAGCCATAGGATGCATAGACATCACGATTGCGGTTGGCGCTGATCAAAAGTGTACCCGCCTGCGGCCGCAAGGCATCGATGACATGTTCAATCAGCGGCCGGCCATGCAACGACACCAGGCCCTTGTCCACGCCACCGAGGCGGCTGCCGCGACCGCCGGCGAGAATGACGCCGGTAATGTCGCGCGCGGCAATCGTCATGGCTGTCAAAACTCGGTGCTCAGGGGAATGACCATGACCGTCTCGCCCTGCCGGAAACCGGCGCAGTCGGCCTCGACGCGGATGAAGCCGTTGGTCTCGCGCAGCGGCCCCAGCATGTGCGAACCCTGTCCGCGCAGGGCGGTGGCCAGAAGTTTTCCATTCTCGGCCGCGAGCCGCGCGCGCACGAACTCGGTGCGGCCGGGGTGACGCCGAAATTCGTTGGCGGCGGTCGCCGCCAGTTGCGGCATATGTGAAACACCGTGATGCCAGGCGATGAGCGCCGGCTCGACGAACAGTTTGAAGGTCACGAGGCTCGACACCGGGTTGCCCGGCAACGCGAAGAAATGCGTGCGCGTCCCGACGCGTCCGAAGGCGATCGGCTTGCCGGGCTTGATCTTCGCCTTCCAGAATTTTATCTCGCCGATTTCGGCGAACACCTGCTTCACCAGGTCGTGGTCGCCGACCGAGGCGCCGCCGCTGGTGATGACGAAGTCATAGTCCGCGGAGGACTGGAGCCAGGCGCGCAGCGCGGCCGGGTCGTCGCGCACCGTGCCGCCGTCCACGGCGTCCATGCCCAGTTCGCGCAACAATAATAAAGTCGCGAGACGGTTGGATTCGTAGATCTGCCCGGGTTGCAGCGGCGTGCCGGGCGCGACCAGCTCGTCGCCGGTGGCGGCCACCAGCACGCGCGCCCGCGGATATACCGGCACCTGCGCCACGCCGGCGGCGGACAACAGCGCCAGGTCGTATGCCGAGAGTTTGCGTCCGGGCTGGTACAGCACGTCACCCTGGTGGAAATCCTCGCCGCGGCGGCGCAGGTGACTGCCCGGCTGCGCCGATTGGGGAAAGACGATCTTGTCGCCTTCGCGCTTTACGTCTTCCTGGATGACGATGGTGTCGGCGCCTTCGGGCATGGGCGCGCCGGTGAAAATGCGCATCGCGGTCGCGGGCGCGAGCCGGGCCGGCGCGTCGCCGCAGCGGCACTCGCCGCGCAGCGGCAGCGCGAAGCCGGCGGCCACCAGGTCGGCGGCGCGCACGGCGTAGCCGTCCATGGCGGAATTGTCGAACGCGGGATTGTCCACCTGTGCGCGCAGTTCGCCTGCGGTGAAGCGGCCATGCGCCTGCGCCAGCGGCACCGTCTGTGTCGCGGTGGACGGCGTGACTTCCGCGAGGATGGCAGCGCGGGCCTGTTCCAGGGTCAGCATCTTAAGAATGCACGGTAGCGCATTTCGCGCCCCCGTCCCAGAGCCTGCGCCGATTCAGGGATATTTGCGCTTGGGCGCCCGCGCCACCAGGGCGCGCGCCTCGACCGGGCTCTGCACGCCGATGGCCACCAGCTTGTCGTCGATGACCAGCGCCGGCACCGTGCGCAGCCGCCAGCGGTTCACGATCCACTGGCCCTCGGGCGAGTCCAGGTGCACGACCGTGAAATCCATTTCACGCTCGGCTGCGACCACGCGCCACACCGCCTCGGCCTGGTCGCATGGCGCGCATGAGTCCGAGACCACCAGTTGTACCTTCATGACGTCTTTTTATCTCCCGGGCCAGCGGTGAAATGAACACGGATCAACGCCGTGATACATTGGCGTGAGGCACCGGCAAGGGCATTGACCTTGGTCAAGCGGGCCTGTTCAGGGTAGCCCTGCTGCGCTGCGCTTCGCTTCGTTCGTCCTGTCAATGTATTAGGTTATGATTACGCCATGAACCGATCACCCGATGCCGCGCGCGAGCTGCGCCGCGCCTACCTGTTCGCGGACATGTCGGAGCCGCACCTGCAAACGCTCGTCAACGGCATGCAGGACATCCATCTCGATACCGGCAAGACGCTGTTCCGCCAGGGCCAGCCGGCGGAGCGGTTTTATTTCCTGCGCGACGGGTTGATCAAGCTGTTCCGCCTGTCGCCGGAGGGCGACGAGAAAATCATCGAGATCATGCGCCCGGGCGAGACCTTCGCCGAGGCCGTCATGTTCATGGGCGCGCAGGGACGCTACCCGGTGAACGCCGAGGCCATCAACGAAAGCCGGCTGTATTCCTTCGAGCAGAAGACCTTTCTCAACCTGCTGCGCGAATCGAGCGACGCCACCTTCGGCCTGCTCGGCTCCATGAGCCGGCGCCTGCACATGCTGGTGAACCAGATCGAAAGCCTGACGCTGCAGAACGCCACCTACCGCCTGGTGGCCTACCTGCTCGAGGAAATCCCGCGCGACGTCCGGACCTCGCCCGAGGTGCAGCTCACCACGCCCAAGGGCGTGATCGCCTCGCGCCTCGCGATCCAGCCGGAAACGCTGTCGCGCATCCTCGCCAAGCTGCGCCAGGGCGGGCTGATCGAGGTGCACGGCAACCACATCACCATCCGCGACGTGCAGGCGCTGCGCGAGATCGTGCACCTGCCGCCGAAGGAATAAAACCGCATGAGCAAGAAAACCAAAGGCCCTTTCATCCCCCTGAACGTCGCGGTGCTGACGGTGTCGGACACGCGCACGCGCGAGAACGACACTTCCGGCGACGTCATTCAGGAACGCCTGACAACCGCCGGGCATAAAGTAGCGGCGCGCGCCATTCTGCGGGATGACGTGGAAAAATTGCGCGAGCAGTTGCGTGCCTGGATGGCGGACAAAAACATCGACGTGGTTATTTCCACCGGCGGCACCGGCCTGACGAAACGCGACGTCACCCCCGAAGCCTTCGAACCCCTGTTCACCAAGGCCATCCCGGGTTTCGGCGAGCTGTTCCGCTGGCTGTCTTACGAAGAGATCGGCACCTCCACCATCGAGTCGCGCGCTTTTGCCGGCGTGGCCGACGACACCATCGTGTTCTGCCTGCCGGGCTCGACCGGCGCCTGCCGCACCGGCATGGACAAGATCATCCTGCCGCAGCTGAACGCCACCACCGCGCCCTGCAATCTCACCGAAATGCTGCCGCGCATCCGCCATGACCCGGCGCCGCACGGCTAAAAAGCTGACTCACCTCAAAGCCACCGGCGAGGCCCGCATGGTGGACGTGGGCGCCAAGGACGTCACCGCGCGCGAGGCCGTGGCCGAAGGATTGATCCGCATGCGGCCGGAAACGCTCCGGCTCATCGTCGAAGGCGGACACAAGAAAGGTGACGTGCTCGCGGTGGCGCGCGTGGCCGGAATCATGGCGGCGAAGAAAACCGCGGAGCTCATCCCCTTGTGCCATGCCATCGCCCTCACCGCCGTGGACGTCGAGCTGACGCCCGACGAAAAACACTCCGCGGTAATTTGCCGCGCCACCGTGCGTACCCGTGCGCAAACGGGGGTCGAGATGGAGGCGCTGACCGCGGTCGAGATCGCCCTGCTCACCATTTATGACATGTGCAAGGCCGTGGACCGTGGCATGACGCTGACCGACATCGGCCTGGTGGCCAAATCCGGCGGGAAATCGGGTGCGTGGCGGCGTTGAAACCGGACCGGTTCCGCCCCACCTAACTATATCCAACGGGAAATCATCCCCGGATAAAAGGAGGTTTTATGCAATGCAACGTCGGTCACCCTGTCGATAAAACCCTGCGCGTCATTATAGGTATCGGACTTCTCAGCCTGCTCTACTTTCTTGAGGACAACCTGCGCTGGCTCGGCCTGATCGGAATTATTCCCATTCTGACCGTGGTCTTTGGCTGGTGCCCGGGCTGGGCGCTGCTGGGCGTCAACACCTGCAAGACGAAGTAGCGTCCGGCGCGTCGATGCACACCGGCCGCGGGTTGCCGGTCATTGATCTTGTCCCATGCATTCCGGCGTAGCAGGACTTACAATATGTCCTCGCGCTCGCTGAACCAGCCAAAACAAGATTTACACCGAAGCCCTCATGTCCCGACCTGAATTGTCGCCAGCCCTGGTGCTGAATCACGGCCTGACTTTCGCCGAGCTGTTCACGCCGGAGGGCCTGCAGCGGATCGACAGCCTGTTCCTGGACCGCCTGCGCGGCCACGACGCCAAATCGCACGAGACCCTTCTGGCCTGGCGCGCCGGCAAGGCCGAACTCACGCCGCTCCAGGTGAGCGAGCTGCTGCTCGCCTGCGGCCCGGCGCTGGACGACTTCATCGCCCATCTGTTCAACATCCAGGACGCGCTGGCGGCCGCGCGCCGCGGCACGCTGGAGCACGATCCGGTGTTCCATTTCAAGAAGCTGTTCGTGCAGCGCCGCGCGCGCCGGCGGCTGCTGAAAAAAGAGGAATTCGAGAGCTTCGCCGAGCTCGACGCCTGGCTCACGCAAACGCTCAAGCAGGCGGGCCTCGATACGGCTGATCGCGAACTGGCGATCGCGCAATATGGCGAGAAGCTGCTGCAGGACGAGAAGGCCCATGCCGACCCGATCGAAAAACTCACGCGCTGGTGCCTGCGCGCCCTGACTGTTCCCGAGGGCAAGGCCGCGGTCAAAGGCTGGGTCAGCTTCCGCCTGCCGGAGGGCATCGATCACCAGAAGCTGGTCCCGATCGTGCCGCTCAACGACCAGGTCGGGCGCGTGGCCGGACCGGCGGAGCAGCTGCGCCCGCGCGACGGCTTCCGGCTCACCGACCCGCGCATGGGCGCGCGCGAGGTGCAGAACGAGATCAATTACTGCATCTACTGCCACGACCACGACGGCGACTTCTGCTCCAAGGGCTTCCCGGAGAAAAAGGGCGAGCCGGACAAAGGGCTGAAAGTGAACCCGCTCGGCGTAACCCTCACCGGCTGCCCGCTGGACGAAAAGATTTCCGAGATGCACACGCTCAAGAAATCGGGCCACGCCATCGGCGCGCTGGCCATGATCACGGTGGACAACCCCATGTGCGCCGCCACCGGGCACCGCATCTGCAATGACTGCATGAAGGCCTGCATCTACCAGAAGCAGGACCCGGTGAACATCCCGCAGACCGAGACGCGCATCCTCACCGACGTGCTCGACCTGCCGTGGGGCGTGGAGATCTACGACCTGCTGATCCGCTGGAACCCGCTGCGCCCGCGCCAGCCACTGCCGAAGCCGTACAACGGGCTCAAGGTGCTGGTGTTCGGCATGGGCCCGGCCGGCTTCACGCTGTCGCATCATCTATTAATGGAAGGCTTCGCCGTGGTCGGCGCGGAAGGACTCAAGATCGAACCGCTGCCCGATGAGCTGTTGCGCACACCGATCCGCGATTTCACCATGCTGGAAGAATCGCTCGACACCCGCGTCATGGCCGGCTTCGGCGGCGTGGCCGAGTACGGCATCACCAACCGCTGGGACAAGAACTTCCTCAAGCTCATTTACCTGTCGCTGGCGCGGCGCGAGCATTTCCAGGTGTTCGGCGGCGTGCGCTTCGGCGGCACGCTCACGGTCGAGGACGCCTGGGAACTGGGCTTCGACCATATCGCCATCTGCATCGGCGCCGGCCTGCCGCAGGCCCTGCCCGTGCCCGGCAGCCTCGCGCCCGGCATGCGCCAGGCCAACGATTTCCTCATGGCGCTGCAACTGACCGGCGCCGCCAAGCATTCCAGCCTCGCCAACCTGCAGGTGCGCCTGCCGGCGGTGGTGATCGGCGGCGGCCTCACCGGCGTGGACACCGCCACCGAGATCCAGGCGTACTACATCGTGCAGGTTGAAAAGATGCTGGAACGCTACGAGATCCTGTCCAAAGCAAAGGACGAGGCCGCGGTGCGCGCCGGGCTCGACCAGCCCTCGCTCAAAATTCTCGACGAATTCCTGGCCCACGGCCGCGCGGTACGCGCTGAGCGCGAACGCGCGAGCAAGGCCGGCACACAGCCCGAACTGCTGAAGCTGGTGCGCCAGTGGGGCGGCGTCACCATCGCCTATCGCAAGGGCATGAACCAGTCGCCGGCCTACACCCGCAACCACGAGGAAATCATCAAGGCCTTCGAGGAAGGCATTTACTACGCCGAGGGCCTCGACCCGAAAGAGGCGCGCGTGGACCGCGACGGCCAGGTCGAGGCGCTGGTGGCGAAACGCCTGCGCCCCGACAGCACCGGCCGCTGGCAGGAGACCAGCGAGGAAGTGGTGATCCCGGCGCGCGCGATTCTGGTCGCCACCGGCGCGCGCCCGAACGTGGCCTACGAATTCGAGCACAAGGGACACTTCAACAAGGAACGCGGGCATTACCAGACGCACCACGAGGTGGACGGCAAGCTCGAGCCGATCCCGGTGGCGCCGCATTGCAAGATTCCCGACTTCGGCCCGTTCACTTCCTACGGCGCGGACGACCGCCGCGTGAGTTTCCTCGGCGACACGCACCCGGTGTTTCACGGCAGCGTGGTCAAGGCCGTCGCCTCCGGCCTGCGCACCTATCCGAAAATCGTCGCGTCGCTCGGCGCGCGCGTGAACCACAAGGGCGAGATCCGCGAATACCACCAGTTCCGCGCGCGCGTCGAGGAAGCGCTGGCGGCGCGCGTGGAATCGGTGCGGCGGCTCACGCCCTCGGTGGTGGCACTCACGGTGCGCGCGCCGATGGCGGCGAAGCGTTTCAAGGCCGGGCAGTTCTTCCGTTTGCAGAATTTCGAGACGGAGTCGGCTCTCGTGGACGGCACGCGCCTGCAAACCGAGGCGCTGGCCATGACCGGCGCGCGCGTGGACCCGGACACGGGCCTGGTGTCGCTCATGGTGATCGAGCGCGGCGCCAGTTCGCGCCTGGTGGCGGGCCTCAAGCCCGGCGAGCCGGTGGCGCTCATGGGCCCAACCGGCGTGCGCGTCACCATCCCGCATGGCAACGAAACCATCCTGTTCATCGGCGGCCGCCACGGCGCGGCACACGTGCAGGCCACCGGCAAGGCTCTGCGCGAGGGCGGCAACCGCGTGCTGTTCGTCGGCTGCTTCGACACCGCGCAGGACGTCTTCTGCCAGGACGAGATCGAGGCCGCGGCGGACGCAGTGCTGTGGATCACCGCCGGCGGCGCGCCCGTCAAGCCGCGCCGGCCGCAGGACCGCAGCGTCACCGCGCCGGTGCTCGACGGCCTCATCCAGTACGCCGCCGGCAAGCTCGGCGACATCCCGATCCGGCTGCAGGACGTCACGCGCGTGCAGGTGGCCGGCAGCAACCGGCTGGTGCGCCTGATCCGCGACGGCCGCAAGAACAGCGAGCTGGCGCTGTATCTCACGAAGAACCAGATGACCACGGCCTCGATCTCCACGCCGATGCAATGCTGCCTCAAGGGCGTGTGCTCGCAATGCCTGCAATGGCAGATCGACCCCGCCACCGGCAAGCGCACCAAGGCGGTGTTCAGCTGCTCGTGGCAGGACCAGCCGCTCGACATCGTCGACCTCGACAACCTCGACGAGCGCCTGTCGCAGAACCGGGTGCAGGAGCACCTGACCAATCAGTGGCTGGATTACCTGCTGACGCAGCACAAGGTCGCGCGCGTCTGAGCGACGCCGTTCACCCTGAGCTTATCGAAGGGTAAACGGAAAGGTTTTCATGTAGGTTGGGGTGAGGCGTGAAACGCCGAACCCCAACATCAGGCGCTTGTGTTGTTGGGGTTCGCTTCGCTCACCCCAACCTACACACTCTATAGCTCTGCGCTTTTGGTACCCCACAGGTTGCGCTTGACCTCCATCAAGTCGCCCTCGTTTCATTCCTGATTAAATTGCTTGGGTATTCACCTGCCTGGCGGAGGGTCAATCCGCCGGGGTGAGCCGATCCCATCAACCTTAACCTGGAGGCCCCATGTCCGGACCACACCTGCATATCCTGCCCGAGCAGATCTACCCCTTCGACGCGCGCGGCATCGCCAAGCGCTTTCGCCACGCGGCCATTTTCGGCGCGCTCGATGCGCTGCAACCGGGCGAAACCATGCGCTTCGCCAACGACCACGATCCGATTCCGCTGCTGAACCAGCTGCAGCAGCGCTACGGCGCGGCGGTCAGCATCAACTACGTCAACCGCGAGCCGGGGCTGATCGTTATAGATTTCACGCGCCAGTAGCCGGCGGGGAACCCGGCGCGCCGGCACGTATCCAAGGGTGATACACTGATTTTTATTTCCCAACGCCGGAGACGAGCATGCGTACCACAGTTGCACTTGTTATCAGTCTGTTAACAGCTTTGCTGCTTTCCGCCTGTGCCGGCGGTCTCGGCAGCGGCGATTACGAACGCACCCAGACGCGCGGGGTGCAGGAAGTCCAGATGGGCACGGTGGAGTCGGTGCGTGAGGTCAAGATCGAGGGCACCAAGTCCGGCGTCGGCACCGGCGCCGGTGCCGTGGTCGGCGGCGTCGCCGGCAGCCATGTAGGCGGCGGCAAGGGCGAGATCATCGGCGGCGTGCTGGGCGCGGTCGTCGGCGGCGTCGCCGGCGCGGCGGCGGAGGAAGGCGCGACGCGCCAGAAGGGCGTCGAGATCACCATCAAGCTCGACAGCGGCCGCCTGATCGCCGTGACCCAGGCCGCGGAACCGAACGAGGTGTTCCGGGTCGGCGAGCGCGTGCGGATACTCTCCGGTGGTGGCGTTACCAGAGTAACCCACTAGCCGTCATTCCCGCGGAAGCGGGAATCCAGGTTGTAAATAATAAAGCCGCCCGAATGGGCGGCTTTTCCTTTGTGTTGCCTTCGGCGACCCATGCTTGTGGGTGGTTAACCCACGGCATGTTATTTTTCTTTGCGCGAGCAAAGAAAAGTACCTCGCCGTGGCGCGAGAACCGCAATTATTGTTTTTGAGTCGCGCGCGGGGCGCGCGAACCATTCAAGACCTGGATTCCCGCTTTCGCGGGAATGACAATTAAATAGCTTTCTCCAAGGTGACGACAGCTGACTATTTCCGAAACAACCAGAAAATCACCGACACCACCAGACTGA
>JBFMBB010000021.1:0-23951 GCA_040755435.1 Pseudomonadota bacterium | reverse complement strand
CCCGACCGGAGCTGGTTCAGGTCGAAACCCGGTTTGAAGACGACGATAACAAAGGCAACAAGTGAACAAAAAAAACCCGCCGCAAGGCGGGTTTTTTGTCAGAGGCGCGTTCCGGTCAGACGCGGTGCGTGCGGCGGATCTCTTCCAATAGTCCCTGCGCCGCGTCCTCGATCATGTCCAGCACGCGGTCGAAGCCGCCGAGTCCGCCGAAATAGGGATCGGGCACTTCCTGTTCCGGCCGGTTGGGCGCGAATTCCATGAACAGCCGGATGCGGGATTCAAAACCCGCCGGGCAGATCTCCAGCAGGTTCTCGTAGTTCTCCCGATCCATGGCCAGGACGTAATCGAATCGCTCCATGTCGCCGGCGATGGCCTTGCGCCCGCTCAAACCGCTGATGTCGATGCCGCGACGCGCGCAGGCCGCCTGGGCGCGCTCGTCCGGCGGTTCGCCGACATGATAGGCATGGGTGCCCGCCGAATCGATTTCGAAATGGTGTTCCAGCCGATGCTCGCGCACCAGGCTGCGGAACACGCCCTCCGCCGTCGGCGAGCGGCAGATGTTGCCGAGACAGACGAAAAGTACTCTTACCATCACGTAAACCTCTTATAAATACTTTAGCCACAGAGTGCACAGAGGTCACAGAGCTAAAAACCAAAAACTCCGTGTTCTCTGTGTACTCTGCGGCCTATTTATTACCAAAGTATTTTCGTACGCGTTCGAGGTCATCCGGCGTGTCCACCCCCGCCTCGGGCATCTGCGACGCCTCATGCACCACGATGCGCTCGCCGTGCCACAGCACGCGCAGCTGCTCCAGCTGTTCCTCCTGTTCCGGCGGGCACGGCGGCCACGCGGCATAGCGGCGCACGAAACCGGCGCGGTAGGCGTACAGCCCGATATGACGATACGCCTGAATCGTCCCGCCACCCTTCCCGGCCATGATCTCGCGCGGCCAGGGAATGGCGGCGCGGCTGAAATACAGCGCGTAGCCCCGGGCATCGCACACGACTTTCACGACATTGGGATTGACCAGGCTCTCGCGGTCGTGGATGGCGTGGCAGGCGGTCGCCACCTGGGCATCCTTGTGCGCGGAAAGTTTTTCCGCCACCGCGCGCAGCAGTTCTGCCGGCATCAGCGGCTCATCGCCCTGCAGGTTGACGACGATTTCTTCGGGACCGATGGCGAGCTTCTCTACTACCTCAGCCAGCCGGTCCGTGCCCGAGGGATGCGCCGCCGAGGTCATCACCGCGCGCGCGCCGAAACCCTCCGCGGCCCGGCGGATGCGCTCGTCGTCGGTGGCGATGACGACTTGATCGGCGCCGCTGCCCACGGCGCAATCGTGAACGCGCTGGATCAGCGGCTTGCCGGCGACGTCCGCCAGCGGCTTGCCGGGCAGCCGGGTCGAGGCATAACGCGAGGGAATGATGATGTGCATCTTAAAATATTATTTTGAACCACCAAGACGCCAAGAGCGCCAAGAAAATCGTTTCCATTTAAAAATCTTGGCGTCCTTGGCGTCTTGGCGGTTTAACATTCTTAAAATTATTTTGGTAGTTCTTCTTCCGCCACCTGGCGCGCCTCGTCTTCCAGCATCACCGGGATGTCATCGCGGACAGGATAGGCCAGGCGGTCGGCCTTGCACACCAGCTCGGATTTTTTCTTGTCGTAGATCAGCGGGCCCTTGCAGGCCGGGCATACCAGGATGTCGAGCAGTTTTTTATCCACGCAGCTTCTCCTTGAGTCGTTGCCACACTTCTTCGCCGACGCGCGCGTCGGGCTGTGCTTCCACCGCCAGATACCACGCCTGATCGCCCGCGAAACGTTCGCATTTTACCGCATCTTTCTGTGTCATGATCACGGGCAGGTTGTCCGGGAAACGGATGTCGCGCGCCGTGTACCGGTGGTGATCTGGAAAAGGATGCTCGATGACCCGCAGACCCAGGCGCCGCAATTGGTCGAAGAACCGCGCCGGGTTGCCGATGCCGGCCACGGCATGCACGGTTTCGCCCTTGAATGAGCCCACCGAGGCATAAGACTCGGGGGCGTTGACCCGGCACAACCCGGTTTCGACCAGCACCATGCCGAACTCACCGGCCTGCGGAGTGCCGTTGGCGACACGCAGGGAAACATCGCGCAGACGGCCGACGGGTTCGCGCAGCGGCCCGGCGGGCAGGCAGTGGCCGTTGCCGAAGCGGCGCGCACCGTCAATCACGGCGATTTCCATGTCGCGCGCCAGGCGCAGGTGCTGCAGGCCGTCGTCGCTCAGGATCACGTCGCAGCGGTGCTCACGCAGAAGAAACTGCGCGCCGCGGACGCGGTCGGGGTCGGCCGCTACCGGGCATTCGCTCTGCCGCGCCAGCAACACCGCCTCGTCGCCGACCACGTCGGGATCGTGCTGCGGCGTGACCCCGTGCGGCCAGTCCGCAGCGCTGCCGCCGTAACCGCGCAGCACGATGCCCGGCCGCAGGCCTTTCTGCCGCAGGAAGCTCGCCAGCCACAGCACCAGCGGCGTCTTGCCGCTGCCGCCAACCGTGATATTGCCCACCACGATGACCGGCACCGGCAACTTCACGGCACGGAACGCTCCCAGGCGATACAAAACCCGGCGCATCCACATCAGCAGGCAATACAGCCAGCTCACGGGCAACAGCGCAAGACTGACGGGCGTGAAACGATACCAGTGCTGTTCCAGCCAATGCATTATTCAGGGATTCGTGAAACCGCGGAGATCATGTTTCCGCGATTTTGTCGGTCGACGGGTTGTCCTGGAACTGGTTGCGGTACAGGCCGGCGTAAACGCCGTTGCGCGCCAGCAATTCGCGGTGCGTGCCGCTCTCCGCCACCCGCCCCTGCGCCAGCACCACGATTTTATCGGCGTGCTCGACGGTGGAAAGGCGGTGCGCGATCACCAGCGTGGTGCGATGCAGCATCAGTTTTTGCAGGGCCGCCTGCACCAGCCGTTCCGACTCGGTGTCGAGCGCGGAAGTGGCCTCGTCCAGGATCAGGATGGGAGCGTTCTTGTACAGCGCGCGGGCGATGGCGATGCGCTGCCGCTGCCCGCCCGACAGCAGCGAGCCGCGCTCGCCCACGCGCGTGTCCAGCCCCTCCGGCAGACGCTCGGCGAATTCGAGCACATGCGCCGCGCGCGCCGCTTCCAGCAGGCGGCGGTCGTCGATCGCGCCCTCCTCGCCGTAGGCGATGTTGTGGCGGATGGAATCGTCGAACAGGATGTTTTCCTGGCTCACCAGGGCGATCTGGCGGCGCAGGCTGACCAGAGTCAGGTCATTGATATCGGTGCCGTCGAGCAGGATGGCGCCGCGGTCGGCGCGGTGGAAACGCGGCAACAGGCTGACAATGGTGCTCTTGCCGCTGCCCGACAGGCCGACCAGCGCCAGCACCTGGCCCGGTTCCACCAGGAAGGAGACGTCGTCCAGGATATCGTCCCCGGTGCCGGGATAGCGAAACCCGACATGACGATACTCGACGCGGCCGCGCGCGCGCTCGATGCTGAGCGACCCGGTTTCCTGCTCCGTCGTCTCGTCCAGCACGGCAAAGGTGCTCTGCGCCGCCGCCAGGGCGGTCTGGATGGTTTCGTTGATGCGCGCCAGCCGGCGGCTGGGGCCCATGATCCACAGGGCGGCCACCAGGTAGGAGGTGAACGACCCTGCCGTGATCTGGCCCGACAGCAGCGCGGTGTAGATCACGAGACCGAGAGCGGCCGCGCCGGCGAGCTGCAGCAGGCCCATGCCGATCGCGGACACCGCCACCTTGCGCATCGTCTGGCGGCGGTTCTTTTCATTGCCGCGGTTGAACGCGCGGATTTCCGCGGCCTGCCCGCCGAAGGCCTTGACCACGCGCTGACCGTCGCTGGCCTCGCGCACCACCTGAGAAATCTCGCCCATGCTCGTCTGGATCTCGACACTGGCGCGCAGGAAGCGCCGGTTCATGGCGCGCATCAGCAGCGCCGTGACCGGCAACAGCACGGCGAACACCAGCGTGAGCTTCCAGTTGAGATACAGCAGCCAGCCGGCCAGCGCCAGCAGCGTGAGCCCGTCGCCGATCACCACATACGGCACCTGGGTGACGCCGGCGGCAACCTGCTCGACGTCGTAGATGATCCGGGATATCAGCCCGCCCGAGGCGCTCGATTCGTAATAACGGCTCGGCAGGTACATCATGCGCCGGAAAATGTCGTTGCGCAGATCGAAGGTGACGCGCCGTCCGATCCAGGCGGTGCCGTATTGCGCCAGGAAGTTACCGATGCCGCGCGCCAGGAACAGCAGCACGATCAGCGGCGGGATCATTTTTATCGTCGAAACGTCGCGCTGGACGAAGCCTTCGTCCATGAGCGGTTTCATCAGGGCGGTGAAGCCGGCGGCACTGGCCGACAGCATGACCATGCCGGCCACGGCGACGAGGAATATCCATTTGTGCGGCCAGGCGTAGCCCAGCAGTCGGCGGTAGAGCCGCAGGCTGTTTGCAGTGTCTTGCGTCTTACTCACGCGCCGACTGGCCGGACGGCTGCTGGGTGGCGAAGGTCAGGCGGGTGAAGCCGAGGCGCCGCGCCGAATCCATCGCCCGGATCACGGCCTCGTGCGGGGTCTGCGCGTCGGCATGAATGACGACCAGCGGGTCCTTGTTGCCGGCGGCGGCGCGCAGCAACGCGCCGCGCAGCGCCTCCGGCGTCGCGTTCAACAGCTGTTGCTCGCCGATGTAAAACTGGCCCTTGGCGTCGATGGTGACGCGCAGCGACGGCTCCTCCTTCCTCACCTCGGCCGAGGCCTCGGGCAGGCGCACGCTCAGGCGCGCCTCGGTCGAGAAGCTGGTGGTGACCACCAGAAAGATCAACGTCATCAGCAGCACGTCGATCAGCGGTATCAGGTTGAGTTCCGGTTCTTCGTCGGAGGGGGCGGTGCGAAAATTCATGGTTCGGTTCAGTCGTTCTCGCTCTCGCGCTCGCCGTGCAGGATTTCCACCAGCTTGACGGCTTCCTGCTCCATCTCGAGCAGCAGCTCGTTCACGCGTCCGCGGAAATAGCGGTAGAACATGAGGCTCGGTATCGCCACCGCCAGACCGCCCGCGGTGGTGATCAGCGCGGTCGAGATGCCGCCCGCGACAATGGAGGGATCGCCCACGCCGTGCTGACCGATGCCGGAGAACATCTGGATCATGCCGATGACGGTGCCGAACAGCCCCAGGAACGGCGAGATGCCCGCGATCGTGCCGAGACTGCGCAGGTAGCGTTCCAGTTCCGGCACCACCTGGCGTCCGGCGTTCTCGACCGCTTCCTTGACGATCTCCCGCTCATGGTCGCGGTTGACCAGGCCCGCCGCCAGGATGCGCCCCAGCGGCGAGCTGTCGCGCAGCGCCGCCAGGTGCGCCGGTTCCAGCTCGTTGCGGTCCAGCAGCTGTTTCACCTGCGCCAGCAGGTTGGGCGGAGCGATGTATTTCTTCTGCAGCGACCAGAAACGCTCGCCGATGATGGCCAGGGCCGCGACCGAGCACAGGATGATGGGCCACATGACCCAGCCTCCGGCCTTGATAAGTTCGAACATGCTGTTATTCCGGGGAAAATTATCAAAAAAGTGCGGCTAATGTATCAGACGGGGCCGAAACCTCAAAGACGGTGGCGCGTCGCGGCGGTTCAGTTCGCATGCCAGTAGCGCCGCTGCCACGTCCGGTATGCCGTGGCATTCAGGCCACCGGCACCCAGCCGGAATTCCAGCGCGCCGGCGCTTGGCGAGTCATGCAGGACGACGCCGCGCTCGGCATAACGCCGCACCACGTCGGGATGGGCGTGCCGATAGCGGTTGCGATAGCCGACCGGAAACAGCACGTGGCGCGGCGCCACCGCGTCGATGAACGCCGGCGTGGAGGAAGTCTTGCTGCCGTGATGCGGGGCGACCAGAATTTCCGAACGCAGGTGCCCGCCCAGCTGCTGCACCAGTTTCTTTTCGGCCCTGGCCTCGATGTCGGCCGGCAATAATATGTTTCCGTGGCGGCTGCGCACCTGCAGCACGCAGGAGGCGTCGTTGCGACGGCTCGCGCCGGCGTCGTCATCCGGTCCCAGGATATGAAACTCCACGCCGTCCCAGCTCCACGCCTGCCCGGCCCGGCATGGCTGCGCCGGCGGCAATTTTTCCGGCACGCTGCTCAGCAGCATCCCCACCGGCATCTCGCGCAACACCGATGGCGCGCCGCCGACGTGATCGATGTCGCCGTGGCTGACGATGAAGGCATCGAGACGGCGCACGCCCGCGGCGCGCAGGTACGGCTCGACCACCGCCGCGCCGGTGTCGAAATCGCCGAAGCGCGGCCCGGCGTCGAACAGCAGCGTGTGCTCACGCGTGCGCACCACCGCCGACAGTCCCTGGCCGACATCCAGCAGCGTGAACCACACCTCCCCCGCCGCCGGCAGCGGCGGGCGCACCAGGAACAGCGGCAGCAACCAGACTGCGCCGACCCAGCGCGCCGGCCAGCCGCGTGGCGCGAGCAACAGCAGCACGCCCACGACGCTGCCGATCAGGGCCCACGCCGGAGGCGCAGCTTGAGTCCACTGGCTGAACGACGGCTCCGCGAGCCATGCCAGCGCCTGCCACAATCCGTGCAGCAACCACGCCGCGAAGCCGAACAGCCACCCGGCCGCGTCCGGCGCCACGCCCAGCAACAGCGCGCCGCACAGGGTCAGCGGCACCAGCAGCAGATCGAACACCGGCACCGCCAGCATGTTCGCCAGCGGCGCCACCAGCGACAGCTGCTGAAACATCGCCAGCATCAGCGGCAGCATGCCGAGCGCAATGGCCCACTGGATATAGCCCCACTTCCACGCCACCGGTATGTGCCGGCGATCGTCGTGCATGAAGAACAGGATCACCGCCACCGCCGCGAACGACAGCCAGAAACCCGCGGCCATGACCGACAGCGGATCGTAGACCAGCACCGCCAGTCCGGCCACGGCGAGTATCTGCGACGGCGGAAAGCGCCGCCGCAGCAATATGCCGGCCATGGCCACGGTCAGCATGATGAGCGCGCGCTGGGTCGGTACCACGAAACCGGCGAGCGCGGCATAAAAAACGGCGGCCAGCAGCGCGCACACCGCGCCGAACTGCGGCGCCGGCAGGCGCAGGACGGTCGTCCCCGGCAGTGACCACAGCCGGCGGGCGATGAAAAACACGACACCGGCGATGAGGCTGATGTGCAGTCCGGAGATGGCGACCAGGTGCAGCGTGCCGGTGCGGCGCAATACCTCCCATTGCTCCGTGGCGAGGCCGCGCCCGTCGCCGTTGGCCAGCGCGACAATTATCCCGGCGTATTCGCTGCCCGGCAGCCGCGCGCGGATGCTCTCGCCCAGCTCCTGGCGCCAGCGGTCGATGTCATGCCAGGCCGGTTCCGCGAGGCGTTGCGGCGCCACGCTGTCACGCACGTAGCCGCGGGCGCGGATGCGGTCGCGGAACAGGTGCGCCTCGTAATCGAAGCCGCCGGGATTCTGGTAGCCGTGCGGGCGCTTCAGGCGCACCGGCAGCCGCCAGGTTTCGCCCGCGCGCGGCTGGAAGTCACGCGCCCGGCTGTTGAGCAGGATCTTGCGCGGAACCCGCACCGGCGCGCCGTCGAGGGTGGCGCGTGACACTTCCAGCTCGAAACGTTGTCCGAAACCGGTCGGCTTCGGAATATCGTCAACCCGTCCCTCGACCAGCAGGTCGCGACCCTCGAGTTCCGGCGCCAGGCTGTCCTGCAGGATCAGCCCGGCGCGCAGGCTCGCCCAGGCCACGCCGGCCACGAAAAACACCGGGAGGAACCACAGCGGGCGGCGCCGGGCCAGCCACAGCAGGGGCGGCAGCAGCAGCGCCCACCACAGGGACGGCAGCGCGGCCAGCTGCTGCACCAGCAGTATCCCGCCGAGGAATGCCAACGTGGCGGCGCGGATGGGAATCTCCTTGGCTGATTTTTTTATTTCGTGCGAATATACACCCGCTATTTATGGCAAGAAAATTTATACGTCGCTACCTCCCGGACCCCCACAAGATCCGCGACCACAAGCACCTGCGCCTTTTCGGCACGCTGCTGCACGATCCCAACCTGTGGCACCTGAATCGCCGTTCCGCCTCCGGCGCCTTCGCCGTCGGCCTGTTCATGGCCTTCGTGCCCATGCCGTTCCAGATGATCCCGGCCGCGGCGCTGGCCATCCTGTTTCGCGTGAACCTGCCGATCTCGGTGGCGCTGGTGTGGATCACCAACCCGGTCACGATGCCGCCGATTTTTTATTTCTGCTACAGCCTGGGCGCGTGGCTGCTGGACACGCCGGTGCATGCGGTCGGATATGATTTTTCCTGGGAATGGATCACCACGGAACTGATCCGCATCTGGAAGCCGTTTCTGCTCGGCTCGTTCCTGGTGGGCGCGACCGCCTCCCTGCTCGGCTACCTGGGCATCCGCGGCCTGTGGCGCTGGCACGTGGTGCGGGACTGGGAACGGCGCAAGGATCGCCGCCTGCGGGAGCGCGCCGCGAAAAAGCCGGACGCGAATTGAATTCCGGGACCGCTCTTATCAGGCCTGCTTGAGAACGCCGTCTTCGAGCTTGAGCACGCGGTCCATGCTCGCCGCCAGCGCCGGGTCGTGGGTGGCGATGATGAAGCTGGTTTCGAGCTCGCGGTTGAGCTCCAGCATCAGCTCGTAGACGTTCTGCGCGTTCTCGCGGTCGAGGTTGCCGGTCGGCTCGTCCGCCAGCACGCACAGGGGCCGCGTCACCATGGCGCGCGCCACCGCCGCGCGCTGGCGCTCGCCGCCGGACAGCTCGGCCGGGCGGTGTTGCAGGCGGTCCTCGAGACCGACGCGCCGCAGCATCTCCTGCGCCTGCGCCAGCGCCTCGCGCGGCGGCGTGCGCCGCAGCAGCAGCGGCATGGCGACGTTCTCCAGCGCCGAGAACTCGTTCAGCAGATGATGAAACTGGTACACGAAGCCGAGCTTGCGGTTACGCAGCAGGCTGGCCTCGGCCTCGCTCATTTTCGTCAGGTCCTGGCCGTCGATCTCCACCTGCCCCGTGGTGGGCCGGTCCAGCCCGCCGAGCAGATGCAGCAGCGTGCTCTTGCCCGAGCCGGAGGCGCCGACGATGGCCACGCGCTCGCCGGCCTCGACCCGCAGGTACACGCCCTTCAATACATGCACGTTGAACGTGCCTTCGTCGAACACCTTCTGCAGCCCGGTGGCGCGCAGGATATATTTCTTCTCGGTCTTCTCCGGCGCCGTCACGGCCGGCTCAACGGCCGGTGTCACGCCGACAGTCTCCGCCACCGCCACGGTCTCGACCGGGGCGGCATTCTTCACCGCCTTGCCGGACTTCGCGGTTTTTTCGGTTTTCTTGCTCATTCGTAACGCAGGGCCTCGGCCGGCTGCACCTTGGAGGCGCGCCAGGCCGGATAAAGCGCGGACAACAGGCCCAGCACCAGCGAGCAGCCCGATACCAGGAACACGTCGGACCAGTGCAGGTCGGACGGCAGCTCGCTGATGAAGTACACGTCAGCCGCGATGAAGGTGGTGCTGAACAGGCTCTCGATGCCGCGCACGATGGGCTCGACGTTGAGCGCCAGCAACACGCCGCAGATCGTGCCCACGACCGTGCCGGCCACGCCGACCACCGAGCCATGCGCCAGGAAGATGCCGAGGATGCTTTTCGGGCTGGCGCCGAGCGTGCGCAGGATGGCGATGTCGGCGCGCTTTTCGGTGACCACCACCACCAGCGTGGATATCACGTTGAACATGGCCACGGTCACGATCAGCAGCAGGATGACGAACATGACGGTCTTCTCGATCTTGAGCGCGCGGAAGAAATTGCCGTGCTCGCGGGTCCAGTCGCGCGCCAGGTAATTCGGCCCCAGCCCGGCCTCCAGCTCCCCGGCCACCACGGGCGCGGCGTCGAGATCGTCGAGCTTGAGGCGCAGGCCGCTGACCTGATCGCCCATCTGGTACAGTTTGGCGGCGTCGTCGAGGTGCATCAGCACCAGGCCGCTGTCGTATTCGTACATGTCCATCCGGAAAATGCCGACCACGGTGAAGCGCTTGAAGCGCGGCATGAGGCCGGCGGGGGTCACCAGCGCCTGCGGGATCACCAGCGACACCGGCGAACCCACGGCGAGATCGAGCTTCCACGCCAGCGCGCTGCCGATCACCACGCCGAACTCGCCCGGCTTGAGCGCCTCCATGCTGCCCTCGACCAGGTGGCCGCCGAATTCGGATACCTGCACTTCCTCGGACGGCAGGATCCCGCGCACCGCCACGCCGCTCACGCTCTTGCCGCGCGCCACCATGCCCTGCCCGGCGATATAGGGCGCGCGCCCGGTCACGCGCGGGTTCTTGATGCGTTCGGCCGTGGCCCGCCAGTCGTGCAACGGCCCGGCGGATTCAGTGACGGTCACGTGCGAAATCACGCCGAGGATGCGGCCGCGCAGTTCCTTGCCGAAGCCGTTCATGACCGACAACGTGGTGATGAGCGCGGTGATGCCGAGCGTGATGCCGAGAATGGATATCAGCGAGATGATGGAGATGAAATGGCTGCGTTTGCGGGCGCGGGTGTAACGCAGGCCGACGAAAAGCTCAAACGGACGGATCATGGTCGGGCATTAAACACAGGTGTGTGAATTCGCACAAGGGCCTTGCATAAGCTTTTTGGAGCCACGGATGAATACAAAAATGTTGCGAGTTCAGGGTTCAGTGTACAGAGTCAAGGACCAAACCCGGTACCTTGTACTCTGTGCTCTGAACTACGGGATTTTATCCGCGGTTTCCGGATATTACTCCGCGACCAGCACCGCGACGCCATCGCGGTTTTCCAGCGTGGTGCCGAGCGCTTGCGACAATTGCCGCAGATGCTCGACGACGTCCGTGGCATCGCGCCCGACCAGCGGCCGCGGCTGGAACACGACCTCGGCATTCTTCACGTTGAGCGGGATCATTTTCAGCTCACGCCATTGCCGGTCGCGGAACGTGAGCAGGGCAATGGCGCTGCGCGTGGCGGTGTTGCTGAAAGAACCGAAGGCGAAATTGCCGAGGCTGTAGAGAATCACGCCATGCTTGTATTGTTCCACCCCTTGCAGGATGTGCGGGTGATGTCCCAGGACCGCGGCCGCGCCGGCCTCGATGGCGGCATGCGCCAGCTGCGTCTGGTAGTCGCGCAGTTCGGTCTTGCCCTCCTGCCCCCAGTGGAACGACACCACCACGATATCGGCCGTCTGGCGCGCCATGGCCACGTCGGCGCGCACATGCTTCTCATGGCCGAAAGCGGTGCCGGGCTTGTCCGGTCCGGCCCAGAATTCCTCGGGAAAGGTCAGGGAATAGGCCAGGAACGCCACCGTGGTGCCGGAGGCCTTCGCGGACAAGCCGCTTCCGCTTGGCGGCGGGCACATCATATATACCGGCGCGCGCGCCTCGGCGGCGTTCCGCCCCGCCCCGACATGGCGTATGCCGGCCTTGTCCAGGGCCGCGCGCGTGTGTTCCAGGCCTTCGGGACCGTAATCCAGCGTATGGTTGTTGGCCAACGAGACGACGCTGAAACCGGCGCGCGCCAGCGCCGGGGCGACCTTGTCCGGTGGCGAGCGGAACACGTACTGCTTGGCCGTGCCGGCCTCGCCGCCATCGGTCAGCGGGCCTTCCAGGTTGCCGAACACGATCTGCGCCTGCTTGAGGATGTCCCGGGTCTGATCGAAGGGGTAGTCGTAGCCGTATTTCTGCATCTCCGGCGCCGCCGTGCCGCCGAGCATGATGTCGCCGACCGCGGCCAGCCGGCACTCCGCCATGGCAGGCTGCCCCGGCGCGGCCACCGCCGCGGGCCGGGCAGGTGCCGTCGGCACGGATGGTTCGGGTGTCGGGGGAGATGGCGGCGTGGCGCAGGATACGCCGGCGACGCAAAACGCGGCCAGCAGCAGGCGCCGCCCCAGCCCATGTCGGATCAGGACCATGGACCGATTATAGGATTATCTTTTTGCGGCTGCCGACTTGTCGCGCGCGCCCGCCAACCGGATCAGCGACCGGCGCAGCGCCGGGTCGAGGATGTCGTCCGCCACGCTCTTTATGAGGTTGGCGGCGCTGTCGGGTATGCGGCTGGGCAGCACGATGGACTGGCGCTTCTTCTCGCCGGGTGCGCGCGCGCGTTCGGGGAGCACGCGCACGTAGAGCTCGCGCAAGTCGTGAAAATAGGGATCCTCGCGCAACTGCTCCATGATCTGTTCCTGGTCGTGGCGCAAACGGCTGGCCCAGGCCGAGGTGTCGGCGCGCAGGCTGAGGCGGCCGCCGGCGTAACTCACGGGAAAACTGTGCGAAACCAGCGGCTCGCCCATGCTGGCCTTCCAGTGCGACAGCAGGCTGGACAGCTTGTCCATGTGCACGCCCGCCCGTTTCAGGATTTCGCCGGGCAGATGCGCGCCGGCATTCCGTGGTCCGTTCCTTGTCATGGGTTCTTCACCTCTTGTGTTCGTTCCATCCAACGCGGCCGGTCATTATGCTCAAATAAAAATCGCGCGCAACGTTGACAAGTGAAAATTTTTTTCAAATCACGGTAACATGCAAGATGTGAACCAAAATTCCGACGCGATCGCAAGCAATTTATTGCGTGTCAAACAGTCCATCGACGACGCGGCGCGCACGTGTACGAGAAGTTCCGACGCTATCCGCTTGATTGCCGTGTCAAAAGGCCATCCGAAAGAAGCGATAGCGGCCGCCATCGCCGCCGGACAGAAAGATTTTGGTGAAAGTACAACACAGGACGCGTTGCCGAAAATTTCACAGCTTGCAAATCCGTCCATCGACTGGCATTTCATCGGCCATCTGCAAACGAACAAGGCAAAATTCATCCCGGGAAATTTTTCCTGGCTGCATTCGCTCGACAGCCTGGAACTCGCGCGTAAACTTTCCCGACGCGCCGCAGAACAATCAGCAAGCGTTAATATACTGATCGAGGTCAACGTCTCGCGCGACCCGAAAAAACACGGCATCGCCCCCGACGCCCTGCCCGGCTTCATCGAAAAATTGCTGGAGGAAAATCCCGCCGCCCTGCCCCTGCGCGGCCTCATGACCATTGCCCCCCACGACGCCCCGGAAAAGGACATACGCGCCTGCTTCGCGGCCCTGCGGCGGCTGCGCGACGACTGCCGGCAGCGTTTCGGACTCGAAAACTTCACCGAGCTGTCCATGGGCATGAGCGATGACTACGTCGCGGCCATCCGGGAAGGCGCCACCATGGTTCGGGTGGGCACGGCGATCTTCGGAAAACGGGATTATGCGAAATAATCGCTGAACTGCCGGCGTCATAGAGGGTCAGAAATTTCGTTCGAATTTGTGGATAATCAGGATTTCCCGGAATACCCCAAGCAAGGAGCACGTCATGATAATTTCACCACTGCGCAGTCTGTTGGCCACGGGTTCGCTGCTGGCCATGCTGGTACCGCTGTCGCTGCACGCGGCGGAGCCGGAGGACATCATCAAGTACCGCCAGAACGTGATGAAGGCCGTCGGCGGCCACACCTCCGCGGCCGGCGCCATCGTCCAGGGCAAGGTGGAATACAAGTCCGATCTGCTGGAACACGCGCGCTCGCTGCAGGCCCTGACGCGCAACATTCCGGCGCTGTTCCAGAAGGATTCCGATTTCGGCGACACCAAGGCCAGGGACGAGGTCTGGTCGAAGCGCGCCGATTTCGAAAAACGCGCGAACGACACCAAGGCCAAGGTCGAGGTCTTCGCCAAGGCCGTGCAGAGCAGCAACCAGCAGACCATCGCCGCCAGCTTCAAGGACGTGGGCGAGAGTTGCAAGGCCTGCCACAAGGATTTCCGCAAGGAAGACAAGTAAACCCGGACGGCGCATTCCGCATGCGGCGGCGCGCGAGCGCAGGATTCCTGCTGTGGCTGGCCGTCACGGCGCCGGCCGGCGCCGACGGCGACGTCCCGCGGCAGGGCGAATACCTGTTCCGCGCCGCCGGTTGCGCCGGCTGCCACACCGACACCGACAACCAGGGCGCGCCGCTGGCCGGCGGACGCGCGCTGCATACCCCTTTCGGCGTCTTTTACACCTCCAACATCACGCCCGACCCCGACACCGGCATCGGCCGCTGGAGCGAGAACGATTTCGTGCGCGCCTTGCGCGAAGGCATCAGCCCGCGGGGCGAACATTATTATCCGGCCTTCCCCTACACCTCCTATACGCAGCTCAGCGATGCCGACCTGCACGCCATGTGGACCTGGCTGCGCGGCCTCAAGCCGGTGCGGCAGGTCAACAAGCCGCATGCGCTGCCGTGGTATCTGCGCTGGCGCGCCACGCTGAACGTCTGGAAATGGATGTTTTTCGATCCCGGCCCGTATCAACCTCAGGCTGACAAACCGCCGGCATGGAATCGCGGGGCGTATCTCGCCAACGCGGTCACGCATTGCGCCGAATGCCACACGCCGCGCAACCTGCTGGGAGGATTGAAACGGTCACGGTGGCTGGCCGGCAATCGTGATGGCGTGGACGACGCCAAAATACCCAACATCACCCCCGACCGGAAAACCGGCATCGGCCGCTGGAGCGAGAGCGACATCGCCGCTTACCTCGAAACCGGCATGACGCCGGACGGCGACTTCGCCGGCGACGCCATGGCCGAGGTCATCGACAACAGCACTTCGCATCTCAGCGCGGACGACCGCCGTGCCATCGCCATCTATATAAAGTCGCTGCCGGCGGTGGAGCAGGCAATCCGCAAGGAAAAGAAGAAAAAGTCCGAACAGGACGAATTTCTCTAGCGCGAACTTCCCGCGCACCATCTCGCTTTCTCCCCCCATCCCCCACTCTTTCAGGTGTCTTTGCTACCGGTCGCCCGCCGGCAGGCATATGATGGACACGCGCCGGCCGCCTTCCGGCCGATGGACAGTCAACCGAACCATTCAACCTGACTGCCGCCTCCGCGCACCACGTTGTACGTAAAGAAACACGAATCTTTCAGAAACAAGCGGTGGGACACCGGTTGCGAAACCGGCCGTCCCGTAATCGCTGTACAACTGTTCACAGGAGGGTACTTCCATGTTTCGTCTGATTTCACGGAGACATCTGCGACATGTCGTAACCGCCCTGGCGCTGGTCACAGCCGGCTGGATGGCGCCGGCGCAGGCGGCCAAGTACGAGGTCTGGCTGGTGGACCAGTCCAATTCACCGGGCACGACCTACGGCGGCGCTATTCACATCTACGAAGGCAGCGACCTGCACGGCGACGCGCTGACCTCGGCCACGCCGATCAGCGTCATCGACCTGGGCGCGGCGGCGGCCACGCTGTGCTTCAACAGCACCGGCGCCAACCCGGTGCGTCCGCACATGGTGCTGTTCAACTCGACGCACAGCCACGCGGTGCTGTCGTTCGTGGTGAGCGGCCACGTGCTGATCCTGGACGCGGCCACGCGCACGCCTCTCGTCTGCTTCCGGACCGCACCCGGCGCCGGCGGCGCGCGCCAGGCGCACGCGGCGTTTCCCGCGCCGGACGACAGCTACATCCTGGTCGCCAATCAGAACGGCAAGCAGCTCGAGCGCATCCTCACCGACTACGACACCAACAGCTTCGTCTATGACGCCGCGGCCACGAAGAGCCTCGCGGGCGCGTGCGTGACGCCGAACGGAATCGCGTGCGAGCTGGCGGGCGTGCGCCCGGACAACGCGCCGATCTGTCCCATCATCGACTCCACCAGCCGGCTCGGATTCGTCACGCTGCGCGGCGGCGGCATGTTCGTGGTGGACGCCACCACCAGCCCCATCAGCATCCTGGCCGAGTACGACATGACCACGGTGCACGGCAACGGCTGCGGCGGCGCCGAGACCGGCGGGGCCATGTACGTCAACTCGGGCGGCGCCACGGCGACGAACCTGTCCGAGTTCGACGTCTACCGCTTCCCGCTCACCGGTTACAGCGCCGCCAACGCGCCCAACACGCCGGCACCGGCGCTGCTGTACTCCGACGACGGGACACCGGACCGTGACTCGCACGGCATGGTGCTGTCCAAGCACGGTCGTTACCTGTGGGTCGCGGACCGCGATCTCGACGTGATCGAGGTGTTCGATACCGCCACCGACAGCCGCGTGAACACGATCAGCCTGCAGGGCATCACCACGAACCTGTCGCTGGATCTGGGCGACATCTCGCCCTCGGGCAACCGCGTGCTCTTCTCGACGCGCGGGCCGAACCCGCTCTCGGGCGACCCGCACGCCTCGGTCGGCGATCTGCCGGGCGTGGCCGTGATCCAGGTCGAGCAAGGCGGCCGGCACGGGATTTTCAAGGGCGTGGCGCGCATCAGCAACGTGGACGCCGGCGGCGTCGAGCGCGCCGACGGCCACGGCTTGCGCGTGCGGCGCAAGTAGCCGGGCCGGAAGACTGAAGCGAACGTTCATGGCGGCCCGCCCGGGCCGCCATTTTTATGCCAGCAAAACCCGGCAACCGGCGGTATCGGGGTCTATATTTGGAAATACATGAACCACCAGGCAAATAGCTTCACATAAAACATGACAGACAAGGACAACAGCGGTTACCCGCCCGATCGCGACCGCCGCAAGCAGGCGCGCCGCCTCGGCAAGGAGCGCCGCGACCAGCCGCGCTGGGACGACAACAGCCCGATCCGCCGCCAGGGCCCCGGCCGCCGCGCCCTCGACCGGCTGCTGAGCGCTTTGGACCTGATCAAAAAATAAACCGCCCGGTTCAACGCCGGAATTTCCGGCGTTCTCCAGCCGCTGAGTGTTCCGTGCGCCCGTAACTCCGAACGTATCAAGGGAGCCGGGAACGTCAGGGAGTCGAGCCGGCAAAAATGAAATAACGATCTATAGTTAAACATTAGACCCCCAATCCGGGCGTCACTTGCGGAGAGTGAACCATGGCAGACTTTGATATGGACTTGCGCGGCCTGAATTGTCCGGTACCGGTCATGCGCATGAAGAAAAAACTGCAAACCATGTCGAGCGGCCAGACGCTGCACATCCTGGCTTCCGATCCCGGCGCGGTGCCTGACTTCAAGGCCTACGTCAAAAGCTCGGGCGACACCCTGCTCGAGTCCAAGAAAACCCCCGAGGGCGATTTCGAGTTTCTGCTGAAACGCGCGTAAGCAAAAGGGGTCGGTGCCCTTTTTGCGCGATTATCCCCTCCCGACGGGGATATCTCGTCCACATTTGTCCATGCGCATCAGTGACATCCCGTATCCGGGCAATTCCTCCCTGCAAAACCGGAATCCCGATCTATAGTTCCGGGATGTGGCTTTATTTTATGGTCGAACCGGAGAGTATGTAGTTATGGCTGATTTCGAACTGGACCTGCGCGGACTGAGCTGCCCGCTGCCGGTCATACGCACCAGGAAACAGATGCAGGGTATGGCCAGCGGCCAGACGCTGCGCGTGTTGTCCTCGGAGCCCGGCTCCGTGGTGGATTTCAACGCCTACGTGAAAAGCTCGGGCGACACCCTGGTCGAATCGAAGCGCACGCCCGAGGGCGACTTCGAATTCCTGTTGCGACGGGTATAGATGTCTCTCAACGGCATCGGCGATCGCACCGATGCGCCGGATAAACCTCAAAGGGAGTTTTCCATGAAGCTCGACAAGACCGCCGTCATCGGTGCCGCATTCTCGCTTGCCCTGCTGTCCTCTGCCTCCGCGCTCGCCGGCCCGTATTCCGACGAAATGGCGAAATGCCTGGTCACCTCGACCAGCGAGGCCGACAAGAATTTTCTCGTCAAGTGGATGTTCGCCGCCGCGGCGTTGCATCCCGCCGTCAAGTCCATCAGCTCCGTGACCGACGCGCAGCGCAATGAACTGAACGTGAAAACGGCCAAGCTGTTCGAGCGACTGCTGACCGAATCCTGCAAGAAACAGGTGCAAACCGCGATCAAATACGAAGGCCAGAGCACCATCGAGTCCGCCTTCCAGGTACTCGGCCAGGTCGCCGCGCGCGGGTTGTTCTCTGACCCGAGCGTCAACGGCTACATCGCCCAGCTCGGCAATCACATCGACAAGCAGAAACTGGAAAGCGTCATCGGCGCGCCGAAGCAGCCAAAAAGCTGAGCCTGTTGTTTTGCAGATAATCAAAAGCCGCCCGGTGGGCGGCTTTTGTGTTTATATCGATGTTCAGCTCCGCTTCCGGGCCGCGTCCACGCTCCAGGCCCCGGCACCCGCAAAGACGAAATACAGAAACACGAAGCAGTAGAGCACCGCGAGCTCTCCGCCGTTCAACATCGGCAGCAGCGCGTTGCCCTGGTTGGCGTGCGCCATGAAGTACGCCACGGCCATGAAGCCGCACAGCACGAAAGCCACCGGCCGCGTGAACAGCCCGATCAGCAGCAGCGCCCCGCCGACGACCTCCAGAACCCCGGCGAGCCCGACCAGCGACATCAGCTGCAAGCCATCAAACATCGCTACGTGTGGCACGCCGAATAGCTTGGCGGTGCCGTGCGGGATGAACAGATACGCCGTGACGATGCGCAGGACTGCCAGTACGCGCGACTGCCATGAATCGAGGAATGCCGTATTCATTTTCAAAGTCCTTTTTGGTTGAAAGACGGTTGATATTGCTCCCCAAGACCCTAAGCCATACCGCCCCGCGCGGCCTTCTTGGCCCGCTTCGCCGCGCGTTTTTCCATCATGCTCTTGGCCGGGGGTTTCTTGGTCTGCTTCTTGCTATCCATGCCTTTGCTCATTGCCTTGCTCCTTGGTGGTTGGGATCATGATCTTGCGCGAAAAATAGCTGAATCGCCAGCGGGGCTTGAATAATTAACGCCTAGTCCATCTAATCTGCACATGACCAAAAATCAACAAACAACTACTTCGAGGTCTGGGGCCCTTGAGGCTCGGCTTAAACATCCCTGTTTTCCTCAGCCGGAAAACACCAGCATCAAGGTTTGGCGGTACATGGATTTTGTGAAGTTCGTTTGGTTACTGACACACAAGCAGTTGTACTTCACGCGGCTTGATTTATTGAGCGACACTCATGAAGGCTCAGTGACCCCACAGACCGCCAAAGGTATCGACAAATTTTTAAAGTCGCGCGGGGCAAAAGTTGGCTGGGAACAGCTCTCGAAGATATACCAGGCATCCCGGCGTACGACATTCGTTAACTGCTGGTATGCCAGTAATAATGAATCTGAAGCGATGTGGCGGCTCTACTGCGGAGCGGGGCATGGAGTTGCGGTTCAAACAACATACGCCTCACTAGTTGACTCAATTAAAAACAATAATGACCTATTCATAGGTCTTGTCAGTTATATAGATTACGAACGAGAAGGGTTTCCCAGTGCCAACGTGTTTTACCCAGTTATGCACAAGAGATTAGCCTTCTCCCATGAACGTGAAGTCCGCATGGTCATATCACCCACTAAGTATCGTGCAGCCCCACCTGAACCGGCACCCCTTGGCTTAACAGTCGAATGGGATCCCACATCTCTTATCGAAGCGGTGTATGTTGATCCCTATGCGCCAGAATATTACTACGAGGCTGCTCAGTCCATTGTTGAGAACCTCGCGCCGGGTCTTGTACGGAAACTTGTGTGGTCGCAAATGAAATCCGTACCGATCATCTAAATAAGACAATCATCCAAATAGATTATGAATTCACGTTCCGACAAGAAAACCATTACTCGAAACAAGCGGTCAGATAATCTGCGCTGGTTAACCGAAGGATTACTTATTGCTGGTGTTTCCTTTCTTGCCTATATGGCTTCGATGGCATACGAAGTTGGTTATGCGAAATTTTTTGCGATTCCGTATGCGTTGATTCAAATAAGTTTGACTACAACTTTACTGACTGCGGGTTGTGTGTTGTTGGCGATTGGAATAAGCGGTTCTGCTTTTACATTCCTACTATATTTACAGAAAAAATTTAAATTACCATATTTCTATTATGCTATTGCGGGCACAATAGTTTCTCTTCTTCCAGTCGGTGGAGTTGCAATATTCATTTTTATGAATAATAGTTTGGAGCAGTGGATATCGCTAATTGCAGCAACACTACTAAGTATTTTAGTTGTTTTCGTATGGCCAATTATTTTGCGGCGCGATAGCAATGATTCATATTCTGAGCGGTACTACAAGCATCTATTAGATGAGTCTCAGCCCAGTCTTTTAAACTTTTTCTCTTTTTCGCGTCGTCGATACGGGAATTTACCTTTTTTCGTAATTCTTCTTTTTGCTGTGGTCGTATTATTGTCGTACATGAGTGGCAATGGGAACGCAAAATATCAAGAATCGTACTACGTGCTTGACTCAGACCCTGAACATGTCGTTCTTCGAATCTATGACAGCTTATTAATTGCTGCGCCGCTCAATCGTAAAAATAAAACTATAACGAACACATTGGTTATTTACGACCTTACCAAGGATGGACGTATTACTTTGCGACAAGAACAAGTAGGACCACTAAATGTCGCAAGCATTACGAATACTTTAAAAATCCCACTAGGCAGAAGCACAGACCAAAAACCAATGGCGTCAGACTCGATTGAATCAGATTAGAATTGGTCAATCGAATCTGACCTCATTGTGCGCCTCGGAAACCGCAATTATGCTTTTGAGTCGCGCGCGATGCGCGCGATACCATTCAAAGACTGGATTCCCGCTTTCGCCGGAATGACGAAGTCAATAATCCCTCGGCGATGAAGCCCTCGCCGACAAATACGCGCCAATCACAATCAAACCTCCCCCCACCCACTCCCTCACCGTAACAATCTCATCCGTCAGCAACTGCTGCGCGATCGCGCCGGCGACGAGCTCGATCAAGGCCAGCACCGCCGAGCGGTGCACCGGCATGTGCGTGACGCCGTACTGCACCAGCAGCGTCATGAGCAGGATGCCAAACAGGCCGAGCGCCACCGCGCCGGTGAAGATGGTCAGCGACGGCTGCGGCATGGGCAGGGAGAAAAATGCAATCATGATCAGCGCCACGATGCTGACGCCGCCCCAGACGGATAAAACCTTGGCTTCGATGGATACGTCGTGCAGCTTGCGCGTGACGGTGTTGGACAGCGCGAAGGCGAAGCCGGCGGTGAGCGCCATCCAGTCGGCCTTGCCCTGCGGCCAGGGCGCGCCGAGGACCGGATTCCACAGCATCAGCAGCGCGCCGCCCATGGCGATGGCGAGGCTGGCGTAACCCATGCGTGTGATGTGTTCGCGCAGGATGGCCCAAGCCATGAGCGTGGCCCACAGCGGCGACAGATAGAACAGCAGCAGCACGCGCAGGATGTTGCCTTCCAGCACCGCCTCGACGAAGGCGATGTTGGTCCACCCGGCCGTGACCATGAGCAAGGCCAGCCAGCCGGGGTAGCGGCCAAATTCCGGAAGAGATTTGAGCGTGAACGGCAGGCTCACGGCGAGTGCCGCGCCATAGAGCGTAAGCGTGAGCCAGATGCCGCCGAGCCCGCCGTCTTCGAGCAGGCGCATGGGATACCAGATCACGCCCCACATGCTGGCGCCGATCAGCAAGGCCGCCACCGGATAGAAACGCCGCGTATCGTTGGAGGACATCAGGGGCTTCCCGCCTGTTTCTTCTTTTTCAACAAACCAACCTCCCTGTGATTCATCGCTTAAAAGGCCCTGCTTTCCCCTACATTAAATAGCATATTACCGTTCCCATCGCCTCCTGACAGGCCAAGCTGGCCTACAATTAAAACCGTGTAGTCCAGAAAAATCATCGCGCTCCCGACCCCGTTATCCATCCAAAGCGGTGCGCGTGGCAATAAAAATGGCGTAGGGAGAAATACCCGTGTCACGAGATGCCGGATCGGCCAAAGAATCGCTGAAAAAACTGGCGGCGCTGGCGTTGCTTACGCTGTTCTATTTCGCGGCGGGCAAGCTGGGGCTGGCACTGGCGATCGTGAACCCCAGCGCCTCGGCGGTGTGGCCCCCGACGGGAATCGCGCTGGCCGCGCTGCTGGTCCTCGGTTACCGCGCCTGGCCGGCGATTCTCGCCGGTGCATTTCTGGTCAACATCTCCACCTCCGGCTCCGTCCCGGCATCGCTCCTGATCGCGGGCGGCAATGCGCTGGAAGCGCTCGCCGGGGCGTACCTGGTCAACCGCTACGCCAACGGCCGGCAGGCGTTCGAACGGGCGCGGGATATTTTCCGGTTCATCGTGCTGGCCGGCATGGTCAGCACGGCCCTCAGCGCAACCATCGGCGTGGCCAGCCTGCTCCTGAATGAACTCGTACAGACGTCCAATGCCCCGCACGTCTGGCTGACCTGGTGGCTGGGTGATGCCACCGGCGCCCTGATCGTCGCGCCGGTGCTCATTCTCTGGGCCAACTACATTCGCGACCGGGACCGGACGCGGGTTCTGGAAGCCGGCCTGCTGCTGCTGTCGTTGCTGGTCGTCGGCGTGATTGTCTTCAGCGACTTGTCCCTGGCCGACATCCGGAGTTACCCGGTTTATCTGCTGGCGCTGCCGGCGGTGATCTGGTTCGCCTTCCGCGCCGGTTCGCCCGAAACCGCGACCGCCATCCTGATCCTGTCCGGCATCGCCATTGCCAGCACGTTCACGGGCGGCGGGCCGTTTTCCAGTTTCCCGGCGAACGAAGCGCTGCTGTTGCTGCAGGGCTGCATGAGCATCGTGGCGATAACCTTTCTGAGCCTGGCGGCCGTGGTCGCGGAACGCCGGCGCATGGAACAGGCGCTGGCCTACAGCGAGGACAAATACAATGCCGTGGTCGAGACCGCGCACGACGTCGTCGTCACCATCAATGGGCGCTGCGAGATTCTCTACATCAACGCGGCGGCCGAGAAACTGTTCGGCTATCGCGTTGCCGAAATGATCGGCCAGAATCTGGCTATGCTGATGCCGGAACGGCTGCGGTCCGGACACCGGACGTCATTCGAGCGCTATCTTCGCACCGGGGAAAGACGCATGAAGTGGGATGGCGTCGAACTCGCCGGACGGCACCGGGACGGGCATGAAATTCCGCTCGAAATATCGTTCGGAGAATCCTCGCATGGCGGCCTGCGCCTGTTCACCGGCATCATGCGCGACATCACCAAAAGAAGGGAAGCCGAGGAATCGAGCCGCTGGCTCGCAACATTGGTGGAGTCCACCGGCGACGCGGTCGTCGGCAAGACCCTGGACGGCATCGTTTTGTCATGGAACTACGGCGCGGAAAAAATATACGGTTACACCGCCAAAGAAATGATCGGCCGCCCGATCTCGATCCTCATGCCTCCCGACCGCATCGACGACATGCCGAGAATTCTGGAGTCGATACAGAGCGGTGTGGAAATTCACCAGTTTGAAACCGAGCGCATCCGCAAGGACGGCCAGCGGATTTTCGTTGCGCTCACCATTTCGCCGATTCGCGATGCGACCGGCGCCATTCGCGGCGCCTCCACCGTCGCGCGCGACATCACCGACAGAAAACGCGCCGACCAGGCCCTGCTCCGCAGCCAGTCCTTCCTTGCGCAGGCGCAGGAAATCGGCGGCATCGGCAGCTGGGTATCGAGTCTCGGCCCGGACAAGCGCCTGTGGTGGTCGCGCGAGTCCTACCTGATATTCGGCATAGCCGAGGGCACCGCGATCGACAACGACACGTTCTTCGGCGTGGTTCATCCCGACGACCGCGAGCCCATCCGGCAGGCCGTGCAACAGGCGATCGCCGAGCAGCGGCCGTACACCATCGACCACCGCATCATCCTGCCCGACGGCACGGAACGCTGGGTGACGGAACGCGCCGACATCACCTATGACGACCTCGGCCGCCCCGTCAACCTGGTGGGCGTGGTGCAGGACATCACCGATCGCAAGCGCACCGAACAGACGATTCAGCGGCTTGCCTTCGTCGATGCGCTGACCGATCTGCCCAATCGCGCGTCCCTGTTCCAGCGACTGAAAGACGCCATCGATAATGCCGAGGCAAAACATCAGGCGCTGGGCCTGCTGCTGATCAACATCAAGGATTTTCGCGACATCAACGACACGCTCGGGCACGAGAACGGCGACCG
>JBFMBB010000020.1:0-24022 GCA_040755435.1 Pseudomonadota bacterium | reverse complement strand
GGCATCGCTGTGCACGGCCACCGGCGATACCGATTCCGAGCATGCCTTCTGCGTGGTACTGGACCGCATCGCCACGGCCTTCGCCGTCCCGGCCGCGCCGCGCGGTCCCGGCTGGTTCGATGCGCTTGCACGCACGGCCGAGATGCTCGCCTCCCAGGGCCGTTTCAACTTTCTGATGTCGGACGGCGAGCACCTCATCGCCTACGGCCACGACCGGCTGCACGGCCGCGACGGCGCCGGTATCGCGGTCATCGCCACCGAGCCCTTGACCGCTGACCCGGGCTGGCTCGCTTTCGAGCCCGGCGAATTGCGTGTCTACCGTCGCGGCGAATTGATCGCGCACTGTTTCACCCACCCGCGCCCGGCGCAGGCCGCGCCGCCCGCGGACATCGAACATCAATCCGCGAGGAGTTAGCGTCATGAAATATCTCTTCATCCTGAACGATCCGCCCTACGGCACCGAGCGCAGCTACAACGGCATCCGCCACGCGCGCGAGCTGCTCAAGAACCGCGAGGCCGGCAACGAGGTGCACGTGTTCCTCATCGGCGATGCCGCCGCCTGCGCCAAGTCCGGGCAAAAAGTCCCGCAGGGGTACTACAACGTCGAGTCCATGCTGCAAATCCTGGTGCGGCACGGGGCCGAGATCGGGGTCTGCGGCACCTGCATGGACGCCCGCGGCATTGCTGATACCGAGCTCGTGAACGGCGCGGTGCGCGGCAACATGGCCGAGCTGGGCGAGTGGACCGGGTGGGCCGACAAAGTCATCGTGTACTGACGACGCATTACTGCACGAACGCCGATGAGCACCCGAGCCATCATGAATCGCGCCGCCGGTTCCACCGTCTGGCCGCCGCGCGGCTACACGCGCCAGGTCGCAAGGCTGCGGCGCGCGATCGGGCAACCGGTGTTCATCGTGGAGCTGACGTTCAACGGCCTCGCGATCGGCGCCGTCTACCACAGCGAGCCGCGCGTGTTGCTCGACGTCGCGGCGTTCCCGCGCCCGGACCCGTCCACCGGCCTGTACCCGCACATGCTGGTGCTCGACGACGGCCGCGGCATCAACCTCGGGCGCGTGGCGCGCGTGTCGCTGAATCACGCCTTCGATCCGGCGGCGGCGGAACTGCTCTACAGCGACCGCGCGCTCCAGCGCAAACTGCTGTACGCGCCACAGCGGCTGAGCTCGCGTCGCATCGCCCGCGTGGCGCGCGAACAGCTGCGCCGACTGCTTGGCAAACCCGTGCGCCGGCGGCTCGAACGCAAACCCTGACATCAAAGAGAGAAATCCAATGACCCATGCGCTCCCGCGATTTTTGGCATTTATCCTGGCGTTGCATGCCGGCGCCGTGGCGCAGGCGTCGCCGCTGCAGGTACAGAAGGTCACTGACGGCGTGTACGCGCTGGTCGGCGACATCGGCCAGCGTTCGCCGGAGAATCTCGGCAACAACGCCACCTTCGGCGTGATCGTCACCAACGATGGCGTGGTGCTGGTCGACCCGGGCGCCACCCATGACGGCGCCAGACGGATACACGAGGCGATCAAAACCGTCACCGACAAACCGGTGCGGCTGGTCATCAACAGCGGCGGGCAGGACCATCGCTGGCTCGGCAACGGCTACTTCAAGGCGCAGGGCGCGCGTCTCGTCGCCTCGAAGGCCGCGGTCGCGGACCAGCGCGCCCGCGTCACCGACCAGCTGATCGGCCTGAACCGGCTGGTTGGGGAGAAGCTGGTGAAGGGAACTGAACCGGTGTATGCCGAGGATACTTTCGAAGACCGCCGCGAGCTCGAGATCGGCGGCGTGCGCCTGGTGCTGCATCACGCCGGCACGGCGCACACCCCGGGCGACATTTTCGTGTGGCTGCCGCAGAAAAAGGTCGTGTTCACCGGCGACATCGTTTACGTCGAGCGCCTGCTCGCCGTGAATCCCGAGTCGCGCAGCCGGTCGTGGATCAAGGCCTTCGAGGAGATGGCCGCACTGAAGCCGGCGCACGTGGTCCCCGGGCACGGGCCGGCGACCACGCTGGCGCGGGCGCGCGCCGATACCTACGACTACCTGGACGCGCTACGGAAACAGGTCAAGGCGTTCATGGACGGCGGCGGCGAGATCTACGACGTGGGCAGGATCGACCAGTCGCGTTTCAAGCACCTGAAAGTCTTTGACGAGCTCAAGGGCCGCAACGCGCAGCAGGTATTCCAGGAAATGGAATGGGAATAGAGAACATATTCGAGGCGGATTCCTTGCGGTACCCTTACACAAATCGGATCAAGCGGCAAAAGTGAAATAAACATGAACAGCAATACGGACAAGCTCGAAAGCGTGCGCGACTATTACGGGCGCGTGCTCCAGACCAATCAGGACCTGAAAACCAGTGCCTGTTGCATCGCTGAATCGCCCGCCCCGCGGATGCGGGAGATTCTCAAGGAAATTCATCCCGAAGTGATCGCCAAATTCTACGGCTGCGGCTCACCGATCCCGCCCGACCTCATGGGCCGGACGGTGCTCGACCTGGGATCGGGTTCGGGCCGTGACTGCTTCATCCTGTCGAAGCTGGTCGGTCCCGAAGGGCGCGTGATCGGCGTGGACATGACGCCGGAACAGCTCGACACCGCGCGCCGCCACGTCGGCTATCACATGGAAAAATTCGGCTTCGCGCAACCCAACGTCGAATTCCGGCAGGGTTACATCGAGGACCTGGAAAGCCTCGGCATCGCCGATGACTCGGTGGACGTGGTGATCTCCAACTGCGTGCTCAACCTGTCGCCGGACAAGGAGCGCGTGTTCGCGGAAATCTTCCGCGTGCTCAGGCCAGGCGGGGAGCTGTACTTTTCCGACGTGTTCGCCGACCGCAGAATTCCGAAGCATCTGGCCGAAGATCCCGTATTGCTGGGCGAGTGCCTCGGCGGCGCGCTCTACATCGAGGATTTCCGGCGCCTGCTGGCCCGGGTCGGCTGCGCCGATTACCGCGTGGTCAGCGCATCGAAACTGGCGCTCACTGACCCGGCGATCGAGCGCAAGGCCGGCATGATCGGCTTCCATTCCCTCACCGTGCGCGCCTTCAAACTCGATCTGGAGGATCGCTGCGAAGATTACGGGCAGGTGGCGTATTACCTCGGCACGCTGCCGGAGCATCCGCATCGCTTCGTGCTCGACGACCACCATGTATTCGAAACCGGCCGGCCGCATCCGGTCTGCGGCAACACCGCCGCCATGCTCGGTCGCACGCGCTACGCAACGCATTTCAGGGTCACCGGCGATGCTGGCGTCCATTACGGCCTGTTCGATTGCGGGCCGAAACCCGCCACCGGCGCAGAGGGCGATTCTGCATCCGGCGGTTCCTGCTGCTGACCCGGAAAGGCCGCACGTGAAACCGATCCTCCCGGAAAAAATCGAAGCCTACTGCCTGCGCCATTCCAGCCCGCGCGGCAAACTGCTGGCGGAACTGGAGCGTTACACCCGGCGGCACTGCGAAGGTTCACAGATGCTCATCGGCCCGCACGAGGGCGCGTTGCTGGCCATGCTGGTGCGCCTCACCGGCGCGCGGCGCATATTGGAGATCGGCACTTTCACCGGCTATTCCGCGCTGTGCCTGGCCGAGGCCCTGCCCAACAACGGCCGGCTCATCACCTGCGAGATCAATCCGCGGCACGCCGCCATCGCGCAATCGTTTTTCGACCGCAGTCCGCATGGGCACAAGATCAGGATTCGCCTCGGCCCGGCGCTGGAAACGCTCGCGAGCCTGCCTCGCTCGACAAGATTTGATTTCGTTTTCCTCGATGCCGACAAGGAAAACTACGTGAACTACTACGAGGCGGTGCTGCCGCGCCTGCGTCCCGGCGGGCTGATCGTGGCCGACAATGTTTTATGGTCCGGGCGGGTGCTGGCGCCGAAGCAGAAAACCGACCGTGCCGTGGCGCGTTTCAACCGGCACGTCCGGCGCGACAAGCGCGTCGAGTGCGTATTGCTGCCGGTGCGGGATGGCGTGAGCCTGATCCGGAAACGCTGATATCAGTTGCTGACCGGCATAAAAGAAAGGCCCCGTTGCCGGGGCCTTTTTGCGCTGATACTCCGATTGCTCTATAAACCGAGTTCCTTCTCCAGCGACTGCTGGTCCTTCTTGAACTTGTCCTGGCGCGCGGATTCGGTCTTCTGCTTTTCCGCCTCCGACTTCTTCTCGAGCGCCGCGGCCTTGTTGCTGTCACCGGCAATCTGGTAGAACTCCACCGCCAGCCGGTTCTCGCCCTTGCCGGCATGCTCGTCGCCAAGCTTGCGCGCCTTGTCCCGGACGCTTTTGGCCTTTTGCGGTTTCTCGGCGAATTCGTAATAGGCAATGGCGTTCTCGATGGGACGGCGCGCATTGTCGGCGGCCAGCGTGTCGCCGCGCTTTTCTGCGCGTCCGGCCACCTTATCGGCGCCCGTGCCGGCGTAATACACCCAGTCCCTGGCCTTGCCGAGTTCCTCACGTGAATCCTTGCGCGCCGCGAATGCTTTCTCCTCGGCGGCCAACCACTTGTCCACGTTGCGGGCGGCAACCCCGCGCATCTCCTTGACGCGCGCCTCGTCGTTGCGCCGCTTGAAGTGCTCGATGGCGTGGCTGATCGTATTGGTATCGTCCGGTTTGGCGCTGGCCCGCTTCAACATCACGCGATCCGCGTCGGCCTCGAGTCCGGCCGACTGATACCAGTCGAAGGCCTCCTTGAGCCGGCCCTGCTTTTCCTCCTGGTCACCAAGCGTGCGGCCCGTGCGTTTAATGATGCCTTCGCGCCGCTTGCCGGCGTCGTTGCCGAGACATTCCCAGGCAACGTTTCTGGCTGCGTTGAAGGCCTCTTTGGGTTTTCCGGCCTTCTCGTGATCTTCGGCCTTTTTCAGCTTCGCGGTTTCGGCGGCGATCTCCTTGTCCGGGCAGCCGTCGGCGTAAGCCGCCGGCACCGCCAGGGCCGCGAGGCAGCAAGCCAGCACACAGACCGGCAGAATTTTTTTGATGCGCATGAAATGGCTCCCCGGAATTACTTCAGTAGTTTGATGGCGTCTTTGATGCCGAAACCGCCCTTCTCTTTGGCACCCTTGCCGCTGTCGCCCGCGGGCGCCTCACCGCCGCCTTCGCCGCCCATCATCATCTGGCCCATGCCGCCCATGCTCATGTCCATCTTGCTGTAGCCGGAGGGAACCTCGAACAGCGAGGCATCCTGCTTGCCGATCTTGAGGTTGTCGAGCTCCATCTTCATGCGGTCCTTTTTGCCCTTGTCGACCGCGATGACGTCGAGTTTCATCATGATGTTGTCCTTGGTCATCCACCAGAACCCGCCCATCTTGGCGCCGTTGGGCTTTTTCTCCTTCATGATGATCTTGCTCTTGGTGGTCTTCACGCCGTTGACCGTGTCCGGGCCGACCGTGGTCTGCTCGACGTCGTAATTCATCGGATCGTCCCGGCCGACCTTGGGGTCGCTCATTTTCATTTCCATGTACATGCGCTCGGACGGCATCAGGTTCCACGCCATTTTCTTGTCACGGCGCATGATCATGACCATCTTCTCGCCGTCGTTGTTCATCTCGCGGCGTTCCTTGTTCGGCGCCTGGTAAATTTTGCCCTTGACCGCGCCCTCGGCGGTTTCCATGCTCCAGTCGGCCGAGTACTCGACGTTCGCGGGCGGCGTCGCCAGCGCCGGCGCGGCCACCAGCAAACCCGTCACGATCAACCATTTTTTCATTTGCATTGAGGCACCCTCCTGTCTGTTTGTGTTGAACCACAAAGTTTTGTGAAGCTTGTTATAAATGTTGCTGAAGTTGGCTCAGCGTAGAGGAAGGACTAGTGACCGGCAAGGGGAGCCCCAAATGAAAAGCCGCCCAAGGGGCGGCTTTGTTACTCAAAACCTGGATTCCCGCTTCCGCGGGAATGACAACCAACACGACTTCGCGGGGACGACGACCAGCCAAAAAAGAAAGCCCCGCATACGCGGGGCTTTCAGTTTTACAGCGGGTGCCGGAACGGCGTCTACATATCCATCCCGCCCATCCCACCCATGCCACCCATACCGCCCATGCCACCGCCGGCCGGAGCTTCTTCCTTCGGCATTTCGGCGACCATGGCTTCGGTCGTGATCATGAGGCCGGCGACGGAGGCCGCGTTTTGCAGCGCGATGCGCTCCACCTTGGTCGGGTCGAGGATGCCCATCTTGAACATGTCCCCGTACTCGCCGGTCGCGGCGTTGTAGCCGAAGTTGGTTTCCTTGCCGTCGGCGACCTTGTGGTACACCACCGAGCCTTCGATGCCGGCGTTCTCCACGATCTGGCGCAGCGGCTCCTGCATCGCGCGCATGGCGATCTGGATGCCGACGTCCTGGTCGTGGTTGTCGCCCTTCAGGCCCTTGATGGCGTTGACCGCGCGCACCAGCGCCACGCCGCCGCCCGGGACGATGCCCTCTTCCACGGCCGCGCGCGTCGCGTGCAGCGCGTCTTCCACGCGCGCCTTCTTTTCCTTCATCTCGACCTCGGTCGCGGCGCCGACCTTGATCACCGCCACGCCGCCGGCCAGCTTGGCCATGCGTTCCTGCAGCTTCTCCTTGTCGTAGTCGCTGGTGGCTTCCTCGATCTGGGCCTTGATCTGCTTGATGCGCGCCTCGATGTCGCCCTTCTTGCCGGCGCCGTCGATGATGGTGGTGTTTTCCTTGTCCACCACGATGCGCTTGGCGGAACCGAGCAGGCTGGTATCGGCCTTCTCCAGGCTCATGCCGAGCTCCTCGGAGATCACCGTGCCGGAGGTCAGGATCGCGATGTCCTGCAGCATGGCCTTGCGGCGGTCGCCGAAGCCCGGGGCCTTGACGGCGCAGACCTTGAGGATGCCACGGATGTTGTTGACCACCAGGGTCGCCAGGGCCTCGCCCTCGACGTCCTCGGAGATGATCAGCAGCGGACGGCCCTGCTTGGCCACGCCTTCGAGGATCGGCAGCATCTCGCGGATGTTGGAGATCTTCTTGTCATAGATCAGGATCGACGGGTTCTCGAGCTCGGCGTTCATCGTTTCCTGCTTGTTGATGAAATACGGCGAGAGATAGCCGCGGTCGAACTGCATGCCTTCCACGGTGTCCAGCTGGTTCTCGAGACCCGAGCCTTCCTCGACCGTGATTACGCCTTCCTTGCCGACTTTCTCCATGGCATCGGCGATGATCTTGCCGATGGACTCATCGGAGTTGGCCGAGATGGTGCCGACCTGGGCGATTTCCTTGGGGTCGGAGCAGGGCTTGGAGATTTTCTTCAGCGCCTCGACCGCCGCGACCACGGTCTTGTCGATGCCGCGCTTCAGGTCCATCGGGTTCATGCCGGCCGCGACGCTCTTCAGGCCTTCACGCAGCATCGCCTGCGCCAGCACGGTGGCGGTGGTGGTGCCGTCGCCGGCCACGTCGGAAGTCTTGCTTGCTACTTCCTTCACCATCTGCGCGCCCATGTTCTCGTATTTGTCCTTCAGCTCGATTTCCTTGGCGACGCTGACGCCGTCCTTGGTCACCGTCGGGGCGCCGAAGGATTTTTCCAGCACCACGTTGCGGCCCTTGGGACCGAGCGTGACCTTGACCGCGTCGGCCAGGATGTTGACGCCGCGCAGCATGCGCGTGCGGGCGGGATCGCCAAACAGTACGTCTTTAGCAGCCATGATTTCCTCTCTTCAAAAATTCGTTCGGTTGATTACTTCTCGACCACGCCCATGATGTCTTCTTCGCGCATCACGAGCAGCTCTTCGTTGCCGACCTTGACCTCGGTGCCGGAATACTTGCCGAAGAGGATCTTGTCGCCGACCTTGACGTCCAGCGGACGGACTTTGCCGTCTTCGAGGATCTTGCCGTGCCCCACGGCGATGACTTCGCCCTGGATCGGCTTTTCCTTGGCGGTGTCGGGGATGACGATGCCACCGGGGGATTTACGCTCTTCTTCGAGACGGCGCACGATCACGCGGTCGTGCAGCGGACGGATTTTCACAGCAGATTCTCCTTTGGTAAGGGGTTGCGCACTCATGATTTTCCTCCTTCAAAAACTTGCACTTTTTCCTGTTAAAACCGGGTTAAAGCAAAGGTCACCGCGTGCCAGAGGATTGTTAGCACTCGGTTCAAGTGAGTGCTAATGATAATGGCAGATGCCGGGTTGTCAACGGGGGAAAAATCAGTCCTCCCGGCGCGACTCCCCTTCCAGCGGAGGGCGCGGGCCGGGCTGGCCGGCTTCGGGATGATGGCGGGTGACGGTGCCCTCGAGCCGGGCGCGACGCATATAAAACCGGATTATCCCGCGCCGCAGCGGAGGAACCAGCAGGGCGAAGGCGGCCAGGTCGGTCACGAAACCGGGGATCAGCAACAACACGCCGGCCGCCAGCAGGGCCAGGCCCTCCAGCATGCCAAACGCGGGCGACTCGCCCCGCTCGATCATGGCCTGCACCCGGGTCGCGGCGGCGAAGCCCTGGGCGCGCACCAGGCCGATGCCGAACACGGCGCTGGCGAACACCAGCAGCAGGGTCCAGCCCACGCCGATCCACGCACCGACCTGAATGAATACCGCGATCTCGGCCGCCGCCATGACCAGCAGCAACAGCAAAAGCATGAACCCATACCCCGTGCCGTCAAAACCGCAGCATAACCCGGTTGGCGCCGGCCCCGCATCCGGGGCGCGGCCGGCGCGGTTTCGCTACAATGAATAAACCCGAATCCCGCGCCGTCATCAGGGCGGGCCATGGAATGCCAACCCGGATGAAACGGCACGAATACCAGCTGGTGCTCACGACCTGTCCCGACGCCGAAACCGCCGAGCGCCTGGCGCGGGCGCTGGTGCAGGAACGCCTCGCGGCCTGCGTCAACATCCTGCCGGTCGCCCAGTCCATCTACCTGTGGAAAGGCCGGGTGGAATCGGCGGCCGAACAGCTGCTGATCATCAAGTCCATGGCGCGCGCCTTCCGTGCCATCCGCAAACGCATTCTGGAGCTGCACCCCTATGAACTTCCCGAGGTCATCGCGGTCCCTGTTGCCGACGGCCTGCCCGACTATCTCGCCTGGATTCGCAACCCGGATAAATCATGAAGACGAAACCCCTTGCCGCCCTGTTGCTCCTGCTGCTGTCGCCGACGCTGGCCGCCGCGCCCGAGGATGAGCTGCTCGAGCCCGACCAGGCCTTCCGCCTGACGACGCGCACGGTCAGCGAGACCACGCTCGAGGCCAGCTGGAAGATCGCCCCCGGTTACTACATGTACCGGGACAAGTTCCAGTTCGAGGCGCTGGATGGCACGCAACTGAAAGCGCCGGTAATCCCGCGCGGCAAGGTCAAGGACGATCCCCTGTTCGGCAAGGTCGAGACTTATACGAAATCGGTCAAGATCCGCGTGCCGTACATGCGCGTCGAGGGCGCTTCCACGGCGCGCCTGCGCATCACCGCGCAGGGCTGCAACGAGCCGGTGGGCGTGTGCTATCCGCCGATCGTGAAAGAAATCGAATTCAAATTGCCGCCGGGCAAATCCAGGCCTGCCGCTGCCGCCACCGCCACGCCGGCCACGGCGGCGACCGACAAGATCGCCTCGCTCAAGGATCTCACGCGCGGCCTCGCGCCCGGCGGCGAACTGGAACCGCCGGACCCGGAGCAGGCGTTCCAGGTCAGCGTCACGGCGCGCGACAACACCGCGCTGCTGGCGCGCATCGACATCGCCGAGTGCTGCTATCTGTATCGCGACAAGACCAAGTTCGAACTGGTGGCGGCCGAGGGCGCGCCGGCGGATGTGCGCCTCGGCGACTTCACGTTGCCGCCGGGCAAAACCAAGATCGACGAGTTCATCGGCAAGACCGAGGTTTACGAACAGGGCTTTGAAACCCTGCTCCCGCTCACCGGTCTCGGCACGGGCGAGCGCGATCTGCAACTCAAAGTGACGTATCAGGGTTGTTCGGAACAGGGCGTATCCATCTGTTATCCGCCGACGACCAAAACCTTCGGCGTGCAATTCCGCGGCGGCGTGTTGAGCGTGGCGCCGGCCGCGGCGGTGCCGACGGCGCCGGCCGCGCCCGTCGAAACCGGTTCACGCGACGGCGGCAAATTCCTGCTGGCGCTGCTGGGCGCGTTCGGCGCCGGCCTGTTGCTGACCTTCACGCCCTGCGTGCTGCCGATGGTGCCTATCCTGTCGGGCATCATCGTCGGCGCCGAAGGCACGCATGTCACCAAGATGCGCGGCGGGCTGCTGTCGTACAGCTACGTGCTCGGCACCGCGCTCACCTACACCGTCGCCGGCGCCGTGGCCGGCGCCACCGGGGCCCAGCTGCAGGCTTACTTCCAGACGCCCTGGGCCATCGGCACCTTCGCCACCCTGCTGGTACTGCTTTCGTTTTCGATGTTCGGCTTTTATCAATTGCAGGTGCCGTCCTCGATCCAGTCGCTGCTGCACCACCACTCCAGCCGCATGCACCAGCAGGCCAAGGGCTGGTTCGGCGGCGAGCTGATCGGCGCCTTCATCCTCGGCCTGATCTCGGCGCTGATTATTGGCGCCTGCGTCTCGCCGGTGCTGGTGTCGGTGCTGGGCGGCGCCATCCTGGCGCAGGACCCGGTGCTGGGCGGCGCCATCATGTTCGCGCTGGCGCACGGGCAGGGCGCGATCCTGGTCGCGCTCGGCGTGGGCGCCGGCTTCCTGCTGCCGCGGGCCGGCAAGTGGATGGACAGCGTGAAGCACCTGTTCGGCGCGCTGCTGATTGCGGTGGCCATCTACCTGCTCGGCTACCTGCCGCAGGTGCCGGTGCTGTTCCTGTGGGCCGCCTTCTTCATCATCTGCGGCGTCTACCTCGGCGCCACCCAGAGCCTGCCGGAAAGCGCGGGCGGCTGGCGCTATCTCTGGAAAGGCGTGGGCACCTTCCTGCTGATCTGGGGCGTACTGGCGCTGCTCGGCGGCTTCGCCGGCAATCGCGACTTCTTGCACCCGTTGCCGTTGTCCTCGATGTCCATGTCCGTCGGCCCGCAGACCGGTCCCGCGGGTGCGCCCGGCGCCGCCGAGGGACAACTGTTCGAGCGCGTCCACAGCCTGAGCGATCTCGATACCCGGCTGGCGGCCGCCAAAACCGCGGGCAAGCCGGCCATCATCGATTACTACGCTGACTGGTGCACCGACTGCCTGCGCATGGAAAAGGCCACCTTCGCCGACCCGCGCGTGCGCCAGGCGCTGGCCGGGTTTGCGCGGTTGCAGCCCGACGTCACCAATACCGGCGACGGCGAAGTCGAGGCGATGAAAAAGCGTTTCCGGGTCTATGGTCCGCCGGCACTGGTGCTGGTGAACAGCCGGGGCGAGCCGGCCAGCGGAGGGCCGATCTACGGATTCCATGACGCCGACGAACTGCTGGCCCTGATCGGCAAACTCTGAGCGTTTTCCTAGCCGAGGCTTGTAGTGTCTTCCACCGCAAAAAATCTCCTGCTGTTGATCGCGGCGGTGCTGGCCCTGATCGGCGGTTACTGGCTGGCCCAGACGCTGCGCCCGGAGCCCGAGATCACCGCCGCGAACCGCTACGGCGGCGGCGAGATGATCGACTTCACCCTGCCTGGCCTGGATGGCAAACAGCATTCCCTCGACGCATGGCGCGGCAAGGTTGTGGTGCTGAACTTCTGGGCCACCTGGTGCCCGCCGTGCCGCGAGGAGATACCGCTGCTCATCGCCTTGCAGAAACGACGCGCGGCCGAGGGCGTGCAGGTGGTCAGCGTCGCCATCGACAACGAAACCGCGGTCAGGCCGTACAGCCAGTCCGCCGGCATCAATTACCCCGTTCTGCTGGGGGGCGACGAGGCCCTCGACTTGGTCGCCCGCTACGGCAACAGCATGGGGGCCCTGCCTTTTACCGTTGTCATCGATCGCGATGGCGCCATCACAGGCCGCAAATTGGGCGCTTTCACCCGTAACGAGCTTGATGGCTTCGTCGATCCGCTGTTGACCCCCGCCAAAACTACTAATACCCCGAAATCATAGTTATTTAGTCCTGAAGTTACGGCTATTTTTACCGAATTCCGGTTATCTTGCTTTTCCAGGGATTTCACTGGACAAAACGGCCTTTAGCGTTCACAATATTTCGAATCGAGAAGATAACGACAAATCAATGCCTGAACAGGGAAAGTTTCCGCCTTTTGCTGAAAATCCTGCCAGTACCGGATTGGATAACCCCGTCAGGCCCAAGGATATATGGCTGACATCCTGGTACTGAACGGTCCCAACCTCAATCTGCTGGGAGCGCGCGAGCCGGAGCATTACGGCACCACCACGCTCGAGACCATCAACCAGCGGCTGGCCAAGCTGGGCGAGGCCGCCGGGCACCGCGTGAGCTTCTGCCAGAGCAACGCCGAGCATGAGCTGGTCGGACGGGTACAGCAGGCGATGAAGGACAAGGTCGCCTTCATCCTGCTGAACCCCGCCGCCTTCACCCACACCAGCGTGGCGCTGCGCGACGCCCTGGCGGCCGCGCATATCCCGTTCATCGAGATACACCTGTCGAACGTGCACGCGCGCGAGGCGTTCCGCAAGCATTCTTATTTCTCAGATCTCGCCGTCGGCGTGATCAGCGGCCTTGGCGCCCAGGGTTACGAACTGGCGCTGGCGGCCGCCATTGAACGATTGAAAAAATAGGGAACATCCATGGACATACGCAAAGTCAAAAAACTCATCGAGATGCTGGAGGAATCGAGTCTCGCCGAGATCGAAATCCGCGAAGGCGAGGAGGCCATCCGCATCAGCCGCAGCCCCACGGGCAGCCCGGTGGTGCACATGGCCCCGGCGCATATCGCGCCGCATCACGCCGCACCCGCTGCGGCTCCCGCCGGCGCACCGGCACCGGCTGCCGCCGCTACCACCGCCCCGGCGGAACAGGCGCCGGCCGGGCATGCCGTGGCCTCGCCCATGGTCGGCACCTTCTACCGCTCTTCCGCCCCCGGCTCCGCGCCGTTCGTGGACATCGGCAGCCAGGTCAAGGTCGGCGACACCCTGTGCATCATCGAGGCCATGAAGATGATGAACGAGATCGAGTCCGACAAGGCCGGGGTGGTCAAGGCCATCCTCAAGGAAAACGGCCAGCCGGTGGAATACGGCGAAGCCCTCTTCATTATCGAATAAGCCATGATCGAGAAAGTCGTCATCGCCAACCGCGGCGAGATCGCGCTGCGCATCCAGCGCGCCTGCCGCGCGCTCGGCATCCGCACCGTGGCGCTGCATTCCGAGGCCGACCGCGAGGCCAAGTACGTCAAGCTCGCCGACGAGTCCGTGTGCATCGGCCCGGCGCGCGCCAGCGACAGCTACCTGAACATCCCGGCCGTGATCAGCGCCGCCGAGGTCACCGACGCCCAGGCGATCCATCCCGGCTACGGCTTCCTCTCGGAGAACGCCGACTTCGCCGAGCGCGTGGAACAGAGCGGCTTCATTTTCATCGGCCCCAAGGCCGAGACCATCCGCCTCATGGGCGACAAGATCTCCGCGATCAAGGCCATGAAGAAGGCCGGCGTGCCGTGCGTGCCCGGCTCCGACGGCCCGGTCGGCGGCGACGACAAGGAAGTCCACCGGCTGGCGGCGCATATCGGCTACCCGGTGCTGATCAAGGCCGCCGCCGGCGGCGGCGGCAAGGGCATGCGCGTGGTGCACACCGAGGCGGCGCTGCTCAATGCCCTGACGCTCACCAAGTCCGAGGCCAAGGCCGCCTTCGGCAACGACACCGTGTACATGGAGAAGTACCTCGACAACCCGCGGCACATCGAATTCCAGGTGCTGGCCGACACCCACGGCCACGCCATCCACCTGGGCGAGCGCGACTGCTCGATGCAGCGCCGCCACCAGAAGGTCGTCGAGGAGTGCCCGGCGCCGGGCCTGCCGGAAAAACTGCGGCACAAGATCGGCGAGCGCTGTGCCGAGGCCTGCCGCAAGATCGGCTACCGCGGCGCCGGCACCTTCGAATTCCTGTACCAGGACGGCGAGTTCTATTTCATCGAGATGAACACGCGCGTGCAGGTGGAGCACCCGGTCACGGAAATGGTCACCGGCGTGGACATCGTGCGCGAACAGCTGCGCATCGCCGCCGGCGAAAAGCTGCCCTACCGGCAGAAGGACATTACCTGGCGCGGCCACGCCATCGAGTGCCGCATCAACGCCGAGGACCCGCGCACGTTCATTCCCTCGCCGGGGCGCATCACCGCCTGGCATCCGCCCGGCGGCCCCGGCATCCGCGTGGACTCGCACGTGTACGCCAACTATCTGGTGCCGCCCTACTACGACTCCATGATCGGCAAGCTCATCGCCTACGGCGACACGCGCGAAATGGCGCTGGCGCGCATGCGCATCGCGCTGTCGGAAATGATCGTGGACGGCATCAAGACCAACATCCACCTGCACCAGGACATCATGAACGACGCCGCCTTCATCCGCGGCGGTGTGAACATCCATTACCTGCAGAAAAAGCTGGGGCTTTGACGGTCGGAGTGGACAAGAACGCAGCGTTACCGCTTTTTGTGCCGCACCAAACCCATCAGCCCTATCAAACCGGAGCCAAACAGCCACACAGCGCCGGGAACAGGCACGGCGGCAACATCACCGTCACGCACTGCCCAGGCAGAAAGGCCATTGCCGGTGGGGCCCACGTCTTGCCAACCGTTCTGGGTAAAAGTGCCGTGGAAGTAGAATAGCCAGGAGGTATCGCCACCACTTGGGTAGATCGTGGACCAGTAACCGTAAGGTTGAATATTTTGAAACAGCGCCAAGTTGGTGCTGTTCGTCATCGATCCGCCTGCAACGCCGCCAAAGTCCACATAATAGAGATGTCCCATCTCGCTGGTGGTACAGTTAAAACCGAATCCGCAAGATTCGTCGGTTGCCGGCAATCGCCAGTCGTCATAGGTGACATTACGCACGCTATCGTAATAGCTCAAGTTAGCAGCCCAACCCGAAGCGTTCTGCCAAATCATAAAACCATCGGTCGTTGTGCCGGTGGACGCGTCGTCATAAACCGATCCCGCGCCATAATTGGCGTTCTGCAGCCAGGTGATGTTAAGAGTGGTGTCGTAAATCAAACCGCCCCCACGGTCGATCAACGCGGCTTGCGGGCTGTTGACGACGATGATTAGACCCAGGATCAGAATTAATTTCGTGATCACGGACATCATGACACTCCTCCAATTGTGGTTTAATTATTTTTAACCAGCCGGCATCCTCTGGTTCGTCGTTCAATATACGCCTGCGATTTGGCTCCGCAACCCAAGTAATGTGTAAAAAAACCGTCGTCAGCTCAGATAAACCAGACAAAATATAAATTAATCATTTTTTTCATTGGGTTAAACTGTTGCCACATGCCCAGCCGGAACCACTTTCCTCGCTCAAACCCTCAAACGCACTGCCATCGCTCATGGTAAAGGCCCATTCATGCCCTGGCTCAAACTGAAGCTGCGCGCGGACGAAAAGCACGCGCAGCCGCTCGCGGACGCGCTCGAGGAATGGGGCGCGATCTCGGTGACGCTCGAGGACGCCGCCGACCAGCCACTGTTCGAAACGCATTGGGACAAAAATCCGATCTGGTCGCAGGTCCGGGTCACCGGGCTGTTCCCGGAGCACACCAATACCGATGAGATACTCGCGCAGGCACAGGGACTGATGGGCCTCGCCGAACCGCCGCCGCACGAGATCGACCTGCTCGGCGACGAGGACTGGGCGCACTCGTGGATGGCGCACTACAAGCCGCTCCAGGTCGGGCGCGGCCTGTGGGTGGTGCCGAGCTGGTGCGCACCGCCCGAGCCGGACGCCGTGAACATCATTCTCGATCCCGGCCTCGCCTTCGGCACCGGCGACCACCCGACCACCTCGCTCTGCCTCGGATGGCTGTCGGAGCAGGCGCTCGCCGGCAAGACCATCCTCGATTACGGTTGCGGCTCCGGCATCCTGTCCATCGCCGCGCTCAAGCTCGGCGCGCACGCCGCGTATGCCGTGGACATCGACGCGCAGGCGCTCGAGGTCACGCGCCGCAACGCCGTGCACAACGGCATTCATTCCGGCATGAACGTCATGCTGCCATCGGAATTGCCGCCAGGCTTCCAGGCCGACATCGTGATCGCCAACATACTTTTCGGCACGCTGATCGAGCTGGCCGCGGACATCAAATCGCGCGTGCGTCCGGGCGGCTGGCTGGTGCTCTCGGGCCTGCTCGGCAGCGACCAGGCGACGGAGGTGCGGCCGCATTACGAACCGCCGTTCGCCTTCGAACAGCGCGAGCGGCAGCAGTGGGTGCTGCTCGCGGGCCGCAAGCCGGATTAACTATTTGAGCCACAGAGGTCACAGGGAGCACAGAGTCAAACCATTTTTTATCTCTGTGCTCTCTGTGGCCTCTGTGGCCATTTTCCATTTTTCCTGAACCTCGACTAATCTCAGCCGATGTACACCCAGTGCCCCGCCTGCCTCACGACCTTCAAGGTCACGCCCGCGCAGCTCGAGGCGCGCGGCGGCATGGTGCGCTGCGGCATCTGCTCCGCCGTGTTTCACGCCGAGCAGCGCCTGCTGCAGGTGCCGCCCGAGACGCAACCGGCCAGGACCGTCGAGGAAATGGCGGCCGCCAGAAATGACAAGCGCCGCGCGGCCGTGAAAACCCGGCGCCGTTCCCACCGGCGGCGCAGCGACAAGCTCCACGCCATCGATGAAAAACTGGCCCACGAGGCCGGCATTCCCGTGATCACGAAACAGCCCCTGTTCGCGCACCCGCGGACGCGCGTACGCTCCGTGTTCTGGGGCCTGGGAAGCTTCCTGTTGTTGCTGCTGCTGGCCGGCCAGTTCGCCTATTTCTACCGCAACGAGCTCGCCACCGTCCCGGAGTGGCGGCCGTATCTGGTGGACATCTGCCTGTATGCCGGCTGCGAACTGCGCCCGTTGCGCGACGTGGGGCGCATCGAGCTGCTCCAGACCAGCATCGCGCCGCATCCGCAATACGAGAACGCCCTGCGCATTCGCGCCACCCTGGTCAACCGCGCCGCGTTCCGCCAGGCCTATCCGCACATGGAAGTGAGCCTCACCAGCAGCGCCGGCGACGTCATCGCGCGCCGGATTTTTTCTCCCATTCATTATTCGGAAGCGCCGCTCGAAGGCGCGCTTACGCCCAACGTCGTCGCCAGCGCGCGCCTGGACGTGACCAACCCCGGTGGCAAAGCCGTTGGCTACGAAATCCGTCTGGTCACGCCCTGAAGCGACGCGCGACGTGCGCTGAAACGCATTTTCATTTCTGCTTCATCCGCTTATGACAAGCGGTGAACCCCGGATGAACATACCGAATCCGTGCCATGGCGCGTCATCCCACACACTCAAGCCGGGAATAAAAATTCTTTCGCCGTTCATCGCATGCCCTCTTCCCTGTGCTTCGTCTTTCTGGTTAAGATTGCCGCCCTTTCCCGACGTTCAGGGTAGAGCAAGCCGATCATGAGAATCGGACCTTACGAGCTGAAAAATAATCTGTTCCTCGCGCCCATGGCCGGAGTCACCGACAGGCCCTTCCGCACTTTGTGCCGGAGGCTCGGTGCCGGCATGGCGGCCTCGGAAATGGTGGCGTCCAATTCCCTGCTGTGGGGCAGCAAGAAGACCCTGCGCCGCGCCGATCACGCCGGCGAGGATGAGCCGCGCGCGGTGCAGATCGTGGGCTCGGACCCTTCCATGATGGCGCAGGCCGCGCGTTACAACGTCGACAACGGCGCCCAGATCATCGACATCAACATGGGCTGCCCGGCCAAGAAAATCTGCAACGTGTACGCCGGCTCGGCGCTGATGCAGAACGAAAAACTCGTGGCCGAAATTCTGGATGCGGTCGTGAAAAGCGTCGATGTTCCGGTAACGCTCAAGATCCGCACCGGCTGGGACCGCGCCAACAGGAATGGCGCGTCCATCGCGCGTATCGCCGAGGACAACGGCATCCAGGCGCTGGCCGTACACGGCCGCACCCGTGCCGACGCTTTCCAGGGCGAGGCCGAATACGACACGATCAGAGCTATCAAAGCCACAGTCACGATCCCGGTGGTCGCCAACGGCGACATCGGCACGCCGGAAAAGGCGGCCATGGTGCTGCGCGCCACCGGCGCCGACGGACTCATGATCGGCCGCGCCGCCCAGGGCAATCCCTGGATCTTCCGCGAAATCGAACATTACCTGGCGACCGGCGAGAAACTGGCGCCGCCGCCGGTCACGGAGGTGCGCGACACCCTGCTCGGCCACCTCGAAACCCTGTACGCCTTCTACGGCGAACACAGCGGCGTGCGCATGGCGCGCAAGCATATCTCCTGGTACAGCAAGGGTCTGCGCGACGGCGCCGCCTTCCGCCACCGCGTCAACCAGGTGGAAACCTGCGAGGCGCAGCTGGCCATGGTGCGCGAATTCTTCGACGCGCGCGCCGAAGCTTTAGAGCTCGCGGCATGACCAAGGACCGCAAGGCGCCGCTGTCCGCGTGCGTGAAACAGTCGATGGAGCGCTACTTCCACGATCTCAACGGCGAGAAGACCTCCGGCGTGTACGACATGGTGATCAGCGAGGTGGAAAAACCGCTGCTCGAGATCGTCATGCGCCACGTCAAGAGCAACCAGTGCAAGGCCGCCGACATCCTCGGCATCAACCGCAATACCCTGCGCAAGAAACTCAAGCAGTACAAGCTCCTCTAGCGGATTCGATTGCGGAAGCCGGTCGCGGAATTTAGAATCCGCGTTCCCAAACTTTCCGTCTTCCGCGTTCCATGAACCCCATCCGGCGTGCGCTGATCAGCGTTTCCGACAAGAACGGCGTAGTCGACTTCGCGCGCGCGCTGAAAGAGCTCAAGGTTGAAATCCTGTCCACCGGCGGCACCGCCAAGCTGCTGGCCGGCCACGGCGTGCCGGTGACGGAAGTCTCGGACTACACCGGCTTCCCGGAGATGCTCGACGGGCGCGTCAAGACGCTGCACCCGAAGATCCACGGCGGCATCCTCGGCCGGCGCGATCTCCAGAGCCACGCCGAGGCGATGCAGCAGCACGGCATCCCGCCGATCGACCTGGTGGTGGTGAATCTCTATCCCTTCGAGCAGACGGTGGCCAGGCCGGACTGCCCGCTGGACGAGGCCATCGAGAACATCGACATCGGCGGCCCGGCGCTGCTGCGCGCCGCGGCCAAGAACCACGGCGCCGTGACCGTGATCGTGGACGCCGCCGATTACGCCCCGGTGCTCGAGGAAATCCGGCAGCACCAGGGGCACGTCAGCGACGCCACCCGCTTCCGTCTCGCCGTCAAGGCCTTCGCCCACACCGCCACCTACGACGGCGCCATCGCCAATCACCTCGGGCGTGAACTGCCGGGCGGCGCACGTGTCGATTTCCCGGATACTTTCAGCATGCAGTTCCGGCATGCCAGCGGCCTGCGCTACGGCGAAAACCCGCATCAGAAGGCGGCGTTCTACGTCGAGCGCCACCCGCCCGAGGCCTGCATCGCCACCGCGCACATGCTGCAGGGCAAGGAGCTGTCGTTCAACAACATCGCCGACGCCGACGCCGCGCTCGAGTGCGTGAAGTCCTTCGACGAAACCGCCTGCGTCATCGTCAAGCACGCCAACCCCTGTGGCGTGGCCGTCGCCGACTCGGTGCTCGAGGCCTACCAGCACGCCTACGTCACCGATCCAACCTCGGCCTTCGGCGGCATCATCGCTTTCAACCGTCCGCTGGACGCGGCCACGGCCAGGGCCATTCTCGACCGCCAGTTCGTGGAGGTCCTGGTCGCGCCCGTGATCAACGAGGACGCCAAACCGATCCTCGCCGGCAAGCCCAACGTGCGCGTGCTCGAGACCGGCGCCTGGGGCGCCACGCGCCCGGCGCAGCTCGACTACCGGCGCGTCACCGGCGGGCTGCTGGTGCAGGACGCCGACCATGGCCGCATCACCGACAAGGACCTCAAGGTCGTGACCAAGCGTCAGCCCAAGCCACAGGAGTTGCGCGACCTGCTGTTCGCCTGGAAGGTCGTCAAGTTCGTCAAGTCCAACGCGATTGTCTATTGCAAGGAAGGCCGCACCATCGGCGTCGGCGCCGGCCAGATGAGCCGCGTGTACAGCGCGCGCATCGCCTCGATCAAGGCCACCGACGCCGGCCTCGAGGTGCGCGGCAGCGTCATGGCCTCGGACGCGTTCTTCCCGTTCCGCGACGGCCTCGACCAGGCGGCCGAGGCCGGCGTCACCGCGGTGATCCAGCCGGGCGGCTCGATGCGCGACAAGGAAGTCATCGAGGCCGCCGACCAGCACGGCATCGCCATGGTGTTCACCGGCATGCGCCACTTCCGCCACTGAGCCATGCGCATCGCGCTCGCCGAGTCCGACGCCGACATCGCGCGCTGCTATCCGGTCATGGCCGAGCTGCGGCCGCACCTGGCGGAGCGGGACTTCGTCGCCCGCGTGCGCCGGCAGCAGCAGAGCGGTTATCTGCTGGCCTGTCTCGAAGACGAGGGCGAGATACGCTCGGTGGCCGGCTACCGGTTTCTCGAGATGCTGGCCTGCGGCAAAATCCTGTACGTGGACGATCTGGTGACGCACAAGGACTGCCGCTCCGCCGGTTACGGCGGCCGCCTGTTCGACTGGCTGGTGGAACAGGCGCGCGCGGCGGGCTGCGATGAATTCCACCTCGACTCGGGCGTGCAGCGCCATGACGCGCACCGCTTCTATTTCTGCCACGGCATGAGCATCGTGTGGCACCACTTCAGCATGAAACTGGATTGACCATGGCCCGGCGCGTGCTCGTCATCGGTGGCGGCGGTCGCGAACACGCGCTGGCGTGGAAGCTGGCGCAATCGCCCCAGGCCGCGAAGGTATACGTCGCCCCCGGCAACGCCGGCACCGCGCACGAGCCCAAGTGCGAGAACCTCGCGATCAACGCCGAGGACGTGGACGGGCTGCTGCGCTTCGCGCAGGCCAATAAAATCGATCTCACCGTGGTCGGACCCGAGGCCCCGCTGGTGCTGGGCGTGGTGGATAAATTCCGCGCCGCGGGGCTGCGCATCTTCGGCCCGACCCAGGCCGCCGCCCAGCTCGAAGGTTCCAAGGCCTTCACCAAGGATTTCCTGGCGCGCCACAAAATCCCGACCGCTGCCTACGGCAACTTCACCGACGTCGCCGTGGCCGAGGCCTACATCAAAAAAGCCGGCGCGCCCATCGTGGTCAAGGCCGACGGCCTCGCCGCCGGCAAGGGCGTGATCATCGCCCAGACCGTGGACGAGGCCACGGCCGCGGTGCGCGACATGCTGGCGGGGAACGCCTTCGGCGAGGCCGGGCATCGCGTGGTGGTGGAGGAATTCCTCACCGGCGAGGAGGCCAGCTTCATCGTCATGGTGGACGGCGAACATATTCTTCCGCTCGCGACCTCGCAGGACCACAAGCGCGTCGGCGACGGCGACACCGGCCCCAACACCGGCGGCATGGGCGCTTATTCACCGGCGCCGGTGGTGACGCCCGCCATCCACGACCGCATCATGCGCGAGGTCATCGAACCCACGGTGCGTGGCATGAAAGCAGAAGGTCACCCCTACACCGGCTTCCTGTACGCCGGCGTCATGATCGGCGCCGACGGCACGCCCAAGGTACTGGAATACAACTGCCGCTTCGGCGACCCCGAGACCCAGCCGGTGATGCTGCGCCTGAAGTCGGACTTCATCGAACTCATCGAGGCCGCCATCGACGGCAAGCTCGACGCGGTGCAGGCGCAATGGGACCCACGCGCCGCGCTCGGCGTAGTCATGGCCGCCGGCGGCTATCCCGGTTCCTACCGCAAGGGCGACGTCATTCACGGCCTGCCGGGCAAGGCCGAATCCGACCGCAAGGTGTTTCATGCCGGCACCGCGCTGAAGGACGGCGCCGTGGTCACCGGCGGCGGGCGCGTGCTGTGCGTCACCGCGCTGGGAGAAAGTGTCAGCGCGGCGCAGCAACACGCCTACGAACTGGTCGGCCAGATCCGCTGGTCCGGGGCGCTGTACCGCCACGACATCGGCTACCGCGCCATCGCGCGGGAACGGGCGCGCTGATGGCCAGCGAACTGGCGCGGGCCGCCAGCGTCATCCGGCGCGGCGGCGTGATCGCCTACGCCACGGAATACTGCTTCGGCCTCGGCTGCGACCCCATGAACCGCGCGGCGGTGCTTCGGCTGCTGCGCATCAAGCGCCGGCCGGTGCAGAAGGGCCTGATACTCATCGCCGCCGACGTGGAGCAGCTGGCGCCCTACGTGGACGTCATCCCGCCCGCGGCGCTGGCCAGCTGGCCCGGGCCGCATACCTGGCTGCTGGAGCCGCGCGACGGCGTGCCGGGCTGGCTCACCGGCGAACACCCGCGCCTCGCCGTGCGCGTCACCGCCCACGACCAGGCCGCGGCCCTGTGCAAAACCGCCGGCATGGCCATCGTCTCTACCAGCGCCAATCGCGCCGGCGCGCAACCGACGCGCAGCTTTCGTGATACCGTGCGCCGTTTCCAGGGCGAGGTGGATTACGTTCTGCCCGGACGCGTGGGCGACGCGCCGGCGCCGACGCCGATCCGCGACGCCGTCACCGGTGAACTGATACGCGCGGGTTAACGCATGAAACAGCCGGACATCGCTGCCGTCAAAAGTTACCTGCTGGACCTGCAGGACCGCATCTGCGCCACGCTGGAAAACGAAGACGGCAAGGAAAAATTCCGCGAGGACAGCTGGGAACGGCCCGAGGGCGGCGGCGGGCGCTCGCGGGTGCTGGCGGAAGGCGCGGTGTTCGAACAGGCCGGGGTGAATTTTTCGCACGTGCACGGCAAGAACCTGCCGCCGTCGGCCTCGGCGCACCGCCCGGAACTGGCCGGGCGCTCGTTCCAGGCGCTCGGTGTGTCGCTGGTGATCCACCCGCGCAATCCCTACGTGCCGACCTCGCATTGCAACGTGCGCTTTTTCCTGGCGGAAAAGCCCGGTGCCGAACCGGTGTGGTGGTTCGGCGGCGGTTTCGATCTCACACCTTATTACGGCTTCGAGGAGGACGCGGTGCACTGGCACCGCACCGCCAAAGCCGCCTGCGATCCCTTCGGCCCGGACTATTACGCGCGCTTCAAGCAATGGTGCGATGACTATTTTTTCATCAAGCATCGCAACGAGCCGCGCGGCATCGGCGGGCTGTTCTTCGACGACCTCAACGACAAGAACTTCGACCACGCCTTCGGCTTCCTTAAGAGCGTGGGCAACCATTATCTTCCCGCCTACCTGCCGATCGTGCAGCGGCGGAAGCGCGAGCCCCACGGCGAGCGCGAGCGCGACTTCCAGCTGTACCGGCGCGGACGCTATGTCGAGTTCAATCTGGTTTACGATCGCGGTACGCTGTTCGGGTTGCAATCCGGCGGGCGCACCGAGTCCATCCTGATGTCGCTGCCGCCGCTGGTGAAGTGGCGCTATAACTGGAAACCGCAACCGGGCAGCGCGGAGGCGAAACTTTATGAGGTCTTCCTGAAACCCCGCGACTGGCTCGCGACGGAGGCGACATGAACGAACCCCTGCAACTCCCCGACCGGCACGCCACGCTGCGGCTGGTGCCGATGGTCAAGGACACCAACGCCGCCGGCGACGTGTTCGGCGGCTGGGTCATGTCGCAGGTGGACATCGCCGGCTCGATCGAGGCAGTACGGCGCGCGAAAGGACGCGTGGTCACGGTGGCGGTCAACGCCTTCCATTTCGTGGCGCCGGTGTTCGTGAACGACCTGGCCAGCTTCTACGCCAGGGTCATCAAGGTGGGCACCACTTCGATCACCGTGGACGTGGAGGTTTACGCCGAGCGCGGCCTGCGCTCGCCCAACCCGGGCGAGATCGTCAAGGTCACCGAGGCGGTGCTGACCTACGTGGCGGTGGACGCCGACCGCAAGAAGCGCCCGGTGCCGCCGGAATGACTTGGCGCGGCGGGTGGACAGTGTCATCACCAGCCACTATCTTTTTTCCCATGACCCGCCGTTTCATTCTCGCTTTCGCCATCGCCCTGCTGGGATTCACTCCCGCCGCGCACGCCGCCAATATCGTGCTCATGCTGCTGGAACACGTC
>JBFMBB010000019.1:0-25628 GCA_040755435.1 Pseudomonadota bacterium | reverse complement strand
ATCACGCATCGTGACCGGCCGATCTATCACAGCGCCTACATGGGGCGCTCGCCGCACGACGAGCCGTCGATTCTGGCGATGGCGCTGAACGAGGTGTTCATCCCGCTGCTGCAAAAACAATTCCCCGAGATCGTGGATTTCTATCTCCCGCCGGAAGGCTGCTCCTACCGCGTTGCCTGCGTCAGCATCAGGAAGCGTTACGCCGGCCACGCGCGGCGCATCATGTTCGGCGTGTGGTCCTACCTGCGCCAGTTCACCTACACCAAGTTCGTGATCGTCACCGACGACGACATCAACGTGCGCGACTGGAAGGAGGTGGTGTGGGCCATGACCACGCGCATGGACCCGGCGCGCGATACGCTGCTGGTCGAGAACACCCCCATCGATTATCTGGACTTTGCCAGTCCGGTCTCCGGCCTGGGCGGCAAGATGGGTCTGGACGCCACCAACAAATGGCCGGGCGAAACCGCGCGCGCCTGGGGCCGGCCGATATCCATGAGCCCGGAGGTGGTGCGGCGCGTGGACGAGCTGTGGCGCCGGCTCGGGATAGAGGGAACATCGCCCCCGCATTCATAAGCCCGGCCCAGGCGGGTCACCGGCATTCCGGCTTCCTTTCGGCATTCATTATTGATACAAGTCATGGTATTCCGCCCGGCTGGCGCTATGTTGGGCGGATATTTTCATCGTCCCGGCGGGAGCCACGCTTGAATCAGCAAATCATTTTCGACGCCGACTTGCTGCGCCGCTACGACAAGAGCGGGCCGCGCTACACCTCGTATCCGACGGCGGTGCAGTTCCACGCCGGTTTCACCGAGGCCGATTACCGCGCGCAGGCGCAACAGAGCAACGCGACGCCGCGCCCGCTGTCGCTGTACTTCCATCTGCCGTTCTGCGACACCGTCTGTTTCTACTGCGCCTGCAACAAGGTCGTCACCAAGGACCGCAAGCGCGCCTCGCCCTATCTCGAGCGCCTGCACCGCGAGATCGCCCTGCAGGCGCAGCTGTTCGACCGCGGGCGCACGGTAGAGCAGCTGCACTGGGGCGGCGGCACGCCGACCTTCATCAGCCACGAGGAGATGCGCGCGCTGATGGCGGTCACGCGCGAGCATTTCCGGTTGCGCGACGACGACCGGGGCGAATACGGCATCGAGGTGGACCCGCGCGAGATCCGCCCGGAGACGCTGGCGGTGCTGCGCGAACTCGGCTTCAACCGCCTGAGCATGGGGGTGCAGGACTTCGAGCCCGTGGTGCAGAAGGCGGTCAACCGCATCCAGAGCGAGGCCGAGACCTTCGCCGTGCTGAAGAATGCGCGCGCGCTCGGATTCCGTTCCATCAACATGGACCTGATCTACGGCCTGCCGCACCAGACCGTGGAGAGCTTCGGGCGCACGCTGGAGAAGATCATCGCGGCCTCCCCGGACCGGTTGTCGGTGTTCAACTACGCGCACCTGCCGGAGATGTTCAAGCCGCAGCGCCGGATCAATGCCGCCGACCTGCCGAGTCCGCAGCAGAAGCTGAATATTCTTCAGCTCACCATCGAGCGCCTGACGCAGGCCGGTTACGTCTACATCGGCATGGATCACTTCGCGCGCCCGGACGACGAACTGGCGGTAGCGCAGCGCAACGGCACGCTGTACCGCAATTTCCAGGGTTACTCCACGCACGCCGAGTGCGACCTGGTCGGCCTGGGCATTACCGCCATCGGCATGGTCGGCGACTGCTACAGCCAGAACCAGAAAACCCTGGAGGATTACTACGCCGCGATCGACGCCGGCCGCTTGCCGGTGCTGCGCGGGGTTGCGCTGAGCGCGGACGACAAGCTGCGCCGCGCCATCATCACGCAGCTGATCTGCCATTTCACGCTCGATCTGGATGCCGTCGGGCGCGCGCACGGCATCCGCTTTGCGGAATACTTTGCACCGGAGCTCGCCGATCTCCGGACCCTGCAGCAGGACGGCCTGATCGAAATGGATGAAAAGTCGATACGCGTGCAACCCGCGGGCAAGCTGCTGATCCGCAACATCTGCATGGTGTTCGACCGCTACCTGCGCGAGAAGCAGGAGCAGCGCTATTCAAAGGTGATTTGACGCAACCAGCCGCGTCCACCCGTTGTCGATAAAGCCCAAACTCTTCATGGTTTGGTTTTACGTTTAATGATTAATCGGAAGGAGAACTCAAATGAAAAAGACATTATCTGTTGCCATTTTCACCGCCGTTGCTGCACTCGCAGGCCAATCGGCCCTGGCTCACCCGGTCAGCAAGGTCACACCCGGCTACGCCGGAGACTCCAACGGAATGGTCGTGACGGATTCATCCGGAAATTGCGTGCGTTCCGGGATCTGGACGCCGGCGATGGCCACGGAGGCCTGCGACGCCGGTTTGATGTCCAAGAAGGCCGCCGCACCGGCGCCGGCGCCGGTGAAAGCCGAGCCCGCCCCGGCGCCCAAGCCGGCGCCGCAACCGGTGACCGAGAAGGTCAGCCTGAAGGCCGGCGCGCTGTTCGACGTCAACAAGGCCGATCTCAAGCCGGCGGGCAAATCGGAACTGGACGCGCTCGCCGCCAAGCTCAAGGACGCCCAGGTCGAGCAGATCACCGTCACCGGCCATACCGATTCCTCGGGATCGAAGCCGCTCAACCAGAGCCTGTCCGAGCGTCGCGCCGATGCGGTCAAGGCCTATCTCGTCTCCAAGGGTCTGGATGGCAGCCGCATAGATACCAAAGGGGCGGGCGACACCCAGCCGGTGGCCAGCAACAGCACCGCCGCGGGACGCGCCCAGAACCGCCGCGTGGAAATCGACATCCGGGCGCAACGGACAGCTAACTGACCATCGACGGATCATCCATTCCGGGTAACCAGACAAAGGAGGCTTGCACATGTTGGAAGAATTCAAAAAATTCGCCATGCGCGGCAACGTGGTGGACATGGCCGTCGGTATCGTCATCGGCGCGGCCTTCGGCAAGATCGTCAGTTCGTTCGTGAGCGACATGCTGATGCCGCCGCTGGGGCTGGTGCTGGGCGGCATGGACTTCAGCGGCCTGTTCGTCACGCTCGGCAGCGGCGACTACGCCACGCTCGCCGCGGCCAAGGCCGCCGGGGCGCCGACGCTGAACTACGGCCTGTTCATCAACACGCTCATCGACTTTATCATCATCGCGTTCGCGCTGTTCCTGGTGATCAAGGCGATGAACCGGCTGAAGAAGGAAGAGGCCCCGGCCAAGGCGCCCGAGGTGAAGACTTGCCCCGAGTGTCTCTCCGAGATTCCGCTCGCCGCCAAGCGTTGCAAGTTCTGCAGCAGCGTGCTCAAGTAATCGAGGAGCGCGTTCCCCGCACCGGGCCGAAACACACCATCGGGTCCGGTGTGGGAGAGCTGCCGTTTATCCGGACCTTGGTGCCCGGACTTTTCCTCATGTCATGTGTTAACGAACATTTACCTTTGCATGGATCCATAAGCGCGCTATATGGCGGGCGCATCAATAACTTATACTTATTGAATGTGCGGGAAATTTTTTTCGCAGTCTGAAATGCTTGCGCGATCTCATGAAATGGTTTTATGGGCCGGTCCGGATGCAATAGACCTTCCCGGGCAATTTTGTTAAAAAGAGCTTCCCCAGCATAAGGATAGGCCCGGTGCAGAAACGCGAAGCGGCGACGGTCATCAATATTTCCAGTATCAAGGCGGCCTGCAAGGATTGCACGCTCCAGGAATTATGCCTGCCGTTGGGCCTCAACGAAGTCGACGTCGCCGCCCTCGACAAGGTCATCAAGCGCCGGCGTACCCTGAAAAAGGGCGAGATGCTCTATCGTTTCGGCGACCCGCTGCGCGCGCTCTACGCCATTCGCAGCGGCGCGCTCAAGACCACCGGCCTGATCGAGGACGGCCGCGCCCAGGTCACCGGTTTTTACCTTCCCGGCGAATTGCTCGGCATCGACGCCATCAACACCGACAAGCACCCGTGCAGCGCCGAGGCTCTTGAAACCTCCGAGGTCTGCGAAATCCCCTATCCCTCGCTGGAAGACCTGGCCACCAAGATCCCCGGCCTGCAGCATCAGCTGTTGCGCATCATGAGCCGCGAGATCGTGCGCGACGAGGAAATGCTCATGATGCTGGGCCGCATGAGCGCCGAGGAGCGCCTGGCCTCGTGCCTGATGAGTTTCTCGCGCCGCCTGTCCCGCCTCGGCGGCGCACCGGCCGAGTTCAAGCTCAGCATGTCGCGCCAGGACCTGGGCGATTATCTCGGACTCGCGCTCGAGACGGTGAGCCGGCTGCTGTCGCGTTTCCACGATGAAGGCCTGATCGAGGTGCACGGCCGGCAGATCACGCTGCGCGACATCAATCGCCTGCGCAGCATGGCCGCCGGCAACGGCCGCGAAAACAGCGCGCAAGCCTGATCGTCACCCGTCAACCTGTATTTTGCTACAGGGTTGACAAGCCGGGCGGCTTGCCCTAGCTTGCCTTCTTTTCCCGACGGACCCCGCCATGCACGACACCGCCACGATCGCCGCGCTCTTCCAGCTGCCGTTCAACGATCTCCTCTACCGCGCCCAGGGCGTGCATCGGAGCCACTTCGATCCGAACGCGGTGCAGCTGTCCACGCTGCTGTCCATCAAGACCGGCGGCTGTTCCGAGGATTGCGGCTACTGCTCGCAGTCGGCGCGTTTCCATACTGACGTGGAGAGCCAGCCGCTCATGTCACGCGAGGAAGTGCTGACCGCCGCGCGCGCGGCCAAGGCGCGCGGCGCCACCCGTTTCTGCATGGGTGCGGCCTGGCGCGGGCCGAAGGACAGGGACCTGGCGCAGGTGACGGACATGATCCGCGCGGTCAAGGACCTCGGCATGGAAACCTGCGCCACGCTGGGATTGCTGCGCGAAGGCCAGGCCGAACAGCTGGCGCAGGCGGGTCTCGATTACTACAACCACAATCTCGACACCTCGCGCGCCCATTACGACAATATCGTGCATACCCACAGCTTCGACAGCCGCCTGGACACGCTCAAAAAGGTGCGCTCCGCCGGGCTCAAGGTCTGTTGCGGCGGCATCATGGGCATGGGGGAATCGCGCCAGGACCGGGTCCAGTTCATCGCCGAGCTGGCGGCGCTCGACCCGCCGCCGGAATCAGTGCCGATCAACCTGCTGGTGCATATCCCCGGTACACCATTATCTGAAAAGCCTGCGCTCGATCCGATCGAGTTCGTGCGCACCATCGCGGTCGCGCGCATCGCCATGCCGACCTCGTTCGTGCGCCTCTCCGCCGGCCGCAGCGCCATGCCGGACCATCTCCAGGCCCTGTGTTTCCTGGCCGGCGCCAATTCCATTTTCTACGGTGACCGCCTGCTGACCACGCCCAACCCGGAATCCGACGCCGATCTCCGGCTGTTCGAGAAACTGGGGATTCATCCGCTGTCCGCCGAAATACCGGCGCCGCAACGCCAAGCCGCCGAAGCCTGATCGTTTTCTGCTCCGGGTTTCCGGAGTCAGGCGCGCATGATTTTCGGGTCGGCCTGCTGGCCCGGAGCCGGTTGCGGCAAGCGCACGCCGCGGATTTCAAATTCCATCTTCTCCAGATCGCCGAGCACGTACGTCGCCGGCGCGCTCACGCCGCCGACGGTGCCGGGATCCACGCGCAGTGTTTCCTTCCCTTTGATATTTTTAATCCGTTCGATGACGGCGTGATGCTCGTGGCCGTTGCACACCAGGTCGTAATCGCCGGTGAGCGCCATTGCTTTGGCGTAATGCGGATAATGCACCAGGAAAATGCGTTTTCCCGCCAGCGTGAACGAGCCGTCCTGGCCGTAGTAATGCGTCCGGTTCTCCGGCTTGTGCGCCAGTTTCGCCAGATGGAACAGGTCGCCCTGGTTGTTGCCGTGCACCAGATGGATCGGCAGCCCCAGCGGGATGATGGCGTGCAGCGTGGATGGCGCCACCAGGTCGCCGCAATGAATCACGGCCTGAGCACCGAGCGATTTGGCTTCGGTTACCGCGGCGGCGAGGTGGTCGCGGTGATCGTGGCTGTCGGAGACGATGCAAATTTTCATAAATTAATTTTGCCACAGAGAGCACAGAGGACACAGAGAATAAACCAAAGCCCCGGATGAAAAACAAAGGGCCGGCAAAGCCGGCCCTTTTTGATTATGCAGCCCTCTCCCCTTGGTTCCCGCCGGGGCGCACAAGAATCATGTGCGCCCGTTCGATGGCGCAGATGTCCACTGGACATCTGCGACTACCCCATCTCACCTCCCGCTAAAGTGGGAGAGGGGATTCGGTGGGAATCTTCTATAAGAGAGGAACGATCAGCAACGCCACGATATTGATAATCTTGATCATGGGGTTGATCGCCGGCCCGGCGGTGTCCTTGTAGGGATCGCCCACGGTGTCGCCGGTGACGGCCGCCTTGTGCGCGTCCGAGCCCTTGCCGCCGTGCTTGCCGTCCTCGATGTACTTCTTGGCGTTGTCCCAGGCGCCGCCGCCGGTGGTCATGGAGATGGCCACGAAGATGCCGGTGACGATGGTGCCGAGCAGCACCGCGCCGAGCGCTTCCTTGCCGAGCGTGAAGCCAACGACTATGGGCACCAGCACCGGCAGCAGCGACGGGATGATCATCTCCTTGATCGCGGCCTTGGTCAGCATGTCCACGGCCTTGGAGTAATCCGGCTTGGCCTTGCCTTCCATGATGCCCTTGATGGTCTTGAACTGGCGGCGTACTTCCACCACCACGCTGCCGGCGGCGCGGCCCACGGCCTCCATGGCCAGCGCGCCGAAGAGGTAGGGGATGAGGCCGCCGATGAACAGGCCGATGATGACCTTCGGGTCGGACAGCGAGAACTCGACCGCCTGGCCCACGTGCGCCTCGAGCTCGTGCGTGTAGTCGGCGAACAGCACCAGCGCCGCGAGGCCGGCCGAGCCGATGGCATAGCCCTTGGTGACGGCCTTGGTGGTGTTGCCCACGGCGTCGAGCGGATCGGTGATTTCGCGCACCTTCTTCGGCAGTTCCGCCATTTCGGCGATGCCGCCGCCGTTGTCGGTGACCGGGCCGTAGGCGTCGAGCGCCACGATCACGCCGGTCATGGACAGCATCGAGGTGGCGGCGATGGCGATGCCGTACAGGCCGGCCAGCTCGTAGGCGCCCCAGATGCTGGCGCACACCGCCAGCACCGGCAGCGCCGTGGCCTTCATCGACAGGCCGAGGCCGGCGATGATGTTGGTGCCGTGGCCGGTGGTGGAGGCCTCGGCGATGCGGCGTACCGGGCTGTACTCGGTGGCGGTGTAGTACTCGGTGATGACCACCATGGCGGTGGTCAGCGCCAGTCCAATGAGCGCCGCGCCGTAGATGTTCATGGTGGCGTAGGAGCCGTTGCCCGCCATCATCTTGTCGGTGACGAACCAGAACGCAATGGCCGCGATCACGCCGGAGACGATGACCGCGCGGTACAGGGCGTTCATGATCTTGCCCTTGCCGCTGGTCTTGACGAAGAAAGTACCGACGATGGAGGCGAGGATGGACACGCCGCCCAGCACCAGCGGGTACAGCACCGCGTTCTCGAACGTCGGCAGCAGCAGGCTGCCGAGCAGCATGGTGGCGATGATGGTCACGGCGTAGGTCTCGAACAGGTCGGCGGCCATGCCGGCGCAGTCGCCGACGTTGTCGCCGACGTTGTCGGCGATCACCGCCGGGTTGCGCGGGTCATCCTCGGGGATGCCGGCCTCGACCTTGCCCACCAGGTCGGCGCCGACGTCGGCGCCCTTGGTGAAGATGCCGCCGCCGAGACGGGCGAAGATGGAGATCAGCGAGCCGCCGAAGGCGAGGCCGACGAGAGGCGCGATCAGGTCCGACGCCGAGGCCTCGGGATAGATCTGCGCCAGGATGGCGTAGTAACCGGCCACGCCCAGCAGCCCGAGCCCGACCACGAACAGCCCGGTGATGGCGCCGGCGCGGAACGCGACCTGCAGCGCCGGGTTGAGTCCGTCCTTGGCCGCCTCGGTGGTGCGCACGTTGGCGCGCACCGAGATGTTCATGCCGATGTAGCCGGTGGCGCCGGAGAGCAGCGCGCCGATGGCGAAGCCGATGGCGGTGCGGGGGTCGAGCGCGAAGAAGATCGCGATGAACAGGATCACGCCGACGATCGCGATGGTGCTGTACTGGCGGTTCAGGTAGGCCATGGCGCCTTCCTGGATCGCGGCCGCGATCTCGCGCATGCGGTCGCTGCCGGTGGGTTTCCCGAGCACCCAGTTGATGGAAATGATGCCGTAGATCACGGCAGCGATGCCGCACCCCAGGGCGAAGATCAGGCTGTTAGACATGTGTTTCCTCCCGCAAGTTAAACGTTGCCGCGCCTCCAGGCGCGATGATGACCACACGCTGCTGAAACTAACTGAAACGGACGAACCGCAACATTGATTAAAATCAACCTTGGCAAGATATTCATTTCTTGCTGGCCAGGCCGCCTTCGAAGCGCATGCCCGGCTCGAAATTGAACACCTTGTCCAGCTCCAGTTCGCGGATCAGCCGGTCCACCGCCGCCTGGCCGTGCTCGCGATTGACCTCCGCGAGAATCAGCTTGGCCGAATTGGCGTTGTAGAACCCGCCGAAACCCGCCTGCACTTTGAGCAACTCCCTTGCCTTGTCCAGCGTCATAAAAACCCGTGCTGGCAAGCAAGACAAATCTTATGCCGCATTGTCTGGCGTCTCCGGAGTCTCCAAAGACTACAGTTTGAATTCACCCAGTTTCTTCTTCGCCGCGACGTTCTTCAGGCGCACGTATTGCGGCATGCCGTTCTTGTACGGCGGATAATCCTCGCCCTGGATCAGCGGCTCGAGATAGGTGCGGCACTTGGCGGTGATGCCGAAGCCGTCGTCGGTGATGAAATCCTTGGGCATCATTTTTTCCACGTTCGCCACCTTGTTGAGCGGCGCCACGCCGACCTTCCATTTATACGGCTTGCTCGACACGCGCTCGACCGTCGGCATCACGGAGTTCTTGCCCTTGATGGCCAGCTCGACCGCAGCCTTGCCCATCGCGTACGCCTGATCCACGTCGCTCTTGGAGGCGATGTGGCGCGCTGCGCGTTGCAGGTAATCGGCCACGCCCCAGTGATACTTGAGGCCGAGGCCTTCCTTGATGACGGACGCGACCACCGGCGCCACGCCGCCGAGTTGCGCGTGACCGAAGGCGTCCTTGAGGCCCTGGTCGGCGAGGAACTTGCCGTCCGGGCTCTTCACGCCCTCGGACACGACCACGGTGCAGTAGCCGAATTTCTTGACGTTGGCATCGACGGTGGCGAGGAACTTGGCCTTGTCGAAGCTCACTTCCGGGAACAGGATCACGATCGGGATCTCGGTGTCCTTGGTCGAGGCGAGGCCGCCCGCGGCCGCGATCCAGCCGGCGTGCCGGCCCATGACTTCGAGGATGAACACCTTGGTCGAGGTCTTGGCCATGGAAGCCACGTCGAACGACGCCTCGCGCGTCGACACCGCGATGTACTTGGCCACCGAGCCGAAGCCGGGGCAGTTGTCGGTGATGGGCAGATCGTTGTCCACGGTCTTGGGCACGTGGATCGCCTGGATCGGGTAGCCCAGGGTCTCGGACAGTTGCGAAACTTTCAGGCAGGTATCGGCGGAGTCGCCGCCGCCGTTGTAGAAGAAGTAACCGATGTCGTGCGCCTTGAACACCTCGATGAGACGGTCGTACTCGCGCTTGTTCTGCTCCAGGCTTTTCAGCTTGTAGCGGCAGGAACCGAACGCGCCCGAGGGCGTGTGGCGCAGCGCCTTGATCGCGGCCGCCGATTCCTTGGAGGTGTCGATCAGGTCCTCGGTGAGCGCGCCGATGATGCCGTTGCGGCCGGCGTAGACCTTGCCGATTTTCTTCGGATACTTGCGCGCGGTCTCGAGCACGCCGCAGGCCGAGGCGTTGATGACCGCCGTGACGCCGCCGGACTGGGCGTAGAACGCGTTTTTGGGTTTACCTTTTGCCATTGCTTCAATCTCCCCAGAAGAGTGGTGATGTATCGGGTTTGTCCGGCGCGTCCTTGTCGGTCGACGCCGGAGTCTGATCGGTGCTGATTTTCTGCTTGCGCATGTGATCCGACTCGACCTGCAGGACGCTGATCACGCAATCGCCGATCTCGTCGTAGCTGTCGATGCCGGTGCCGAGCTGGTGCTCGGGATGATAATAGAAGTAAGCGCGGAAGCGCTTGGGGCCGGTTTTGACGATGCTGAAGTTCGCGCCCTTGGCACTCCAGAACAGGGCCGGGCACCAGGCCATGCCGTCGGTACCGCCGAGCATGACCTCGGTGTCGGCCAGTTGCGGTTCGACTTCCTTGCCGTAACGTTCCTTCAGGGTGCTGCGCACGGCCCAGAGCTCGGTCTCGGTAAAATCCGGAATTTTGTTATGACTCATCGGCGGAATTCAGGGCGATGCCGCGCCTGCCAAAACGAGCTTAACCAAGTTTCCCTCCTTGGAACACGCGGAAAGATGAATCCGGCAATAGGGTCCATTTATAAGGGGGCGGACCATTGACGCCGGAGTGGGCAAATTGTAGTTTACGCGCCCCTGACATTGAACCAGGGGAATTTCCTCAGGAATACGCACCACCAAGAACTTAAAAGCGAGAATGCCATGAGAATCGTGCTTTTGGGAGCGCCGGGGTCCGGCAAGGGAACGCAAGCTAAGTTATTGGTTGAGAAGTACAAAATTCCGCAGATGTCCACCGGCGACCTGCTGCGCGCGGAAGTGGCGGCCGGCACCGATCTGGGAAAAAAGGCCAAGGCGGCCATGGATTCCGGGCAGCTGGTCACGGATGACGTGGTGCTCGGCATGATCCAGGCGCGGCTCGCCAAGCCCGACGCCAAAAACGGTTTCATTCTCGACGGTTTTCCACGAAACATCCCGCAGGCCCAGGCGCTCGACGCCATGCTGGCGCGCCTTGGCCAGCCCTTGCAACTGGCTTTGCTGGTGGACGTCGACACCGATGTATTGATGAAGCGGCTCACCGGCCGCCGCACCTGCGGTTCCTGCGGCGCGATCTACAACATTCATTTCTCGGCGCCGAAAACCTCGAACAAGTGCGACAAGTGCGGCGGCAGTCTCACGCACCGTTCCGACGACAACGAGCAGACGGTAGGCAAGCGCCTCGCGGTGTACCAGCAGCAGACTGCCCCGCTCGCCAACTACTACAAGGCCCAGGGCAAGCTGCGCACCGTGCGCGGCGTGGGCACGGTGAGCGCCATCTTCAAGAGCGCTACCGACATCATCGAAACGCAGATCCGGCCGCTGGCGGACGTGATGAGCAAGATCGAGTCGGCGGCGGCGCGCCAGGCAGCCAAGGCCAAGGCCGAGGAGGCCAAGGCCAAGGCGGCGGCGAAGGCGGCCAAGGCCGCCAAGGCGGCGAAACCGGTTCCCGTGGCCAAACCCAAGGCCAAGCCGGTTCCGGCGGCCAAGGCCAAGCCGGTCGTGAAAAAGGCACCGGTCAAAAAGGCCGCGCCCAAGGCCAAGCCGAAGAAAGCGGCCAAACCCGCGCCCAAGGCCAAAGCCAAGGCCAAGAAGGTCAAGTAAGTCTTCGGGCATCCCGCGGCGCGGCAGCGGCGCGCCGGTTTTGCCCGGCCGCGAGCCGTTCCGGAATTCCGCGCGGCCGACGGCTAAGCTAGCATAAGGAACCATCACCACCTTCTTCGGACCCGCATGGCGACCGGCACCGGAAAATTCCCGCGAGTACGCCCGCGCCGCATGCGGCGCGATGATTTCTCGCGCCGCCTGATGCGCGAGACGAAACTCGCGGCGGACGATCTGATCCAGCCGGTGTTCGTCATGGAAGGCAGGAACCGCGCCGAAGCGGTGCCGAGCATGCCGGGCATCGAGCGCGTGACGGCCGACCTGCTGCTCAAACAGGCGGAGCGCCTGCTGAAGCTCGGGGTGCCGGCCATGGCGCTGTTCCCGGTGGTGGCGGCATCGAAGAAGGACAACAAGGCCAAGGAGGCGTTCAATCCCAACGGCCTGGTGCCGCAGACGGTACGCGCGCTCAAGAAAAATTTCCCGGAGCTGGGCGTGATCACCGACGTCGCGCTCGATCCTTACACCTCGCACGGCCAGGACGGGTTGATCGACAACACCGGCTATGTGCTGAACGACGAAACCGTGGCGGTGCTGGTGAAGCAGGCGCTCTCGCACGCCGCCGCCGGGGCCGACGTGGTGGCGCCCTCGGACATGATGGACGGGCGCATCGGCGCCATCCGCGACGCGCTCGAGAAGGCCGGGCATATCCACACCCGCATCCTGGCATATTCCGCCAAGTACGCCTCGCATTTTTACGGCCCGTTCCGCGATGCCGTGGGTTCGGCCGCCAATCTCGGCAAAAGCAACAAGGATAACTACCAGATGGACCCGGCCAATTCGGACGAAGCGCTGCGCGAAGTGGCGCTCGATCTCGAGGAAGGCGCGGACATGGTGATGGTCAAGCCCGGCATGCCTTATCTCGACATCGTGCGCCGGGTGAAGGACCGGTTCGGCGTGCCGACCTTCGTGTACCAGGTGAGCGGCGAGTACGCCATGCTCATGGCGGCGGCCAAAAACGGCTGGCTCGACGAGCGCGCCGGCATCATGGAATCCCTGCTGTGCATCAAGCGCGCCGGCGCCGACGCCATTCTCACCTATTTCGCCGAACGCGCCGCCGGGTGGCTGAAAGCGGGCGCGCGCTGATCCAGGTGCCCGCAACGCGCGGCACGCCGTCTTCATGAATTACCGCCACATCTTCCACGCCGGCAATTTCGCCGATGTCTTCAAGCACGCCGTGCTGGCGCTGCTGCTCAAGTCGCTGCACCGCAAAGACACGCCGTTCTGCTATCTCGATACCCACGCCGGCGCCGGTCGCTACGACCTCAGCAGCGCCGCGGCGCAGAAAACCGGCGAGTACCGCGAGGGCATCAAGCGTCTCCTGAATGCTCCGGCCTTGCCCGGGCTGGCGGACTATCTGGCCGCGGTGCGCGCGCTGAATGACGGGGACACGCTGCGGTATTACCCCGGCTCGCCGCGCCTCGCGCGTTTTTTCCTGAGGCCGCAGGACCGTGCGATCCTGCTGGAGCTGCAAGCGGAGGAGTGCACGCAGCTGAGAGCCGAATTTGCCGGCGACCGCCAGGTGCTTGTCCAGCAACAGGACGGCTATGCCGGACTCAAGGCCCTGTTGCCGCCGAAAGAAAGGCGCGGCCTGGTTCTGATCGATCCGCCCTACGAATCGGACCAGGAGTTCGACCAGGTGATCGAAGGATTGCGCCTGGCCCATGCGCGCTGGGACTCGGGCATGTATGCGCTGTGGTATCCAATCAAGAGCCGCCCGCCGGTGGAGCGTCTGCACCGGCGTCTGGTCGCCACCGGCATCCGCAAAATGCTGCTGGTGGAATTCAGTCCCTGGCCCGAGGATACGGCTTTCCGCCTCAATGGTTGCGGCATGGTTGTGATCAACCCGCCCTGGAAGCTGGATGAAACGCTGCGCACGCTGTTGCCGGCCTTGCTGGAGGTGTTGCGGCAGCATCCGGCCGGGCGCACCGCGACAAGCTGGCTGGTGCCGGAGTAGGGCGACAGAAACGCCGGCGCCGCCGCAGACCAGCGGCAAAAGCGCAACGGCATCCACCTGTTACAAACAGGCATCGACAGCGCGTGCCTAACCGGGTATTTTATCCGTCAATAAGTCGGGGTTTTTCCAATAATAAAGCGGTATTTGCCGGGTTTCCGGCGTGGAGGTTCCGGTGGTCAAAAGCTTACCGGTTATGAATGAGGGGAACAGCAACGCCATGAACGAGAGGCGGGACAGTCAGCGCGTGCCGGTCGCGCTCGATGCCGTGCTGAATTATCAGGCGCAGGTCATGATCTGCACCATCCGCAACATCAGCCTGAATGGCGCATTCATCGAAGGCACGCCGTCCGGCCTGCCGTATTTCAATGCTCCGGTGGAGCTGGGCCTGACACTGACTTCCGCCGGAGAAACCAAGCAGCACCGCATTCCCGCCAAGATCCGCCGCATTACCGACAGCGGCGTCGGCCTGACCTTCGGCGACGTCGGCATGGACGCTTATTTCAGCCTGGTCAATCTGGTCTATAACGCCTGAGTCCCGGCGGTTTTTCGCCGGTTTCCTGTCCCGTGTTTTCGCCTTGTTTGGTCGCGGCGCGGCCAAAGCCGGTCCGGTTGCCGTTTTCTGTAAGCCCGGCGCCGTTTTCCGGCTCTGAAACGGCAGTGATCGGCTCAAGCTGTTTCTGATCGCAGCATCCTAACCCTCCGTTTCTGCAACATTTCCGGCAGATTGCTGCCGGAAGCCGCTTAAGGCACGTCCCTTGCACAGAATAGACCCCAAGGGACGGGGATAACCGCTAATTGGGTGTCACTTCGGATAAGGGATGCACCTGCGGATAGCAGGGCGGAGAAGCGACGCGCAAGGTTGTCAGCGATGAAACAACCAGGGCACCTGTCGTCCACGACCGGGTGTCGGTGTGTTTTGATGTTTCGACACAAGTCTCAAACGCTCATCGCCTCGGGCTTCGTTCTGGTGCTGGCGCTCACGGTCGCGCTGGCGGGCGTTGGCCTCACGCGCATGACCGCGATTCACAATCACCTCAAGCTCGTCACCGAAAAGCACAACACCAAGGCCGACATCATTTTTTCGATGCGCCATATCGCCCGCGAGCGGGCGCTCAGTACCTACGCCATGTTCATCATGGACGATCCCTTCGACCGCGAGGAGGAATTGCGCCGGTTCACCGACATGGCCGCCGAATTCATCCATCTTCGCGACCGGCTGCTGGCGATCGGTCTGGAGGAAAACGAACGCCAGGCGCTCGACAAGGTGCTGGAGCAGGTGCGCCTCTACCAGCCGCTGCACCTGGCGCTGGTGGATAAGATCACCCACGAGCACCGGGCGGACGTGAAGGATGAAATCCTGCGTCACGACCTGCTGCGCCAGCGCGTGATGCTGGGCCTGCTGGACGAGATGGTGGAACTCGAACGCGCCGGCATCGAAAAGGCCACGGCGCAGGCAGCGCGGGAGTACGACTCCGCCTGGCTGGCCATGCTCGTGCTGACCGCGGTCATCATCGTTTCGGGCTTCCTCATTGCCGCCTATGTGATCTATCGCACGCGGCGGGTGGAACAGGACCTGGCGCGGGAGAAGGAGCATGCGGAGATCACGCTGCATTCGGTGGGCGACGCCGTCATCGCCGCCGACGAACAGGGCAACGTCAATTACCTGAATCCCGCGGCCGAGCAGATGACCGGCTGGCGCAACGCCGAGGCGCGCGGCAAGCCGCTGCGCCGCATCTATCACATCATCAACGAGACCACGCGCAAGGCGCTGGAACATCCGGCGATGCTCGGCGTCCTGGACACGCCCATTGCCGGCCTGAACAAGCACACCCTGCTGATCAGCCGCAGTGGGCGCGAGCTGGCGGTCGAGGACAACGCCGCGCCGATCCGCAACAGCGACGGCGAGACCGTCGGCGCCATCCTGGTGTTTCGCGACGTGACCGAGCAGCGCCAGATGCAGAAACAGCTGAGCTGGCAGGCCAGCCACGACCCGCTCACCGGCCTGGCCAACCGGCGCGAGTTCGAGGTGCTGCTGGAGCGCCTGATCGCCAGCGCCAAGGAGCAGGACAAGCATCATGCCCTGCTGTATCTCGACCTCGACCAGTTCAAGGTCATCAACGACACCTGCGGACACGTGGCCGGCGACGAATTGCTGCGCCAGGTCGCCGGGCTCATGCGCCCGCTGATCCGCGACAGCGACACCCTGACGCGTCTCGGCGGCGACGAGTTCGGCATCCTGCTCGAGGGCTGCTACCTGCCGCAGGCGGAACAGATCGCGCACAAGGTGCTGGAGCTGCTGGAGGATTTCCGTTTCGTGTGGCAGGACAAGAGCTTCCGCGTCGGCGTGTCCATCGGCCTGGTCGGCATTCACGCCGGCAGCGGCTCGGCCTCGAGCGCGTTGAGCGTCGCCGACGGCGCCTGCTACATGGCCAAGGACAAGGGGCGTAACCGCGTCTGGGTGCACCAGGACGACGACCGCGAGGCGGCGCACCGGCAGGGGGAAATGGAATGGGTATCGCGCATCATGCGTGCCTTCGACGAAAACCGCTTCGTCCTGTATTACCAGCGCGTGCTGCCGCTGGCCGCCGACGCGGAGGACTACCAGTGCCGGGAGGTGCTGGTGCGCATGCGCGCCGAAAACGGCGAGCTGATTCCGCCGATGGCGTTCATCCCGGCCGCCGAGCGCTACGGCATGATGAGCACGGTCGACCGCTGGGTCATAAAGACCGCCTTCGCCTGGCTGGCCGGCCATCCCTCGGGGGAACGGCTGGCGATCAACCTTTCCAGCCAGTCGCTGGGCGACGAGGATTTCCTGAATTTCGTGATGGAGCAGTTCCGCGCCACGCGCCTGTCGCCGCGGCGCATCTGTTTCGAGATCACCGAGACCGCGGCCATCGCCAACTGGAACCGTGCCACCCATTTCATCGCCGCGCTGCGCGCCCACGGCTGCCGTTTCGCCCTCGACGATTTCGGCAGCGGCATGTCGTCCTTCGGTTACCTGAAAGGGCTGGCGATCGACTTCATCAAGATCGACGGCGCGTTCGTGCGCGACATGATCGACGACGAGGTGGACTACGCCATGGTCGAGGCGGTCAACCGCATCGGTCACGTCATGGGCATCCGCACCACGGCCGAGTACGTGGAGAACGACCGGATTCTAGAGAAGCTGCGGGAGCTGGGCGTGGATTATGCCCAGGGCTACGGCCTGCACATGCCGCAACCGCTCGAGATCATCACCGAGGCGCCTGCGGGAAAACCGGCGAGCGCCGAAGACAATCTCGATTTGGACTTTCCGATCGCGGGCCGGCCCGCGGTCTAGCCGCCGGATGCGGCCAGGCCAAAGGCCGCGATCAGCGCCACGGCCGCGGTTTCAATGCGCAGTATGGATGCCCCCAGCGTCAGCGGCTGCGCCCCGGCTGCGACGGCCTGTTCGATCTCGGCTTCGGTAAATCCGCCTTCCGGGCCGACCAGCAGCGTCACGTCATCCGCCCGCTGAGCAACCGCCGCGGCAGCGCTCACGGCCTGTGCCGCCGGATGGGCCAGCCACACCTGACTCCCCTCCGCGGCTGCCCGTCGTGCAAGCCCGTGAACCGTCGCGACGGCTTCAATCGCCGGAAGGTACGGCCGGCGACTCTGCTTGCAGGCCTCGAGGCAGATTTTCCGCCAGCGTGCGGCGCTGTTGGCGCCGGGCTTGACCACGCTGCGGGCGCAGTCGAGCGGCGTGAAGCGCGTCATGCCGAGCTGGGTCGCCATGTCGAGCAGAACGTTCTGGCGGTCGCCCTTGGGCAGGGCGCAGGCGAGACGCAGCGCCGGCCACGGCGGCGGTTCAGCGCGCCGTTCCTCGACGCGCAATTCCAGCGTTCGTCCGCGCGCGACGACACGTTGCAGGGTGGCGCGTGCCACGCCGCCGCGTCCGTCGAACAGCCACAAGGTGTCACCGTCATGGAGGCGGCGCGAGGCGGCGGCATGATGCGCCTCGTCGCCCGTCAGTTGCATAGTCGCGCCGGGCTCCGGGAGCTGTTCGGAATAGAACAATGGCTCAGACATAAAATAATATTTCAGCCACAGAGATCACAGAGTACACAGAGATAAATGGGAAATAATTTTGCTCTGTGATCTCTGTGTGCTCTGTGGCCATTTTATTTTGTTGAAGATGTTTACTTTCGCGCAAGGTATACGTCGTAGCGCACCAGCTTGCCCTTGATGCTCAGGTCCGGATCCGGCGCCAGCGGCGCGGCGTCGTCGGGGCGCTTCACCACCACGCGCTCGCGCGCGATGCCGCGGCTGAGGGCCAGCAGTTCCGGCGCATCGGCGTCGTCGCCGACCAGCTCGCGCAGCAGGCGCATTTCCTTTTTCACCGCCGCCGACTTGCGCCGCTTCGGCGGAAACATGGGATCGAGATAAATCGCGTCGGGCCGGGGCGCGACGGCGGGCAGCAGGGCGCGGGCGTCGCCGCCCACGAGTTCCAGGCGTCCGGTCAGGGTCGTCCCCGTTTGCGCGGCGAGGCGCGCCAGGCCGTCCCGGGCCAATGCCGCGACCACCGGCGAACGCTCGATGGCGGTGACGCGAAAACCCATGAGCGCCAGCAGCAGCGCGTCCTGGGCGTAGCCGGCGGTGGCGTCCACGATGACGCGGGTTTTCCTGCCGAAGGCGCGTGCCAGCGGCTGGCGGCGCGACAGGTTGGCGCTGTAGGGGCGCAGGTCGAGATGTGAGAAATCCACGCACACCGGATGCATGCGCGCATCGCGACGGTTTCGCAGTTCGAGATGTTCGGGCGTGAGGGCCAGCAGGAGATCGAAGCCGGCCTCCGCGGTTTCCGCCAGCGGCAACATCAGTTCCTTCGCCAGTTCCATGGCGCTTGCCCTGCGGCTGTCATCGTCACCGGCCAGAACCGCAACGCTGGCGGGCGCGTGCCGGGTTGTGCTGAAGGCGGGCGGGGTGCGGCGGGCCGGGAGCGGAGTCATGGCGCGTCAAGCATAAACATTCCCCGGTGACGGCGCACCTTGCCTGTCGGCGGTGGCGCGAAACAGAAAACCCCGCATGGCGGGGTTTTCTGTCCATAACAAAAGCGGATGATTCTTCTAAGGAAACGCCGGGATGGTCGGATCGCGCCCGCGCGCGGCGGCATCCGGGCACTGCTCGTGGATCATGCCGCTGATTTCCTCGATCCGTTCCTTGGGGACATCCACCATCAGCAGGATCTTTCCCTGTGCGATGTCGTGCGCGAATTTCCGCAGCCGGGTATTGGGAACATCCGCCGCGATCATGCCGGAGGCCCACACGCCGACGATGGCGCCGATCAGGCTCATGGCCAGGATCACACCCAGGCCCATCGCCAGGCCGGAGGGCGGGAACAGCATGGCAACCACGCCGGCGGCCGCCCCGGTGGCGCCGCCCACGACCAGGCCCAGAGCCAGCCCGTGGAGTTCATCGCTTTTCTGGAGCATGGTGGCCTCGGGCAGGTCGCCGAGCGCGATGCCCTCCCTGGCCATGAAAAACACATGCTGTTGTTCGATGCGGGCCAGCAGCAGTTCCTTGAATACTGCCTTGGCGGTGGTGACGTCGGGGAGCAGAAAATAAAGCCGTCTTCTCATCGCAACCTCCTTTCCCGCAATGGGGTCTGGTGTCAGATAGAGACCACTTTACGTCTGTGGCTGCCGGGAAAGCATAGCGGAAACGCGACGGTATCCCAACGAGATACCGTACTTTTCATGCCACAATTATCCGGGAAGCTGCCGCGACGAGCGCGGCAACAACAACGAAATCAACCGGCTGCGACGCGTTCCGCGCCGAGTGAAGGGGAGATTTCTACCGACTCCCCCTCTCCCGCATTTAGCGGGAGAGGGTAAGGGGAGAGGGAAGCGCGCGGAGCGTTTATGCCGTTGCGCGTTCCGCGCGCTTGCGATCGGATTCTTTCAAAAAGCGCTTACGCAGGCGGATGTGGTTGGGCGTGACCTCGACCAGCTCGTCGTCGTCGATGAACTCGATGGCCTTTTCCAGCGTGAGCTGGATCGGCGGCGTGAGCAGGATGTTTTCGTCCGAACCCGCGGCGCGGATGTTGGTGAGCTTCTTTTCCTTCAGCGGGTTCACCACCAGGTCGTTGTCGCGCGAGTGGATGCCGATGATCATGCCCTCGTACAGCTCCTCGCCCGGACCGATGAACAGGCGCCCGCGTTCCTGCAGGCTGAACAGCGAGTAGGCGACGCTGCTGCCCTGGCCGTTCGAGATCAGCACGCCGTTGACGCGATGCGTGACCTCGCCCTTCTTCACCGGTCCGTAATGGTCGAAGATCGAGTACAGCAGGCCCGAACCCTGGGTGATGGTGAGGAACTCGTTGCGAAAGCCGATCAGGCCGCGCGAGGGAATCACGTATTCGAGACGCACGCGGCCCTTGCCGTCGAGCTCCATGTTCCGCAGGTCGCCGCGGCGCAGTCCCATCTTTTCCATCACCACGCCCTGGTGCTGGGTCTCGATGTCGACGGTGACTTCCTCGTACGGCTCGTGCGGCTCACCGTCCACTGTCTTCACGATCACCTGCGGGCGCGATACGCCGAGCTCGTAGCCCTCGCGGCGCATGTTCTCGATCAGGATGCCGAGGTGCAGTTCGCCGCGGCCCGATACCCTGAATTTATCCGGTGAGTCGGTGTCCTCGACGCGCAGCGCCACGTTGTGGATCAGCTCACGGTCGAGGCGCTCGCGGATCTGGCGGCTGGTGACGAACTTGCCGTCCTGGCCGGCGAACGGGGAATTGTTGACCTCGAAGGTCATGGTCACGGTCGGCTCGTCCACCGTCAGCGGCGGCAACGCCTCGACCGCGGCCGGATCGCAGAAGGTGTCGGAGATGTGCGGATGCTCGATGCCGGTGATGGCGACGATGTCGCCGGCGCTGGCCTCCGGCACTTCGGTGCGCTCCAGGCCCATGAAGCCGAGCACCTGCAGGATCTTGGCGTTGCGGGTGGCGCCTTCGCGCTCCACCACGGTGACGGCCTGGCCGGGCTTGACCCGGCCGCGCTTGATGCGGCCGACGGCGATGGCGCCGACGTAGCTCGAGTACGCCAGGCTCGACACCTGCATCTGGAACGGTCCGTCGACGTCCACGTCCGGCGCCGGGACGTGCTTGATGATGGTTTCGAACAGCGGCGTCATGTCGCCGCCGGTGGCGGTCGGGTCGAGGCTGGCGTAGCCGTTCAGGGCCGAGGCGTACACCACCGGGAAATCGAGTTGCGCGTCAGTGGCGCCGAGCTTGTCGAACAGGTCGAAGGTCTGGTTCAGCACCCAGTCCGGGCGCGCGCCGGGGCGGTCGATCTTGTTGATGACCACGATCGGGTGCAGGCCGTGGGCGAAGGCCTTGCGCGTGACGAAGCGCGTCTGCGGCATCGGCCCGTCCATCGCGTCCACCAGCAGCAGCACCGAGTCCACCATCGACAGCACGCGCTCGACCTCGCCGCCGAAGTCGGCGTGGCCCGGGGTGTCGACGATGTTGATGCGGAAGTCGTTCCAGCGGATCGCGGTGTTCTTGGCGAGGATGGTGATGCCGCGCTCGCGTTCGAGGTCGTTCGAGTCCATGACGCGCGTGCCCATCTGCTGGTGCGCGGCGAAGGTGCCGGACTGTTGCAGCAGCTTGTCCACCAGCGTGGTCTTGCCGTGGTCGACGTGGGCGATGATGGCGATGTTGCGCAGTTTCTGAATCATGGGATCAACTCGGGACTGGGGTCAAAAAGGCCGCGCATTATACACGGGGAACGGCCAAATGCGGAGTGCGGAGTTATTCAGGGGGTGGTTTCTGCCGCATTATTCCGCATTTTAGTGGCGGGTCGGGGCCGCCGGGGTGCTGTGCAGGCTGGCAAACAGCTGTTCCGCGTCGATCCGGTCGAATTCGTAGCGGCTGCCGCAGAACTCGCAGTCCACCCGCACCGCCCCCTGTTCCGCCAGGATCGAGTGGATTTCGCCGTGCCCGAGCATGCGCAGCACCGATTCGACCCGGTCGCGCGAGCAGGAGCAGCGGAAGCTGACCGGCGCGCGCGAGAACAGGCGGATGTCCTCTTCGTGGTACAGGCGGTGGATGATCTCGGGCACCGGCAGCGCCAGCAGTTCCTCGCGCGTGAGAGTCGAGCCGAGGTGCACCGCGCGATTCCAGGCATCGTCATCCAGCTGCGGGTCTCCGGGCAGCCGCTGCAACAGCATCCCGGCGGCCTGGTTGGGATCGGCGGCCAGCCACAGGCGCGTGGCCAGCTGTTCCGAGCGCGCGAAATAGTTCTCGAAGGCCTCGGCCACGGTCAGCCCCTCGAGGCTCACGATGGCCTGATAGCGTTCCCTGCCTTTCTTCGGATCGATGGTGACGGCGAGCCGGCCGTCGCCGACCAGTTCCGACAGCGGCGCATCCGGCACCGCGCCGTTCCACTGCGCGATGGCGCGCATGGTGCGGTCGCTGGTGCATTCGACCACCAGCAGATTGACCGGCCCGTTGCCCTGCACCTGCATGATCAGGCGGCCGTCGAACTTGAGCGTGGACGTGAGTAGCGCGGCTGCCGCCATCAGCTCGCCCAGCACGTCGCGCACGCGCGGCGGGTAATCGCGCCGCTCCAGCACCGCCTGCCAGGTAGCGTCGAGATGCACGATCTCGCCGCGGATGGGCGCGTGTTCGAAGATGAAGCGTTGCAGCGAATCGCCGGTGGTCATGGCTGTCCCTTCCTTCTCAGTATAACCCCCCGGGCATGCCGGTGGAGGAAGTGACGGAAAAAGCGATCTCCGGGGGAGTGCGCGTCAACCGCTCTTGGAGGCGTTGGCCTGTTCCTTCTCGATCTCGCGGCGAACTTCATCCATGTCCAGCGCCTTGGCTTTTTCGATGACCTGCTCGAGGGCGGAGGCCGGCAGGGCGCCGGGTTGCGCGAAGATAATGATCTTGTCGCGGAAAATCATCAGGGTCGGGATCGAGCGGATCTGGAAGTAGCCGGCCAGCGCCTGCTGCTCCTCGGTGTTGACCTTGGCGAACACGACATCGGGATGTTTTTCCGAGGCTGCCTCGTAGGCGGGCGCGAACGAGCGGCACGGCCCGCACCAGGGCGCCCAGAAATCCACGATCACCATGCTGTTGCCGTTTACGACCTGATTGAAATTTTCCTGCGTTACTTCGATGGTAGCCACATTATCTCCAGCGGGCATCGCGCGGACGCCCTGATTTCGGGTTGAAATGAAACTTTACCGCCGCCGGCGGTTTCTTTGAACCTCAATGAGGGCATATCCGGGAATATCAAGCCGCGGCACGGCGCGGTCACTCCAGCGCAGGTTGCAGGGCATGGAACACCAGCGCGGCAATCGCCGCCGAAACCGGAATGGTGAGCACCCAGGCCAGCAGCAGGCGGCGGGTGATGCCCCAGCGAACCGCCGACACGCGCTTGACGGCGCCCACCCCCACGATCGAACCGGTGATGGTATGGGTGGTGCTGACGGGGATGCCGAAGAACTGGGTGAGGTAGAGGGTGATGGCCCCGGCGGAGTCGGCCGCGACGCCTTCGACGGGCCGCAGCTTGGTGATGCGCGTTCCCATGGTGCGGATGATGCGCCATCCGCCGGAAAGCGTGCCGAGCGCGATGGCGGCGAAACAGGAGTACTGCACCCACAGGGGGATGCGGGCGATGTGCTCTTTCCCGCCGCGGATGGCGGTTTCGACCACGGCCCAGTCGGGCAGCACGGCGCCGGCGCTCTGCTGGTGGGCGTACACCAGCAGCGCGGCGGAGATAATGCCCATCACTTTCTGGGCGTCGTTGCTGCCGTGCCCGAGGCTGAACGCCGCCGACGATACGAGCTGCGTGCGCTTGAACCAGCGGTCGGCCTGCGAGGGGTTGGCCCGGCGGAACAGGTTGGCAATGACGATGGAGATCGTCATGGCCAGCAGCATGCCGAGCAGGGGCGCCATGAAAATGAAACCGAGCGTGAGATAGATTTTTCCCATGTCAGCCAGCACCGCGAACCCGGCCTTGGCGATGGCGGCGCCGGCGAACCCGCCGAGCAGGGTGTGCGACGAACTGCTCGGGATGCCGTACCACCAGGTGAACAGGTTCCAGGCGATGGCGGCCAGGAGCCCGGCCAGGATCACCGTGAGGGTGATGGCCTCGGTTTTGACGATCTTGGCCACGGTGTCGGCCACGTGGAACTCGAAACCCAGCAGGCTGTGCTGGGCGAGAAACAGCACCACGCCATTGAAAAACGCGGCCCAGCACACGGCCTGAATCGGGGTCAGGGCCTTGGTGGACACCACGCAGGAGATCGAATTCGCCGCGTCATGAAAGCCGTTGATGTAGTCGAACAGCAGGGCCAGCGCGATCACGACAATGAGCAATGTCATGCGGGCACTCCCGGCTCAGGAGTATTTGATGATCATGCTGGAAATGGCGTTGGCCGCGTCCTCGCACTTGTCGGTGGCGGTTTCGAGGGCGGACAGGACCTCCTTGGTCTTGATGAGCCGGATGGCGTCCTTTTCCTCGTCGAACAGCTGGGCGATGGCCATGTCGAAGATGTCGTCGGCGCGGTTCTCGATGCTGTTGATCTTCACGCAGGCCTCGCGGATGAGCTCCGGTTTCTTGATGTCCTTCAGGTTGGAGACGGCGGTGTGCAGTTCCTGCGTGCCCTGCAGGACCAGATCGGCCAGCTTGCATATCATCGGAGAAATCTCGCTGAGCTTGTAAAGCTCGATGCGCTTTGCCGAGCCGTGGATGAAATCCACCACGTCGTCGAGCGAGGACACCATGGCATGGATGTCTTCGCGGTCAAAAGGGGTGATAAAGTTGGTGCTGAGTTCGTTGAGCGTCTCATGGGTCAGGCTGTCGCCGACATGCTCGAGATGCTCGATTTCCCGGATGAGTTCCCTGCGCTTGTCGGCCGAGGTGGTATTGACCATCGCGACCAGGGTTTGGGACGTGGTCAGCAGGTTGGCCGAGGCCTTTTCAAAGAGCTGAAAGAATTTCTTGTCCTGCGGTATCAGGAAACTCAGGAAGTTGACCATGGCTGTCGTCCAAAGCAGGTGGCGCGATGTGCCGGCGCCGGTAAAAAACCATTGTGATTTATTGCAGGCGCATGATAAGCGATTTCCGGCCAAAGTCAGCCTTCATGTGATGCCGCCGGCGAACGCCGGGCATGACGGAGCAAACGAACCCTGGAATGATTCCAGGGGTGGTTATCGCCCGTGTCCGAGGATTTCCTTCTCGATCTGCTCGAGGCTGGTGTGGCGCACGTCCTTGCCCTTGACCAGGTAGATGATGTACTCGCAGATGTTGCAGGAATGGTCGCCGATGCGCTCGAGCGCGCGCGCCGCCCAGATGACGTTCAGCACGCGCGAGATGGTGCGCGGGTCTTCCATCATGTAGGTGATGAGCTGGCGCATGACGCCGTCATATTTCTGGTCGATCTTGACGTCCTCGCGCGCGATGCGGACCGCCGCCTCGATGTCGAGGCGCGCGAACGCGTCGAGCGCGTCGTGCAGCATCTGGCGCACGTGGTTGCCCAGGGTCTGGATTTCGGCGTAATTGTTCTTGGGCCGTTCCTCGCCCGCCAGCCGCACCGCCATGCGCGCGATCTTCTCGGCCTCGTCGCCGATGCGCTCGAGATCGGTGATGGTCTTGATCACCGCCACCACCAGCCGCAGGTCGCTGGCCGCCGGCTGGCGCCGCGCGATGATCTGGTTGCATTCCTCGTCGATGGTGACTTCCATCTTGTTGACCTGGGTGTCTTGCATGATGACGTTTTCGCCCAGCGTCGTGTCGCCCTTGATGAGGGCCTCGATGGCCTGTTCGATCTGCTGTTCCACGAGCCCGCCCATCTGCAGCACGCGCGAGCGGATGTCCTCCAGCTCGGCGCTGAATTGGCGGGAAATATGTGTGTGCATTTGTTCCATGACACTCTCCGTAACTTCTCGCAAGCCATCCTTGGCGAGACTTCGTTAACTTCGTTGGACCCCAGCCCGGCCTTTCCGCGCTCCGCATCCTGCTCCGCGCGTAAAGGCCGGGGTTCGCCATCCCTGGCGAACCCGCTCGCCGGGAGAAAGGTCCACCGGACCTTTCTCTGTTTCCGTC
>JBFMBB010000018.1:0-27111 GCA_040755435.1 Pseudomonadota bacterium | reverse complement strand
GTCCCAGGTTCCCTTGTCGAGCGCCGCCTGCATCGAGGCCAGGTCCTGCACGCGCTGATTCTTGAGCATGAAGCCGGCCTTGCGCAGCGAGGCCACGGCCAGCTCGGCGTCATCCGGTGAATCGTCGACGATCAGGAGGCGTAAAATCTTTTTTTCCACAAATCCCTCTTTCCAAAGACTATTTTAGCAAAACGCCCCTGTAAACCCGGTTTTCAGGCTGAGAACCGGGGAAAACACGAATAGACCGAGATTTGAGTATGGCAGCAAAAATCGTTCCAGCGCGGGTTTTTTCGGCATTGGGAGTGGCTGCCCCCCGATCCTTCGGAATGGGCCATTTATCGTACGCCCCCTTCCGCCGGATTGTTATCCGGCCAAGCCTGTATAGGCTTGCCCTGCGGTGGGGTTGCACAGGCAATCGCCCTGAAACAGCGGGTTTTACCCAGGGACGGGTGAACCACCCGGGTACTGCCGCAAGATGCGGCAATTGCCCGAAAACAGGATGGTGCGCCCGGGTATCGGCGCGCCGGACGTGGAATAGCGGGAAGCGACAAGGGGCATCACATGAGCGGCACACATCGTTTGGGAACAGCCAGGGAACTTAATCAAGCTTACGGCGGAGCGCTGGTCGATCTGCGGGTCGATTCCGGCCGCGCCGCCGAACTCAAGGCGATGTCGCGCGATCTGACTTCACTCGATCTTGCCCCACGGCAGCTCGCCGATCTGGAAATGCTGGCGACCGGGGTGTTTTCGCCGCTGACCTCCTTCATGGGCCAGGCCGATTACGAGGCCGTGTGCGCGGGCATGCGTCTCGCCGACGGCAGGCTCTGGCCGGTCCCGGTGACGCTGGATGTATCGCTGAAATTCGCCGAAAGCATTGCGCCGGGGCTGCCGATCGCCCTGCGCGACGGCGAGGGCACGCTCATGGCCGTGCTCACGGTGGCGGAAATCTGGCGGCCGGACCGGGGCGCGGAAGCGCAGTGTCTCTATGGCACGCGCTCCTTCACGCATGCGGCGGCAAACCAGCTGCTCAATGCGGGCGGCGAGGCCTGTATCGCCGGAAAGCTCGAAGTCGTGGAGCTGCCGATGCATCATGACTTCGATGCGCTGCGCCGGACGCCGGCGGAAGTGCGCGCGCAGCTGGCGCAACGCGGCGTCACGCGCGTGGTCGGTTATCATCCGCGCCATCTCATGCATCGCGCGCACGTGGAATTCACCAAGCGCACCGCCTACCTGAACGACGCCGTGTTGCTGATCCAGGCCGCCGTCGGCCGCCGCGGTCTGCACGACTCCGATCATTTCTCGCGCGTGCGCGCCCTGCGCGCGGCGCTCGATCACTACTCCTCGCAGGTCGCGCAGTTGAATCTGCTGGAGTTGTCGCCGCGCCACAGCGGCGCGCGCGCCGCCCTGTGGCATGCCATTCTGCACAAGAACTTCGGCTGCTCGCATTTCATCGTGGAGCACGATTACGACGACCAGGGCGAGGGCGCCACCGGCGATCCGCTGTACGGGCGATACCACGGCCTCGATTCCGTGACGTGGCACGCGCAGGAGATCGGCATCGAGGTGGTGCCGTTCCGCAATCTGGTGCTGGAGGAGGATCAGCCGGAGAAACTGCTTTCGCCGCGCGGCGCCAGCCGGCGCATGAAGGGCCGCATCCGCGAAACATCGCATGAGCAGCATGCCGAGGTCGCGCACTGGTTTTCCTATCCGACGGTGCTGGAGGAATGGCGCAAGACGCTGCGCCACGGTTTCACGCTGTTTTTCACCGGCCTGTCGGGCGCGGGCAAGTCCACGCTGGCGCAAGTGCTGTATGCGCGGCTCAGGGAACGGGAGGCGCGCCCGGTCACGCTCCTCGACGGCGACATCGTGCGCAAGAATATTTCCTCGGAGCTGGGTTTCTCGCGCGAACACCGCGACATGAACGTGCTGCGCCAGGGCTACATGGCGAGCATGATCACGCGCCACGGCGGGATCGCCATCTGCGCGCCCATCGCGCCCTACGCCAACACGCGCGCCCAGGTGCGCGCCATGGTCGAGGAGGACGGCGATTTCATCGAGATTTACGTGGCCACGCCGCTGGCCACCTGCGAGACGCGCGACCGCAAGGGCCTGTACGCGCGGGCGCGCGCCGGTCTGATCAAGCAATTCACCGGCGTGTCCGACCCTTACGAGACGCCGCTCAACCCCGAGATCGTGGTGGATACCTCGCTGCAATCGGCCGGCGAAGCGGCGGACAAGATCCTGGCCTATCTCGCGGCGCAGGGATATCTGGGACGCGGGAGCACGATGGAAGCGGCGCCGCACCAGGTCAGGCACGAACCGGTCACGCTGTGGACCTCGACTTCGAGCGGACTTCCCCAGGAATTCCAGCCGGTCGGCCAAGACACGCCGTTTCCCGGCGGCGGGAAGCCGCTGCGCAAATAGCCGGGTGCCGCACCCGTCGGGCGCGGTCAGTTCGCGGCGCGCGCGGCTGTCGCCGTGGCGTTCGATGCCAGCGGGAAGGCCACAAGATGCTCGGCCTCGACGCGGATGCCGACCAGCTCGCCGATGGCGTGGTCGGCGTGGCTCGGGAACAGCGCCAGCAGCCGGCCGCCGCTCGGCAGGCGCAGGGTGTAAAGGATCTCCGCGCCGCGAAACGCCTTCTGCGTCACCTTCGCCTTCAGCGGGCTCTCCGGGTCGGGCACGATGTCGTCCGGCCGCAGCAGCAGCTCGATCTGTGTTCCCCGTCCCCAGTCGTAGGCGCGATTGCCCTTGTGCACGCCGATCTCGGTTTCAATGGTATCGGCCGTGAGCAGCGTGCCGCGCAGGAACACGCCCTGGCCGATGAAGTCGGCGACGAAACGGCTGTTCGGCTCATGGTACAGGTTGTAGGGTGTGTCCCACTGCAACAGCTTGCCCTCGTGCATCACGCCGACGGCGTCACCGAGCGCGAAGGCCTCGTGCTGGTCGTGCGTCACCAGCACGCCGGTGGTGCCGCGCTGCTTGAGGATCTCGCGCACCTCGCCAGAGAGGCGTTCGCGCAATTCGATGTCAAGATTGGAAAACGGCTCATCCAGCAGGATGAGGTCGGGTTGCGGCGCCAGCGCCCGCGCCAGCGCCACGCGCTGCTGCTGTCCGCCGGAAAGCTCGTGCGGATAGCGCCCGCCCATGCCGGCGAGACCGACGATCTCCAGCATCTCGCCGACGATTTTCAGTTTCTGCGCGCCGCTCAGGCCGCGCAGGCCGAAGCCGACATTGCCGGCGACGTCCAGGTGCGGAAACAGGGCGTGGTCCTGGAATACCATGCCGAGGCGTCGCTTTTCCGGCGGCAGGGTGAAACTCGGCTGGGACACGGCGCTGCCGCTGATCCAGATCTGGCCGGCGCTCAGGGGATGAAAGCCGGCAATGGCGCGCAGCACGGTGGTCTTGCCGCAGCCGCTCGGTCCCAGCAGGCAGGCGATGCTGCCGGCGCCAACGTGCATCGACAGGCCGTTGACCGCGAGGCGGCCGTCGTAGCGGCAGACGATGTCGTTGAGCGCGAGGATTTCGTTCACGGTCTAATAATAGTATTACACGCAGATAAACGCAGATTTATATTAAGGGGATGAACGCAGATAAAACAGGCAGGCATGAAAGGGACTGAGCGCGCGGCAATTATCTCTATCCGCGTTCATCTTCATATAAATCTGCGTGCATCTGCGTTTACCAGATATTACCTGGCCAGCAGGAATTCGAGCAGCGCCTTCTGGGCGTGCAGCCGGTTTTCGGCTTCGTCCCAGACCACGCTCTGCGGCCCATCGATGACCTCGGCCGCCACCTCCATGCCGCGGTAGGCCGGCAGGCAGTGCATGAACACGGCATCCGCGCGCGCCAGCTTCATGAGCGAGCCATCCACCATGAAGCCGGCGAAGGCCTTGATGCGTTCCGCCTTTTCGTGCTCCTGACCCATGCTGGCCCAGGTGTCGGTGACGACGATGTCCGCGTCGCGCGCGGCCAGTTTTGGATCGTGATGCAGCGTGACGCGGCCCTTGCTGGCGGCGACGATTTCGGGTTTCGGTTCGTAGCCTTTCGGCGTCGCGACATCGAGCTGGAATCCCAGCAGGCGCGCCGCGCCTATCCAGGAATGGCACACATTATTGCCGTCGCCGATCCAGGCGACCTTCCTGCCGGCGATGTCGCCGCGCTTTTCGGTCCAGGTCTGAATGTCGGCGAGCAGCTGGCACGGATGATCGAGATCTGTCAGGGCGTTGACGACCGGCACCTGCGAGTGCGCCGCGAAGCGTTCGACCATCGCATGCGAGTTGGCGCGGATCACGACGACGTCCACCATGCGCGACATCACGCGCGCGGTGTCCTCCACCGGCTCGCCGCGGTCGAGATGGGTGTCGCGCGGGGACAGGAACAGGCTGGTGCCGCCCAGCTGTGCCATGCCGGTCTCGAAGGATACGCGCGTGCGCGTCGAGGACTTCTCGAAGATCATGGCCATGGTCTTGCCGGCCAGCGGCGTGTGCCGCTCGCCGCGCCGGAGCATGGCCTTGAGTTCGCCGGCGCGCGCCAGCAGCCGCTTGAATTCATCGGCGCCCAGATCCGTCAAGGTCAGGAAGTGACGTGGTTTCATTTTTCGATGAGAAACGCGCGGATCACCTTGTCGAGTTTGTCGACCAGCAAATCGGCTTCGGCGTCGGTGAAGATGAGCGGCGGCAGCAGGCGCACGACGTTTTCCGCCGTGACATTGATCAGGATCCCGCTTTCCAGCGCGCGTTGCAGGAGTTCCTTGCACGGCCGGTCCAGTTCCACGGCGAGCATGAGCCCGCGCCCGCGGATCTCCCGGACGCCCGGGACATTGCCGAGTTTTTCCTTCAGCCCCGCGAGCAGGCGTTGCCCGGTTTTGGCGGCGCGCTCGGCCAGCTTGCCCTTCTCCAGTTCGTCGATGACGGTGAGCGCCACGCGACACACCAGCGGATTGCCGCTGAAGGTCGAGCCGTGGTTGCCGGGCTTGAACACGTTCGCCGCCTTGCCGCGCGCCAGGCAGGCGCCGATGGGCACGCCGTTGCCGAGCCCCTTGGCCAGGGTCATGACGTCCGGCACCACGCCCTCGTGCTGGCAGGCGAACCACTTGCCGGTGCGGCACATGCCGGACTGGATTTCATCCAGCATCAGCAGCCAGCCGCGTTCGTCGCAGATTTTGCGCAGACCCTTGAGGTAGCCCGGGTCCGGAATGGAAATGCCGCCCTCGCCGGTGATGGGCTCGACCAGCACCGCGACCACGTCCTTGTTGTGTTCGCCGACCTGTTGCACGGCGGCCAGGTCGTTGTAGGGCACGCGGTAGAATCCCTGCACCAGCGGTTCGAAGCCCGACTGGATCTTGCGGTTGCCGGAGGCGGAGAGGGTGGCGAGCGTGCGGCCATGGAAGCTGCCCTCGGTGACGATGATGCCGGGCGTCAGGATGTCGCGCTGGTGGCCGTACAGCCGCGCCAGCTTGATCGCGGCCTCGTTGGCCTCGGCGCCGGAGTTGCAGAAGAAGGCGTTGTCCATGCCGGCGAGCTTGCACAGGCGCTCGGCCAGCTGTTCCTGCAGCGGGATCTGGTACCAGTTCGAGGTGTGCAGCAGCTTGCCGGCCTGGTCGCACAGCGCCGCGGTCACGGCGGGGTGGGCGTGCCCCAGGTTGCACACGGCGATGCCGGCGAGCGCGTCCAGATACTTGTTGCCCTTGGTATCCCACAACCACGCGCCCTCGCCGTGCGTGAAGGCCACAGGCAAGGCCGCAAAGAGAGGCATTTGGTACGAAGACATTTTTTCGTGCACCCTAAAAAGACAAAGGCGCCTTGCGGGCGCCACTTAAAGCAAAAATTCTACCCCTCACGGCCAATAACGCAAGGCCCAAAAAGCACAAGGCCCGGCGGGGCCGGGCCTTGGTTCGGCGATATTGTCGGATTTACATGGCCGGCAGACCGTGCCCCACGCTGCCCGCAACCATGAAGAACAGCATCGGCAGGGACAACATGGTGTTGGTGCGCGAGGCCAGGAAGGCGACGCGCGCGGCCTTGGCCTTGGCGGCGTCATCGGCCTGCACCAGGCCCAGCACCTTCTTCTGGTTGGGCCAGATCAGCACCCACACGTTGAACAGCATGATCGTGCCGAGCCAGGCGCCAATGCCGATGGAGGCGGCCGCGCCCTTTAGCATGAAGGCGTTGCCGAGGCCGACGCCGGAGCGTTCGAGGTAATAGGCGCCGAGGAGCCAGGTCGCCGCAGCAGCCCAGCGGAACCACAGCAGCGCCTGCGGGGCGACGTGCTTGGTGATGCCGGCGGCGGTGTTGTCGGCCTTGGCCTTGGGCAGGGCCACGGCCTGGACGAAGTTGAAATAATAAAGAAGGCCGATCCAGATGATGCCGGCGAAGATGTGCAGCCAGCGGACGATAGTCAGTTCCATTTTTTTCTCCCGTAACTTGTTGAATGACGATGTATGTTCAGACCGTGGTCTTGACCAGGAAATTGACGACGAAGAAATACAGGATCACGGTCAGGATCAGGCCGCTGACGAGCGTGCCGACGATGGAATCCAGCGGAGTTTTCATGGGTTCTTCCTCTTTCTGAATGGGCTTGGAATTGTTGACTGCTTTCGTGGGGCGCTAGGGTAAAGCAGCTTCCGGACTAATTCAAGCGTCCGGATTTGGCGCGATTCAGTATGATAAGGCCGTTCTGACAGGGACGTTTCCGCATGCCAGCCCAAAATCCGCTTCAGCGCATCGCGCGCCTGTTTCTGCGCCCGCTGTCATCGCTTTCCATCCGTCTCGGCAACCGGTTCTACGTCGGCCTCGCGATCGTGGTCGCGGCCGCGGCCATCTTCGCCATCGCCGGCGGTTACACCGCCGGCATGAAGAACAAGGCCTACGACCTGATCATGAAAACGCGCTTCCAGCATCCCGCGGCCGACCCGGATATCGTGATCGTCGACATCGACGAGTCCGCGCTCGCGGCCATGGCGCCGGAATACGGGCGCTGGCCGTGGCCGCGCAACATCATGGGCGAACTGGTGGAAGGCATCGCTCCGCAGCAGCCGAAGGCGATCGTGTTCGACATCACCTTCAGCGATCCGGACGTGTTCAACCTGGCCGGCGACAAATATTTCCGCGACGTGATCGCCGCCACGCCCAACACGTTTTTCCCGATGATCCGGCTGACGGAGGAAAACGATTCACGCAGCCAGTTGCGCGTGATGCAGCTGCCCGGCGTGTCGAAACTCGACCCGGCGGCATCCGACACCTCCACCCTTGCGGTGATCCTGCCGTACTTTTTCGACGTGCTGACGGACCATCGCCTCGGCACCAACAACATCTACACCGACGAAGACGGCATGGCCCGGAACTATGACGTCTATGCCGACGAGCACGGCTGGCGCGTCGGCTCGCTGCCGGCCAACGTGGTGGCGGGTATCGGCGGCGCGTTGCCGGACCAGGCCGACATCCTGCTCAACTGGCGCGGCAAGCCACCGTCCTACCGGCGCGTGTCGTTCCACGAGGTTTACCTCGATTTGCAGAAGAGCCAGAGGACGCGTGCGGCGGACGAGTTCGCCGGCAAGATCGTCATCATCGGCTCGACCGCGCCGTCACTGTTCGATCTGAAGACGACGCCGGTAGCCAAGACGCACCCGGGCGTGGAAATCCTGGCAACGGCGATCGATAACCTGAAAAATCGCGACTTCCTCACCGTGCTGCCGCCGTGGGTCGACATTCTCGTCACGCTGGTGTCGCTCGCGCTGCTGGCCCTCGCGTTCGTGTACAACGTCGACCAGCGCGTGGTGAACCTGGCCTTTACCGTCCTGCAATCCGGTTTTCTCGCGGTGTCCTACCTGACGCTCAATTTTTCCGCGGTCTTCATCGACCTGACCGCGCCGTTCACCTTCAGCCTGGCGTATTTCGCCGTGGCGCGCATCAACAGCATGTTCTCCGGTTTCCGCCGCAGCGGCCAGCCGTTTTTCTCCACGGCGCTTGATGAAGGCAACGCCTGCCGCGTGATCCTGGCGCAGTGCCATATTCATCTCGGGAACCACCGCGCCCGCCGCGCGCGCGGCGCTGCGTTCAAGAAACAGGTCGGCCGGTCGCGTTACGGCGTGGTCACTGCGCCGTTCTTCAAGGACATGCCGCTATTGCACGCCTTCTTCCGCGACACGTCCGTGTTCTGCTGGCTGGTGCCGGAAGACAAGACCCGGGAGGCGCTGCAGGACGTGATCGCTGTGATGGAACGTTCCCTGCCGGCGATCAAAAAATCCACGCGGCGCGTATCCGGGGATGGCCCCGTCGCGACCTGGTTGCTGCATGGTTTCGGTTTTGTGGTGGATGCCGAGGGGGTATGGCGTTTGAAGGGCGAGGAGGGCATGGCGAAATTGTTCGCGCTCGCGGCCAAGGCCGATGACGCGAAGGGTGGCGGTGTCGTTCGTGTTGTCTCGACCAAGGAATTTATCGAATCCTGCTGCAGCGCGGAGGGATTGAAGGTTTCGGAGGAATTGGAGAAGGCGGGGCTGAAATTCTGATTCTTCCCAGCCGTTATTCCGGGAAGATTTCTTCGTAGGGCGGGTTAGGCGCATTTTGCCGTAACCCGCCGGATGAAATCGACAGGCCGAGGGCGGTCGGACAGAAAATTTGTTGTCACGAAAATCATGCGGCGGAATACGTTTCGCTATTCCGCCCTACGTGTACTGAAAACTTCAAATAGTGCTCGGCTTGCAATGACGTAGGGATTGAAGCTAACCCCAATCCTAGGCGGAAATCGTATCACTTCCTATATCGCAGTTTTTTCTTTCCTTCTACATTTACTAAGCTTGGATTGAGGGCAGTAAGTATTCTGATACGAGCAATAATTTTATACAGTTTGGGCAGAAACTCACTCAATTCTGGATTATCAAGTAATCCAGAGTGCACAAACTTAGACCGTATTGAGTACGCTTTTTCGAGGATGGAAGAAGTAATTTCTATATCACTACCATCATAGTCCTCTAATAATCGTGCTCCATAGAACGCCACCTTAAATGAGATTTCGTTTTTGTCATCATGCATTAGACTTCGTTCGGCAACAATAACCAGCAAAAGCACTGCCAGGGTCTTATAACCTACTTCATTTGTTAGATCGATAATTTCGAGATCTTCTTGTGGTACTTTCTTGATGTTAGCAAGGAGCTCTTTTGTTTTATTAAATAATTCCTCGGAAAATATAAATGCTTCACCAATACGACATTCAGCAGGTTGATTGCTAAATGACCCCGGCCCTTGATCGTAAAATGTGATAGGACATGAGACTTGGCTAGGTATCAATAATCGCCAGCAATGAAGAATATCGTTCACTAACGATCTGTGTTCATCGGGAGTAGTTGTTGAGAAGAAGCCATGTGTAGCTTTGTAGTAGTCGAATTCTTGGTGTGGATGAAGGTGAGTTAAGCGACGACTGTGTTTAGTGAAACTAAATTCACCAGCACCTGGGCCAAAGCGCCTATCGGAAATTTGAAAATACTGAAATAATTCATCATCAGTTATTTTCCGTAGCGTTAGCTTTCCGAATTCTATAGAGGATGGGATTTTTTCAATTGCCGTGAATTTCACAAGAGGGCTGAGATACGTTGTCATGGTATTTTCACAAGATATTTTTAGATCACTTTCTGATCCATCAACAAATTCAAGGTAAACCTCACCCCAAACCCCGTCGTATCCGTCGGAATATGCGCCAACCCGCCCTTGTGGTTTCCCGCCGACAAATCCACGTGTACCCAGTCCGGATCGTTTTCCAGAAACTTTTTCAGGAACGTCGCCGCTAGGATGTGATCGGCGTCGTTGTCGAGTGTGCATTGCTTGATGTCGGCGATGTCGCTCTTGAGCGCGTCTTCGTAATCCTTTGGAAGCGGGAACGGCCAGACGCGCTCGCCGGAGGCGTTGCCGGCTTCAATTAAAACCGGGACCAGCTTTTCGCGGTTCGTCAGCGTGCCACTCATGCGCGTGCTGAGCGCGCCGACGCAGGCGCCGGTCAGGGTGGCGAAATCCACGATCAGTTTCGGTTTCTGCTGCGAGGCGAAATAAAGCGTGTCGGCCAGGATCATGCGACCCTCGGCGTCGGTGTGGATGACCTCGATGGTCTTGCCGCTGGCGGCCTTCACCACGTCATTCTGTTTATAGGCCTTCGGACCGATGTGGTTCTGCGCCAGCGCCAGCCAGCAGTCCACGGGAAAATCCGCTTGCAGTTCCGTCAGCGCCAGCAATGTGCCGAGCGCCACGGCGCTGCCTTCCATGTCCTCGTGCATGCCGTGCATGTACTTGGCCGGTTTAAGATTAGTGCCGCCTGTATCGAAGCAGATGCCCTTGCCGACCAGCGCCAGCGCGGCCCTGGGTGATTTCTTTTTCGGCGTGTAGCGCAGATGCAGGATGCCGGCATCCGGCTCCGGGCTGCCCTGGGCCACGGCGAGGAAGGCGCCGGCGCCGCGCGCTTTCAGTTTTTTCACGTCGAGAAATTCGGCTTTCCATTTGTAATCGCGCGCCAGTTTCTCGATGCGGCGGCGGTAATTTCCCGGGGTGAGTTCGTTCGGCGGCAACGCCGTGAGCCAGCGCGCGAGATTGTTGCCTTTGGCTTCGGCGATGGTGCGGGCGTGGCCATCGGCGGAGGCGTGACCATATATATGTATCTCGCGCAGCCGGGTTGGCTTGTCCGGCTTGCTCTTGTAATCCGGCATCGGGAAATCGGCGGCCAGCAGGGCCGCCAGCAGCGCCTCGCAGGCGCGCCCGGCTTCATTCGGCTTGAGTCCGAAACAGGCGACGGCGATCTGTGGCGGTTTCTGGCCCTTGTGCGCGGCCACGAGTTGGCGCGCCAGCGTCAGCAGTTCGAAGGCGCTGGATGCCGGATCGATCCCGGCGCTGCTGATCCGGGTGGCGTTGGCATTGGGCAGGTCAGTGGTGAAAATCTTGTCGCTGTCGAGTTTGTGTCCGGCGCGTTTGGCGCGTTGGGAGATTTCCCTGCCAAATGGCAGCGTGTTCGCATCAAAATCCCGCACTGGAACCAGAAAAATGACATTTGTATGGATATCCAGCGCTTTTTCCGTTAAACCACCGGCTTCTTGCTTGATCTTCGGAATTTCGAGATGCATGGGTGCCTCAAGAGAAAATTTTTATCGAATCGGAATCGAAAATGGCTCTAAAACGCTGTTTGTCTTGACCTGTTTGGCCAAAAAAACGATGATACCGCGCGCCAAAAAGAGATGATACGGTCTGCCGGTGAGCTCCGCTGCCCGGGGAAATTCATGAGACCGGCCGACAACGCATGACATGAACGGAAGTCCTTTTTTTGCCCACTGACGCCGAACCGGCCGCAAGAATACCGCCGGACACCGTCCCCGGCCCGAGTTTGCCCGTCCGGATTATCCGCAGAAGCGAGAGTGTAAGAAGGGAGAGTTAATTTGAGGAGTGCGAGACCATGGCCGCTGTGACCCCGATATCCCCGCAGACCGACCTCGACGCCCAGGAAACCCAGGAATGGCTCGATGCGCTGTCGGCCGTCATCCAGCAGGAAGGCCCGGAACGCGCGCATTACCTGATCGAGAAGCAGATCGAGCTGGCGCGCGCCGCGGGCATCAACGTGCCGTACGCGGCCAACACCGCCTACGTCAACACCATTCCCCCCGACCAGCAGGCGCATTCGCCCGGCAATCACGCCCTCGAGGACCGCATCCGCTCGTTCGTGCGCTGGAACGCCGTGGCCATGGTGCTCAAGGCCAACAAGGACGATTCCAATCTCGGCGGTCATATCGCGAGTTACGCCTCGGCCGCGACGCTCTACGACGTCGGCTTCAATCATTTCTGGCGCGCCCCGTCCGACAGGCACGGCGGTGACCTGATCTACATGCAGGGCCACTCGGCGCCGGGTTTCTACGCGCGTGCCTTCATGCTCGGGCAACTCAGCGCCGAACAACTGGATAATTTCCGCCGCGAGGTCGACGGCAAGGGCCTGTCGTCCTACCCGCATCCCTGGCTCATGCCGGATTTCTGGCAGTTCCCGACGGTGTCCATGGGCCTCGGGCCGATCCAGGCGATCTACCAGGCGCGCTTCATGAAATACCTGCATGCGCGCGGCATCGTCAACACCGAGGATCGCAAGGTGTGGTGCTTCCTCGGCGACGGCGAGATGGACGAGCCCGAGTCACTCGGCGCCATCGGCATGGCCGGGCGCGAGAACCTGGACAATCTTATTTTTGTGGTGAACTGCAACCTGCAGCGGCTCGACGGCCCGGTGCGCGGCAACAGCAAGATCATCCAGGAACTCGAGGCCGGTTTCCGCGGCCACGGTTGGAACGTGCTCAAGCTCATCTGGGGCAGCTACTGGGACCCGCTGCTGGCGCGCGATCGCATGGGGCTGCTGCGCAAACGCATGGATGAGTGCGTGGACGGCGATTACCAGACCTTCAAGTCGAAGGACGGCGCGTACGTGCGAGAGCACTTCTTCGGCAAGTACCCGGAGCTGAAGGAGCTGGTGGCCAGCTGGTCGGACGACGACATCTGGCGGCTCAATCGCGGCGGCCACGACCCGCACAAGGTGTACGCGGCCTATCATGCCGCGACCCATCACAAGGGCCAGCCGACGGTGATCCTCGCCAAGACCATCAAGGGCTACGGCATGGGCGAGGCCGGCGAGGCGCAGAACATCACGCACCAGCAGAAGAAGATGGGCACGACCTCGTTGCAGGCGTTCCGCAACCGCTTCAAGCTGCCGCTCGCCGACGAACAGCTCGACAAGCTGGAATACATCCAGCCGGCGAAAGACTCGCCGGAGTACAAGTACATGCGCGCGCGACGCGACGCGCTCGGCGGCGACATCCCCGGGCGCCGGCGCAAGGCGGCGCCGCTCGAAGTGCCGCCGCTGTCGGCCTTCGAGAGCCTGCTCAAGGCCTCCGGCGAGGGCCGTGAGTTCTCCACCACCATGGCCTTCGTGCGCCTGCTCGGGGTGCTGCTCAAGGACAAGCACCTCGGCAAACACATCGTGCCCATCGTCGCCGACGAGGCGCGCACCTTCGGCATGGAGGGCCTGTTCCGCAGCCTCGGCATCTGGTCGCAGCAGGGCCAGCTGTACACACCGCAGGACAAGGACCAGCTCATGTTCTACAAGGAGGACGCGGGCGGCCAGATTCTGCAGGAAGGCATCAACGAGGCCGGCGCCGTGAGCTCGTGGATCGCGGCGGCGACCTCGTATTCGACGCACGGCGTGCAGATGATCCCGTTCTTCATCTTCTACTCGATGTTCGGGGTCCAGCGCACCGGGGACCTGTGGTGGGCCGCCGGCGACATGCGCTCGCGCGGCTTCCTGCTCGGCGGCACTTCCGGCCGTACCACCCTGAACGGCGAGGGCCTGCAGCACGAGGACGGCCATTCGCATATCGCCACGGCCCAGATCCCGAACTGCATGTCCTACGATCCGACCTTCGCCTACGAGGTCGCCGTGATCATGCACGATGGCCTGCGCCGCATGGTCCAGGAGCAGGAGGACATCTACTACTACATCTCCGTGATGAACGAGAACTACGAGCATCCGGCGATGCCGGAGGGAGCCGAAGCCGGCATCCTCAAGGGCATGTACCGCTTGCGCCAGGGCGGCGCCGGCAACGGACCGCGCGTGCAGCTGCTGGGGTCGGGCACGATCCTGCGCGAGGTCATCGCCGCCGCCGATCTGCTGAAGCAGGATTGGGGCGTTGAGGCCGACATCTGGAGCTGCCCAAGCTTCACCCAGCTGGCGCGCGACGGCAACGAGTGCGCGCGCTGGAACCTGCTGCACCCGGTGCAGCCGCCGCGCACCTGCCACGTGGGCCAGTGCCTCAAGGACACGAAGGGCCCGGTGATCGCCTCGACCGACTACGTGCGCGCCTTCGCCGAGCAGATCCGGCCGTTCGTGCCGCGCCGCTACACCGTGCTCGGCACCGACGGCTTCGGACGTTCCGACACGCGCGAGAAGCTGCGTTATTTCTTCGAGGTCGACCGCCACTGGGTAACGGTCGCGAGCCTGGCCGCGCTGGCCGAGGAGGGCGAGATCGAGATCCAGAAGGTGGCCGATGCGATCAAGAAATACGGCATCGATCCCGAGAAACCGAACCCGCTCACCGTCTGATGGCGTGAGTCATTAGAGACAACACCAACTGATGCCCAAAGCACTGGAAGTCAAAATCCCCGACATCGGCGACTTCACGGAAGTCGCCGTCATCGAAGTCATGGTCAAACCCGGCGATACCATCAAGCCGGAAGACCCGCTCGTCACCCTCGAATCCGACAAGGCCACCATGGACGTGCCGTCCCCGGCCGCCGGCAAGGTCAAGGACGTCAAACTCAAGGTCGGCGACAAGGTCGCGCAAGGCACCCTGATCCTGCTGCTGGAAACGACGGAAGCCGCCGCCACGCCTGCGGCACCGGAAAAACCCGCGCCCAAGGCCGAGCCGGCGCCGGCGTCAGCGCCGGCACCGGTTAAGGCGACGCCGGCGCGGGCGGTGGAAGCCACCGCGCCCGAACCGGTGATGCGCGCGTCCGGATTCGCCACCGATTCGCCGCCGCCGCCCGGTCTGGGCGAGGAAATGAACGCGCCGCCGCCGGTGGTGCTGATGCCGGGGCCGGCGGAAATGGTCGCGGCCGTGATCGGCGGTGCGCGTTCGCACGCGAGCCCGTCGGTGCGCGCGTTCGCGCGCGAACTGGGCGTGGACGTCACCAAGGTCCGCGGCACGGGCCCGAAGGGACGCATCACGAAGGAAGACGTGCAGGGCTTCGTCAAGGCGGTGATGGCCGGTGCGCGTCCGGCCGGCGGCGGGCTCGACATCATTCCCTGGCCCAAGGTCGACTTCAGCAAGTTCGGCTCGATCGAGGCCCAGCCGCTGACGCGCATCCGCAAGATCTCGGGCGCGAACCTGGCGCGCAACTGGGTCATGATCCCGCATGTCACGCAGTTCGACGAAGCCGACATCACCGAACTCGAACGCCATCGCGTGGCGCTGAACAAGCTACACGAGAAGGACGGCGTCAAGGTGACGGTGCTGGCCTTCCTCATCAAGGCCGCGGTCGAGGCGCTCAAAAAATTCCCTGAATTCAACAGCTCGCTCGACGGCGAGAACCTGGTGATCAAGCATTACTATCACATCGGTTTTGCCGCCGACACGCCGAACGGCCTCGTCGTGCCGGTGATCCGCAACGCCGACCGGAAATCCGTGCTCGAGCTGGCGCGCGAGGCGGCCGAGCTCGCGAAGAAGGCGCGCGAGGGCAAGCTCACGCTTCCGGAGATGCAGGGCGGCTGTTTCTCGATCTCGAGCCTCGGCGGCATTGGCGGCACGCTGTTCACGCCGATCATCAACGCGCCGGAAGTGGCCATTCTCGGCGTCTCGCGCAGCGAGATGAAACAGAAATGGGACGGCAAGCGTTTCACGCCGCGGTTGATGCTGCCGCTGTCGCTGTCCTACGATCACCGCGTGATCGACGGCGCCTCGGGCGCGCGCTTCACCACCTTCTTCGCCCAGGCGTTGGCGTCGCTGGCGCAGGCAACGGAGACCGGGGCGCCGAAACGCGGCGCGAAGGCGGCCAAGCCGCGCCAGGCCGCCAAAAAGGCGGCGAAAAAGAAATCGAAGAAGCGGTAACTGACCGGGCCACCGCGCGGTGGCGATGGATGCCATGCCCAATATGATGGAAGTCAAAATCCCCGACATCGGCGACTTCACGGAAGTCGCCGTCATCGAAGTCATGGTCAAACCCGGCGATACCATCAAGCCGGAAGACCCGCTCGTCACCCTCGAATCCGACAAGGCCACCATGGACGTGCCGTCCCCGGCCGCCGGCAAGGTCAAGGACGTCAAACTCAAGGTCGGCGACAAGGTCGCGCAAGGCACCCTGATCCTGCTGCTGGAAACGACGGAAGCCGCCGCCACGCCTGCGGCACCGGAAAAACCCGCGCCCAAGGCCGAGCCGGTGGCGGCGGCACCGGCCGCGGCGCCGGCGGCGCCATCCCGGGCGGCGTCTGCGCCGAAGTTCGAGGTGCATGCGGCGGAACCCCCGCCGCCGGCACGCACCGGGCCGCTTCCGGGCGCGGCGACCTATACCGGCAAGATCGACGGCGAATGCGAGGTGCTGGTGCTCGGCGCCGGCCCCGGCGGTTACTCGGCGGCGTTCCGCGCCGCCGATCTCGGCAAGAAGACGGTGCTGGTCGAGCGCTATGCGACCCTCGGCGGGGTGTGCCTCAACGTCGGCTGCATTCCCTCGAAGGCATTGCTGCACGTCGCGGCCGTGACCGAGGAGGCACAGAAGCTCGCCGAGCACGGCGTCAGTTTCGGCGCGCCGAAGTTCGATCTCGCCAAACTGCGTGCATGGAAAGACAAGGTCGTCGGCAAGCTGGTCGGCGGCATCGGCATCATGGCCAAGGGCCGCAAGGTCGAGGTGATACGCGGCAGCGGGCGCTTTATCGATCCACATCACATGGAGATCGCGCTGACCGCGGGCGACGGCAAGGCGCCGACCGGCGAGAAAAAAATCATCCGCTTCGCCCACGCCATCATCGCCGCCGGCTCCCAGGCGGTGAAGCTTCCGTTCATACCCGAAGACCCGCGCATCGTCGATTCCACCGGCGCGCTCGAGCTGCGGGCCGCGCCGAAGAAGATGCTGGTCATCGGCGGCGGCATCATCGGGCTGGAAATGGCAACCGTGTATTCGACCCTGGGCACCCGCATCGACGTGGTCGAAATGCTGGACGGGCTCATGCTGGGCGCCGACCGCGATCTGGTGCGGGTGTGGGACAAGATGAACGCGCATCGTTTCGATCATGTGATGCTAAAAACCAAAACGACCAAGGTCGAGGCGACGAAGGCCGGTATCAAGGTCACGTTCGAGGGTGAGCAGGCACCCGACAAGCCGCAGGTCTATGATCTCGTGCTGGTCGCGGCCGGCCGCGCGCCGAACGGCAAGAACATCGACGCCGGGAAGGCGGGCATCGCCGTCACGGATCGCGGGTTCATCGAAGTCGACAAGCAGATGCGCACCAACGTGCCGCATATCTACGCCATCGGCGACATCGTCGGCCAGCCGATGCTGGCGCACAAGGCGGTGCACGAGGGTCACGTGGCCGCCGAGGCTGCCGCCGGACTCAAGTCCTTCTTCGATGCCGCGGTCATCCCGTCGGTCGCTTACACCGATCCCGAGATCGCCTGGGTGGGCGTGACCGAAGACGAGGCGAAGAAGCAGGGCCGCGCCGTCGGCAAGGCCAGGTTCCCGTGGGTCGCTTCCGGCCGCGCCATCGCCAACGGGCGCGACGAGGGCCTCACCAAGATCATCGTGGACGAAGAGACCCATCGCGTCATCGGCGGCGGCATCGTGGGCACGAACGCCGGTGACCTCATCAGCGAACTCGCGCTCGCCATCGAAATGGGCTGCGACCCGGCGGATATCGGCAAGACCATCCACCCGCATCCCACGCTCGGCGAGTCGGTCGGCATGGTGGCCGAGGTGTACGAAGGCGTCTGTACCGACCTGATGCCGCAGAAGCGGCGTTAGCACGCCGGCCGGCGGCGCCGGCCCTGTCCGCGGTTCCCGCCGGAACGGTGGCGCGCCGGAAAATCCGCTACAATGCCGCCTTTCCTGCTCATCATTTCATTCGCAGAACCATGGCAAAAATAAAGAAAGTCGTTCTGGCGTACTCCGGCGGGCTCGACACCTCCGTCATCCTCACCTGGCTGCGCGACACCTATGACTGCGAGGTCGTGACATTCACGGCCGACATCGGGCAGGGCGAGGAGCTGGAGCCGGCACGCGCCAAGGCGAAAAAGATGGGCGTGAAGGAAATCTTCATCGACGACCTCAAGGAAGAGTTCGTGCGCGACTTCGTGTTCCCCATGTTCCGCGCCAACACGCTGTACGAGGGCGAATACCTGCTCGGCACCTCGATCGCGCGGCCGCTGATCGCCAAGCGCCAGATCGAGATCGCCAACAAGGTCGGCGCCGACGCCGTGTCGCACGGCGCCACCGGCAAGGGCAACGACCAGGTGCGCTTCGAGCTCGGCTATTACGCGCTGCGCCCCGACATCCGCATCATCGCGCCGTGGCGCGAGTGGGATCTCACGTCGCGCGAGAAGCTCATGGCCTACGCCGCGCAGCGCGGCATCCCGGTGGAGATGAAGCGCGGCAAGAAATCGCCGTACTCGATGGACGCCAACCTGCTGCACATTTCCTACGAGGGCGGCATCCTGGAAGACCCGTGGAAAGAGCCGGAAGCCTCCATGTGGCGCTGGACGGTTTCCCCCGAGAAGGCGCCGAACAAGCCGACCTACATAGAGCTGACGTACAAGAAGGGTGACATCGTCGCCATCAACGGCAAGGCCATGTCGCCGGCCACGGTGCTGGCCACGCTCAACAAGCTCGGCGGCGCCAACGGCATCGGCCGCACCGACATCGTCGAGAACCGCTATGTCGGCATGAAATCGCGCGGCGCCTACGAGACGCCGGGCGGGACAATCATGCTCAAGGCGCACCGCGCCATCGAATCCATCACGCTGGATCGCGAGGTTGCGCACCTGAAGGACGACCTGATGCCGCGCTACGCCTCGCTGATCTACAACGGTTACTGGTGGAGCCCGGAGCGTCGCATGTTGCAGGAGATGATCGACGCCTCGCAGGCAACGGTGAATGGCATCGTGCGGCTCAAGCTCTACAAGGGCGGCGTAACCGTGGTCGGACGCAAGTCCGATTCCGACAGTCTGTTCGACGCCACCATCGCCACGTTCGAGGAAGACAGGGGCGCCTACAACCAGAAGGACGCTGAGGGTTTCATCAAGCTGAACGCGCTGCGCATGCGCATCGCCGCGAAGCGACACCGCCGATCATCCTGATACATCCACCAGTCCTCAGCGGATTTTTGTCCCGGACACAGGAATCGGCACTCTCGCATTCCTGCGGTAACACACCCTGCTGGAGGCCTGAAATCAGGGTGATTTGACCCCTGTGATGCCCGGGTTGAGAATAACCGATAAAACCCGATCGCGGAGATAAAAACGCGGCCCACGGTGGACGTGGCTCCGGGTCACGGCCGCGGCCGATCGTTGGATCAAGGGGAGACATTGTCACTGTGGGCATTCTTCATGGCAGACAGGCGCGATATTTCGGGCTGGTCAAATCGGAGAGCTGGCGGCGACGGTTTCTTGGGCAATTGTCGGATCTCGCGGGTTTTGACACGTTCCTCAAAAGATCGCGCGTGGCGGAAAAGGGTGAACTGAGCCGGCTTCTTGCCTCCATGAGGGGCCATGCGAAAAGGTTAATCAAGACCTATCCCAAACACGAATTGGCGGCAGCGCGACAGTATTACAACAACGAACAACTGGTGCACTTCTGGAGGGGATTTTCGCAGGAGCTGGAAGGGCTAATCCGCCTAGGCGCCGTTCCACGCGAATTTCCCGTCTTCGAGGTCAGCATCGACGGGACGAAACAGCTCTATGGTGCGAGGGCGGTTTCGATCCGGCATTTCGAGGAGATAGAAGTCCACAGGGTCTCGGATCACCCGCTGAGGTACCGGTGGAATCCGAAGACCGGCGACGTTCGACAGGAACGAGATGGCGACGACGCACAAACAGCGGCGACGAATCTGGAGTCGCTCATGGGAAAGCTGACCATCTTGCACGATATGGTTTTCCGGAGCCTCAGGTCGCTTTACGGAATATTCGTCGAATACAACAGGATGGCGGGTACGAAGATCTGGGACTATTACCGGATCCATCAGTTTCTCGACAATTTTTTGTACGTCGCGCCGAACGGTGAACCTTGCCGCTCATCCTTCGACTTTGTCTTTTTCAACAGCAATGTCCATGAATTGAGACTGTATCTTGCCCATCACCACGACAAACAACTGCCCCTGACGCTGTCTGACGTGAGCGATTTTCTGAAGCGTCAGAGGACGTATTATCAGAAGCTCGCGGTATCGATTTCACTGGAAGAAAGCGAAGCACTGAATCATCGCAAGGATCTTTACGAGTACGATGAAAAATGCGGCGTCGTGATGCTTGCCGGGATCACCGATGAGTTCAAACGGCATTTGCACAAGCACAAGATCGAACCCATCGGGCTGCTGAGGCTCGACGGTTGCCCGTTTGCGAAGTCTAGGGGGGTCGAACGTAACGCGTTGATCGAGGTCTACGAATTTTTCGATAGACTGGTGCTGCATTTCCTGGCGCACTCCAGAGAGTTTGATCGTCTGTTCGGCAGACAACGACGCACCTCAACCTAGCGGGGGCTGGCGTGGCATTTGGCTTATGGGAGTGTTCCCCCCGTAAACCCCTTACCGGCACTTATTTGGGTCTGCGGAATACCGGCGCGGACTGAATTGCAGTAAGCTTGCTTGCTGCAATGGATCACACTGTATCCAAATGGTGGAATCAACGAAATGAGCTTTAAAAACGTCGAAGTCAAAACCAGGGCCAACGTCTATCACGGCGGCAAGGTAACCAGCCGCACCATCATCACGCCCGAGGGCGAGATGAAGACGCTGGGCGTGATGCTGCCCGGTACCTACCGCTTCAGCACCCAGGCGCCGGAGAAGATCGACGTCACCCAGGGACATTGCCGGGTGAAGCTGGCCGACCAGCAGACCTGGACCGATTACCAGGCGGGGCAGAGCTTCTCGGTGCCCGGCAACTCCCACTTCGAGATCGAGGTCGTCGATCTGTTCGATTACGTCTGTCATTTCGGCTGAAAATTCAGCGGAGGTGTCACCATGCGCGTCCTGCACACCATGATCCGGGTCGGCGATCTCGACCGGTCGATAAAATTCTATACCGACGTGCTCGGCATGCAGCTGCTGCGCCGCAAGGATTATCCGGACGGGAAATTCACGCTGGCCTTCGTGGGCTACGGGCCGGAAACCGAGCATGCCGTGGTCGAGCTGACCTACAACTGGGGCACCGACAAGTACGATCTCGGCAATGCCTTCGGCCACATCGCGCTCGAAGTCGATGACGCCTACAAGGCCTGCGACGACATCAGGAAGCGCGGCGGCAAGGTGACGCGCGAGGCCGGCCCGATGAAACACGGCAGCACGGTCATTGCCTTCGTGGAAGATCCCGACGGCTACAAGATCGAACTCATTCAACGGGGCACGCAGGGCGCGAAATAGCCATGCAATGGCTGGACAAGATTCCACTCACCGCACTGGTGCTCGCCGCGATCGCCCTGGGCCTGGCGCCGCTGACGCCGGAGCCGCATTTGTGGCAGAAGCTCAAGATGCTGGCGAACGGGACGCTGGCGCGGCCCATCGACATCTTCGACCTCGTCATGCACGCATCCGTGCCGCTGTTGCTGGCCGTGCGGCTCATCCGCATGGCACGTTCCGGAAACAAACCCGGCCCTTCCGCCTGAGCGGCGCCGCGACGCCTTGCGTCGGTTTCTCCTGCTCCCGATACGGCAGCCCTGCTACGCTGCGCTGCGTTCGTCTTGTCCTGGAATCTGAGCCATGATCCGCTGCGCTATGTTCGTCTCGCCATGGATAATGTAGCCCTGCTGCGCTGCGCTCCGTTCGTCTTGCCATGAGAGTAGCCGTCATTCTGCCGGTCCTGAATGAAGCCGCGCGTCTGGAGGAGCTCCTGCTGTCGCTGATCGAGGATCAGCATTTCGATGAACTCATCGTGGTGGACGGGGGCAGCACGGATACCAGCGTGGAGACGGTCTGCAAGTTCATGTCGCCCGAGGAACCGGATACGCAGCCGGTGCCGGTCCTGATCCAGAGCCCGCGCGGACGCGCGTTGCAGATGCACGCGGGCGCGCAGGCGGCGGAGGCCGACGTGCTGTTGTTCCTGCACGCGGACAGCATTCTGCCGCCGGGCGCTGCCGACGACATCCGCGACGCCGTCGAGGGCGGCCGCCCGTGGGGACGCTTCGACGTGCGCCTGTCCGGCCGGCATTTCCTGCTGCGCGCCGTCGAACGCCTGATGAACTGGCGCTCGCGCCTCACCGGCATCGCCACCGGCGACCAGGCCATGTTCGTGCGACGCGATGTCTATCAGATGCTCGGCGGTTACGCGTCGCTGCCGCTGATGGAGGACATCGAGTTTTCCGCACGCCTCAAATGGATCGGCCGGCCGGCATGCCTGCCCGGCCCGGTGCTGGCTTCCTCGCGACGCTGGGAGAAACATGGAATTATCCGCACGATCCTCATGATGTGGACCCTGCGCTTCCTGTACTGGCTGGGTGTTTCACCCGCGCGGCTGGCGCGCTGGTATTATGGACACACCTGAATTACGGGACGAACAGGGCGAAGCAGAGCATGAGCCAGCCCGAACTGATGCTGTTTGCCAGGCAGCCGATCGCGGGCCAGGTCAAAACCCGCTTGCAACCGGACTACAGCCCGGAACAGGCGGCCGAAATCGCCGCCTTCATGATCCGCGCCACGGTCGAACTGGCCGTCTCCGCCTGGCCGGGGGATGTCGTGCTTTATGCCTGGCCCGGGACCGATCACCTGCTGTTTCACCGGCTCGTCAATGAATTTCACATCCGGCTCGCGCCACAGGCGGAGGGCGACCTCGGTGCCAAGATGCTGGACGCGCTGCGTGCGGGTATCGCCCGGAAGGGGAGCGCCGCCGTCATGGGTTGCGATGTCCCGCACTGCGGCTGGGACGTCGTCGATCAGGCCAACAGCTGGCTGGCGCGCGGCAAGAATGTTCTCGGGCCCACCGATGACGGCGGCTATTACTTCATCGGTTTGCAGGAGGCGCGGCCCGAGCTGTTCGAGGACATGCCCTGGGGCAGCGACCGCGTGCTGGAAACGACCCTGGCGCGCGCCGAAAAACTGGGGATGGAGTTCGAGTTGCTGAAGACGCTGCGCGACGTCGATACCGCGGCCGATCTCTGGCTGGTGGCGCAGCGGTACGAGCCGTTGAAACGTTATTTGCCACTGTAAAAAGAACAACGCCAGGCACGTTGCCGTGCCTGGCGTCTTGAAGCCGGACAGACCCTTATCGGGAGGCGGCCGATTTTGCCGCGGCCGGAGGAGGCGTGGGCACTTCAATCGACAGGCCGAGCAACAGCCAGTCCTGCATGCCGCCGCGATAATAATGGATCTTGTTGACCGGGTAGCCGAGTTTCACCAGCGCGCGGATGGCGCGCGGCGACTGGTCGCACCACGGCCCGTTGCAGAACAGCATGATTTCCCTGGCGCGCGAGAAATCCCAGTCAAATTTGCGGACGTGCTGGCCGAACTCGTCCACGGCCTGATGCGTCGTGTCGGCCCAGTTGACGGAACTGCCCCGGCGCACGCCGAGCGTGGTCAATGCCTGCTGCAGCGCCGGATCGCTGGCGGGCGCCGCCAGCACGTTGAACGGGATATTGATGGAGCCGGGAATGGTTCCCTTGATGTACCAGGAATCGGCGCGCGCATCGATCAGCAGGCCGGTGCCGGCCTCCACCTTGTTCTTGAGGAATTCGATGAGTTCCAGTTCGCCGGCAGTCGCCACACCGGGGGCGACCTCCATGGGATGGATGCAGAATGGCGGACATTTGCGCGAGGTCTTGGCGAAGCCGCCCTTGATCTCGTTTTCCTGATCCTGGATGCGGTCGATGACGTACGACTTGCCGCCGACGGTGAACTGCGCGATTGGCAGGTATTCGGTGATGTTGACCTCGTGTTTCGGCGCCGCGGCAGCCACCGCTTTGACGGCCGGAGAGCCAGCCACGGCGGCGCCGGTGAAAAGCCAGCCAGCCACGGCGGCCAGCGGCAGACAGGAACGCAGTATGGAGCGTGAGTTAATCATGACATGTACCCTCGATATGAAGTGAATTACCTTGGCTTGTTCTTGCTGGACAAGTGGATGATCTGGTTGACGGCCGGAAGGAAACGGATGGTGCCTTCGGCATCGGCTTCCCGGTACTCGCGGAACACCGATTCCTTTTCGCCCGGAGCCAGCACGGCGTACAGGGCATAGCTGCCCGTGAATTTTCCGCGCAGCGCCTTCTCGAATTCCGCCTGCGTCATCGAATCCGGCGGCGCGGAGGATGGAGCCTTCGCGGTCTGTATCGAGGCCTGTTTCGGCGGCGATACTTTGGGTTTGGGAGCCGCCCTGGGTCTGGCGGGTGCGCTGCGCAGGAGCATCTCCTGCTCCTTTTTCGCCTGGCCCAGGAATTCGAGTTCGTTGCCCTCCGCTTCGATGGCCGCGAGGTAATCGTCGGCCGCATGAACCCGCGGGATGCCTTTGGGCGCGCAGCATATTGCGAGCAGCGCCGCCGTCAGAACTGCGGGTCTGGATCTGAACATCAGTGCGTGGAGTGTCTTCATCATTTATACCTCTCTGGCTGTTGGCGGCTACGCCGCTTTCCCCCTGTCTGAAAATTTATAGCGCACAGACACCGTGCAGCGGTTGTTCCGCTGCATGAAGGAGCAAGGAATATGCCAGAGAGAATCGAAACGACAGCAGGAGTGACTGACAATATGTCAGTCTTTAGAACTGAATTAAACTGGAAGAAATATAAATGATCAGGCCAGCGCGCCGCCGCAGCTGCTGCCGGCGCCGGCGGTGCAGCCGAGGCAGTGCGAATCCACCGCGATGGTTTCACCACTGAGCTGCTTCACGTCGATGTCCCACAGGTGACGATGCGGTCTGTCGCTCAGCGGCAGGTCGAGCATCTGGTTGAAATCGCAGTCGTACACCCGGCCGAGCCAGTCCACGCTCATCAGGTGCCGGCACATCAGTCCCGGGACCGTCGCGGGATTGAAATTCCGCTCCAGCAGTTGCAGGTAGCCGTCGTACTGGCCGGTGCGTTCCAGGAAATGCGCGAAGCGGTTGATCGGCAGGTTGGTGATGGTCATGAGGCGCGAGAAGACGACGCCGAAATCCTCTCGCAGCCGCGGTTTGTAATCGGCCTCCAGTTTGTCCTGCGCGCCCGGCAGGAAGGCGCCGCCGGGGTTGTACACCAGGTCCAGCGCCAGCGCTTCCTCGCGGCCGTAGCCCGCAGCGTTCAGGCGTTTCAGGGCCTCGATGCTTTTTTCAAACACACCGTCGCCGCGCTGGGCATCCACGTTTTTTTGCGTGTAGCAGGGCAGGGAGCAAACCAGGCGGATTTTGCGACGCGCGTACCACGAGGCCAGATCCTCCTGGCCGGTTTCGAGCAGCACCGTGAGGTTGCAGCGCACGGTGACATGCGCGCCGAGCGCGAGGCATCCGTCCACGAAGCGGCGAAAATCCGGATTGATCTCGGGCGCGCCGCCGGTGATGTCCATCGCCGTGACGCCGGCGGCCGCGGCCCAGGCGAGAATTTTTTCCATGGTGTCCCACGGCATGATCTCGGTGCGCTTGGGGCCGGCGTCCACGTGGCAGTGGTTGCAGGCCTGGTTGCACAGGCGGCCGACGTTGACCTGTAATTCACGCAGCCGCTCGCGCCGCAGCGGACCCAGGCCATGCCGGTCGAGGCAGTCGGCGAAGGATGGCCCGGAGGCGGCTTTTATTTTTACGGCGGTTTGCGGCATGGGCGTCGGAGGGTGGCGGTCAGGATTTCATCCATTTGCGTCGTATGAAATGGTCAAGCGAAATCTTGCCCGGTCCGTGCAGCAAAGTCACCAGCAGCAGAATACCCCAGTAAATGTGATCCTTGAGCCCGGCTTCGCCGAGCCCGGGGTAGGAAATCACCGCGATGATATTGAGCATGAACAGGCTCGCGGCGCTGAAGCGGGTGGCCAGGCCGATGACCAGCAGCACCGGAAAGAACAACTCGGCGCCCGTGCCCAGGATCGCCGCGGCCTGAGGCGAGAGCAGGGGCACCTTGTATTCATAAGTGAAGAGATCCAGCGTGGATTGCCAGTCGTGCAGCGCGGCCATGCCGGACTTCCAGAAGACATTGGCGACCCAGAAGCGGACGGTGAAATCGATCAGCGGGCTGACGGAATCGAGCCAGCGAATCACGGGCGTAACCAGTCTTGCGGTGTTTTGGGCGAGTGCCATGGATTCTCCTGACAGTTTGTTTTTGCGGTGGCGATTGCCGGGCCGGACAAGGATTGGCCAATGAGACCCGGCGGCCCGGTAAAAGTTTCGGCCGGTTTCGTTTTGGAAAAACGGCGGGCGCGTCAGGGTGCGGAGGTCAGGCGGCGCAGGCAGTCCAGATATACCGTCTGCTGCGGGGCGGTTGCCTGGCGGCCGGCCTGCCACAGCATTTCGCCGAGGCATTCCATCATGCGGTGCTGGACCGCGTGTTCGTCCGGGTACCGGCTCAGGAGTCTCCGGTACTGGTCGCGGATACCCGCCGGCTGGTCTATGGAAAGCTGCTCCTCGATGGCGATGTGCATGCCGAGGTGCAGGAACGGATTGGTCTCGCCCGCCTCCGGGAAATAATCGCGCTCGCGCGCCGTCTCGGATTGTTCCAGCACCGGGTGGTATTCGGGATGCCGCAGGGCGACCTGCACGATCAGTTTTTCCACGCCCTCGAGCGGGCGGCCTTCGCGGTGCGCGCGCCAGGCACGGAAAAAAACCTCGCGCGTCTGCCCGCGGTCCAGGCCGGCCAGCATCGTCAGGCGACGGCGGCGGCCCTGAACAGGCCGAGCACGACGGAATACTGGAACAGGTGATTGGCGCCGTCGAGCGGTCCGATCTCGCCGTTGCCGTACATGCCGATGATGGGCAGTCCGGGAAAACGCGCGCGCAGGTTGTCCAGGTCGCGGTCGCGGTTGCCGAAGAAATTCGGCCCGCGCCCCATGCACGGAAACAGCAGGGCGAAGTCCGGTTCGGTTCCGAGCTCGCGCGAGCTGCGCGCGATGCAGGCCAGCATGTCGCGCTCGGCCACCAGGGCGTCGCGCATGGCCCAGAAGATGCGTTCGCCGCGCGCCGGGCGTTCCGAGAGCGTGATGGACTGGTCGTTCGGATTGGCGGCGACGATGTGATTGAGACGGTAACGCCCCTCGCGGATGGCCGTCTCCGGGTCGCCGATGGTCACGCCGCCCATGATCAGGTGCAGTGGCACGCGTTCCATCTCGCGCACCGCGGGCGGCAACGACTGCACCAGCACCGAGAGCGCCGGGTAATTGCCGAGACGCTTGATATCGTAACCCTGGACCTCCGCCACCTCGATGGGCGAGGTCAGTGCGCGCACGCCCTGCGAGGCGCCGAGCACGCCGTGCACGCCGCCGAACACG
>JBFMBB010000017.1:0-27518 GCA_040755435.1 Pseudomonadota bacterium | reverse complement strand
AGGCGCTCGGCGATCTCGCGTTGCAGTACCGCGACGGCATCATAAGTATCGGCCGCGCGCGCGAAGGAGCGGCGCAGGCGGCGTTTGTCCAGCGCCGGCTCATTCATGCAGGAAATCTTCCAGCACCTGCAGGAACTCGCCCGGGCGCGACAGGAACGGCGCGTGCCCGGCGCCGGCGATAGGCGCCAGCCGCGCGCGCGGCAGATGCTCCGCGTAATAGCGTGCCGCGTCCATCGGCACCAGCCGGTCGCGCTCGCCCTGGATCACCAGCGCCGGCGTATCGATGCCGCCCAGCACGCCGCGCCGGTCTTCTTCCTTGAGCAGGCGCAGGCCGGCGCGCAGCGCCGCCGTGACCGGTTCGCCGTGACGGAATACTTCGCGCAGGCGGCGCAGCACGGCACGGTCGTCGCCGGCGGTTTGCAAGGTCAGGAAACGTTCGATGGTGCCGGCATAGTCCTGCTCGAGATTCAGCGCGAACTGCTCCAGCACCAAAGTCGGCATGGCGTGCGGCCAGTCCGGCGACTGCACGTACTTGGGCGTGGCGTTGACCAGCACCAGGCGCGATACGGCCGGCGCCAGCTGCTGTGCCGCGCCCAGCGCCACCAGGCCGCCCATGGACCAGCCGACCCAGACGGCCGGGCCGTGCAACACGCGCCGGATCTGTTCCGCCATGTCCTCCGGCGTGAAGGCGTCCGGCGCGAAATCGCGCGTGCGCCCGTGGCCGGGAAGATCGGGCACGGTGACGCGAAAATCCTTCGCCAGCTCGCGCGCGATATCGGTCCACACCCCGCCGTGCGAGCCCCAGCCGTGGATCAGCACCACGTCCGGGCCGTGGCCGCTCTGTTCGTAATATATGGTCATAGTGCCGCGAGTGCTTCCAGCAGGCGGTCTACATGCGCCTCTTCATGCGCGGCGGAAAAGGTCAGGCGCAGGCGCGCCGAACCCTCCGGCACCGTCGGCGGGCGGATCGCCGGCACCAGGATGCCTCGCTCGCGCAGCCGCCGGCTCGCCGCCAGCGCGGCCTCGGCGGTGCCGAGCACCACCGGCTGGATCGGCGTCGGCGACGGCAGCAGCCGGAGACCGAGGCGTTCGGCGCCGGCGCGGAAACGCGCCACCAGCGCGCGCAACCGCTCGCGCCGCCAGCCCTCCTCGCGCACGATGCGCAGGCTGGCGCGCACCGCCTCGGCCACGGCCGGCGGCAGCGCGGTGGTATATATATAAGTGCGCGCGCGCTGGATCAGGGTCTCGACCAGGGCCTCCTCGCCGGCCACGAAGGCACCGAACACGCCCAAGGCCTTGCCCAGCGTTCCCATCAGAATCACCGGCGAGACCGGCCGCAGGCCCAGGTGTTCCAGCGTGCCGCGGCCATTTTCGCCCAGCACGCCCAGGCCATGGGCGTCATCCACCAGCAGGCGCGCGCCATGTTCGGACGCCAGCCGCGCCAGGCCGGCGAGCGGCGCGATGTCGCCGTCCATGCTGAAGACCGCGTCGGTCGTGACCAGCCCGGCCCTGGGCGCATGGTTCAGGATCTCCGCCAGCCGCGCCACGTCGGCGTGCGGATAGCGCGTCACCCGGGCGCGCGCCAGGCGCGCGGCATCGATGAGCGAAGCATGATTCAGCCGGTCCTCGAAAATCGCGTCGTTGCGGTCGGTGAGCGCGCCCAGCACGCCGAGGTTGGCCATGTAGCCGGCGGAAAACAGCAGCGCGCGTTCGGCACCGGTGAATTCCGCGAGTTCCTCTTCCAGCGCGTGATGCGCGCGGCTGTGGCCGCTGACGAGATGCGAGGCGCCGGCGCCCACGCCGTAGCGCTGCGCGCCCTGCTGGAAGGCCGCGATCACGCGCGCATCGTTCGCCAGGCCCAGGTAATCGTTGCTGCAAAACGACAGCAGCGTCTGGGCACCGACCCGGACCTCCACGCCCTGGGGCGATTCGAGGACCAGGCGCTCGCGATACAGCTGCTGCGCGCGCCGCCGCGACAGATCCTGTTCCAGTGTTTTCATGAAAATCGGCGTACCGGTGCGAAAAATTCACGGGGAGCCGGAGCGGCCCGAAGCCGGCTCGCGGGCTGCGATCATCTTCTATATAAATAGCGGCAGTGTAGAGCTTCCCCGGCCTCAGTCAACCTGCAACAACACAGGAAGTTGACAATTGCTCAGGGCGCGTGAATGGCTGTGGACCCGGAAGTGCCTGCTGTGCCTGGCGCGCGCGCCGGGCGGGAAGGACCTGTGCGCGGCCTGCGACCAATCGCTGCCGCGGCTGCAAGCAGGCTGCCCGCGCTGCGGCGCACCCGGCGCCGCCACCGGGACCGACGCCGTCTGCGGCGAGTGCCAGCGGCACCCGCCCGCGTATGACGCCACGCGCGCGGTGTTCCGCTATGCCGCCCCGGTGGACCGTCTGATCCAGCACCTCAAATATCACGGCCGCCTCGAACTCTCGCGCGTGCTCGGCGGATACCTGGCGCGGCACCTGCTGGCGTCGAACGAGCCATTGCCCGACGTGCTGCTGCCGGTGCCGCTGCATGTCTCGCGCCTGCGCCAGCGCGGCTACAACCAGTCGCTCGAGATCGCCCGTTTCGTCGGGGGCGAACTGCGGATCCCTCTCGACCGGCAGAGCGCGCAGCGCGTGCGCGCGACAACGCCGCAAATGGAACTGCCGCGGGATCAGCGGCGCCGGAACGTGCACGGCGCTTTCGAGATCAATGGAGCGTTCAACGGCAAGCGGGTAGCCATCGTCGACGACGTGATGACCAGCGGCCACACCGTCAATGCGCTGGCGGAGTGCCTGCGCAAGAGCGGGGCGAAGGAAGTGCGGGTGTGGGTGGTGGCGCGGGCCTGAAGAGGTTTGAGGTTTCAGGTTGTTAATCCTGAAACCTGAAACTTGAGACCTGAAACCTATTTTTTAACTATTGCCAACCGCTGGCGCGCGTACTGCAGCAGCTTGTCGTCCAGCGTGCCGCTCTGGATGGCGCGCTCATAGGCGTTGCCGGCGGCGCTCCGGTCCTGCACCGCCTCGAGCGAGATACCCATGCCCAGCCACCAGCGCCCCTCCTGCGGATTGAGCGTGACAGCCTCGCTGTAGGTCTTGACCGCCTCGGCGTGCCTGCCGGCGCGCTGATACAGCGCCGCCAGGAACGCCATGTATTCGGGATTATTGGCGCCGGCCCGGCGGCCGGCTTCCATGACAGCCAGCGCCTTCTGATCCGCGCCATGCTCGACGTGCACCCGCGCCAGCAATTGCGCGAACGGAGAATGGGCCGGCACCGTATCGATGCCCTGCTCCAGAATTTGCTGCGCCTCGCGCCAGTGTCCCTGTTGCAGCATCAGCCCGGCGAGCAGTTCGCGCGCCGGCGTGTGCGCCGCGTCGGCATTCAGCGCCAGCCTCAGGTGCTTCTCGGCATCGCCCATGCGCCCTTGCTGCAGCAGGTCGGCGGCGCGGCGATATTCGCTTTCGGCTTTTTCGTTCGGACTGAACGGCTTGAGCTTCCTGTCCATGACCGCGCTGCCGGCAGGCACGTCCTTCACGGGTGCCGTGCCTGCGGAAGCAGCCGGCGTTTTTTGCGGCGGCACCGAACCGGTCTTTACCGCGCCGGCCTGACTGACCGCGGTCCTCGCCGGCGGCGTCAGGCGCAGCCGCTGACCGGGATGAATCACCGGCTCGCGGCCGAGACTGTTCCAGCGGGACAACTGCGGCAGATCGACTCCGGTTTGGACGGCGATGCCGTATAGCGTCTCGCCGCGGGACACCGTCCAGTAACCGTTCTGCTTCGCGGTGCTGGCCTTGGAGCCGGCCGGCGCCGGTTTCGGCGCAGGCGCCGTTTCGGGTTTTTTCGGTTCCGTGACAACCGGCGGCGTGACCGGCGCCGGCTTCACCGGCGCTTCCACCAGTTTCTCGGCCGGCGCGGCGGCGGGCGGTGTAGCCGCTTCCGTCGGCACAGCGGTCGCGATCGCCACCGGCGTCGGGGCCGGCACCGCAGCCGCCGGCTTGGGCGGCGGCGTCTTGCGCGCGACCGGCGCGGGTTTGACCGCTACGGGTTCGGCATTGGTGCCGGAGAACAGCCGGTCACCCCATTGCGACCAGGCATAGGCCGCTGCGCCGCCCAGCGCGACCACCGCGAGCAGCGCCACCGGCAGGCGGCGCGGGGCGCGCGGCGCCGCGACCCGGCTCAGGGGCTTGAGGTCTTCATAGACGGGTTTCTTGACCGCGGCTTCGGCCTGGGGATTGTTGCGCGCCTCCAGGTCCTGCAACATCTTGTTGATCAGGCTCACACCAAACCACCCGGGAACTGCGGCACGGAAAGAAGCAGGGTCAGGCTGCAGGCTGCCAGCGACGACACCAGGGCGGTCAGGTAGCGCTTGATGCGTGCCTTCACCGTCAGCGCCCCCTGCGTGGATTCGGTGTCGGCCACGGCCAGGCGCACGTGCCTTTCGGACACCGCTTGCGCGCCCTCGCCGAATGCCGCCATGAGCGACTTGTGCGCAAGGATATTGACCAGGCGCGGGATGCCCTGGCTGACCTGATAGATGCGTTTCACCGCCTTGTGCGGGAACAGGCGCGCGCCGCGGTAACCGGCCACGGCCAGGCGATGCGAGATGTAGAATTCAACCTCGCTCAGGCTGAGCGGGGACAACTGGCAGGCGAAACTGATGCGCTGCTTGAGCTGGCGGATCGAGGGATTGTCGAGACGCGCGTTCAGCTCCGGCTGGCCGAACAGCACCACCTGCAGCAGCTTGCGCCGTTCCGTCTCGAGGTTCGACAGCAGGCGCAGTCCCTCCATGGTTTCCAGCGGAATGGCCTGGGCCTCGTCCAGGCACAGCAGCACGCGCTTGCCCTCGGCATAGCTGTTGATGAGATAGCGGTTCAGCAGCTTCAGCAACTGGTGCTGGTTGATGTGCTGCGGGTATTTGATGTCGAGCTCGTCGGCGACGGCGAACAGCAGCGTCATCGGCTGCAAATAGGGGTTGGGAATGTAGGCGGTGACGAACTCGCGATGATCGAGCGTGCCGAGGAACTTGCGGCACAGCAGCGTCTTGCCGGTGCCGACCTCGCCGATCACCTTCATGAAGCCCTCGCCGCTGCGCGCCGCCACCAGCAGCGTGTTCAACGCCTCCTGGTGCGACGCATGGGCGAAGAAAAAGCTCGTGTCCGGCGTGATGGTGAACGGCAGTTCTTTCAGCCCGAAATGCGTTGCGTACATTGGCTTATTCCCTGAAATTTCCCGCGTCAGGAACCGATGCGGATCTTGCGGATACGTTCCTGCGACTCTCCGATCGCGTCGTTCCAGTCCTGACCGCTGTTGATGATCGTCGGCTTGAGCAGGATCACCAGCTCCTTCTTGATGCGCGTTACCTTCTTGTGCTTGAACAGGTTACCGAGTATCGGGATGTCGCCGAGCAGCGGGACCGCGGCATCCTCGTCGGTCGATCCTTCCTTCATGAGACCACCGATCACCACGAACTGGCCGCTTTGCGCGCGCACCACGTTGTCCGATTCCTGGATGGTGGAAAACGCCGTCGGCAGGGTAAAGATGTCATCCGCGATCACCACGCTCTTGGTTTTTTCGGACACGGTGCCGACCGAGGGACGAATGTGCAGAATGATGTTGTTGCGCTCGTCGATCTGCGGCGTCACGTCGAGCACGATGCCGGAGAAGAAGGAGGTCAGCCCCACTTCCGGCGCCGTTCCCACCACGGTCGACGTCGAAGCCGTACCCGCCTTGACGCTGGTGACGAAGAACTCGTCGCCGCCGACTTTGATGATGGCCTTCTGGTTGTTCACCGTGGAAACACGCGGGCTGGAAAGCACCTGAACCTCGCCCTGCGCCTTCAGGAGCTCGAGGAAAGCGGTGAAATCCCTGCCCATGGCGGAAATCGTGAACACGCCGCCGAAAGCCTCGCTCAGGCTGCCGATCTCGGGGACAAAAGTGCCCGTGCCCGGACGCAAGGCACCGAGGGTGCCCTCGACGGGCGTGGCGCCGGTGGTGGAGAGATTCTTGGTCCCGCCACCGACCTGGCTCACCGTGTAGTTGTTCTTGACGGCCGACCAGTTGATGCCGGCCTGGAAGCGGTCGTTCAGTTCCACCTCGATGATCTTGGCCTCCAGCACGACCTGCCGGGTGATGTTGGAACTGGTGACGCCGAGATACTCCTCGACCATGCGCAATTCATCCGGCATGGCGCGCACCAGCACCACGCCCGTCTGCGCATTGACGATCACCTTGCGTCCGCCGTCGGCGCCGACGATGCCTTTCAGGGCCTCGGTGATCTCCTTCCAGAAATCGGTCTGGGAGGTGGTTTCGATCGAACTCGCCGAACCCGTCTCCGAGGCGCCGCCTGAACCGGGGGCGCTGGTGGCGGCGCCGCCCGCCGACGAACTGATGCGGCCGATTTCGCCGCTGCCGCTGGCGCGCGTGTCCGACTTACCCTTGCGGACGAAATTCAGGTAGTTGACGTTGAAGATCCGCGTCTGCATGTCGCTGCCGAGGATGAAAAAACGGTTGCCTTCGCGGCGGTACTCGTAGCCGTAGACCTGGCGAATGGCGCTCAGCGCCTCCGGCACGGTTGCCTCCTTGAGGTTGAGCGAAAGGGTCCCGCTCACGTCCGGGTGCAGGATCATGCTGTAGGGCGTGCCCTCGACCAGGCCCATGAACACCTGGCGCGCCGGCGCGTTGTTCACGGTCAGATCGAAACGCGGCTCGAGCGGCACCGTGCCGCCCTGGGGCAGGGTGATCTCGATCGGCGGCAGCAGCGCGCTGCTTACGTCGGAAGGGATGGCCTTGCCGTCCTTGCCGGCGCGCGCCTGCGTCAGGCTTTCGTCCATGCTGGCGTTCACCGAATCGCGCCAGCCCGGCGAAATGCTCTGACATCCCACCAGCAGCGCCACCGACGCGGCAATAAGCGCGCGCCGGAGCATCATCCCGACATCATTTGTCCGTTTCATCTTTCCCACCTTCTCGGCTGTTCGCCGGCACCCTGACCATGTGCGCCTGTTTTGCCAGTTTCGGCATCAGACGCAGACGGCTTTCCCGGTTCGCCTGTTTCACCACCACTTCATACGGCTGTATGTCCGCAATCACTCCGCCGCCGTATTTGTCGCCGACCTTGTAAGTCCGGCCGTTGATCACGGCGCGCCGCTGGCTCGCCGAAACGAAAGTCGACTGCAGCGCCGAGCCCGTCGTGCCGGCCGACCCGGCCTTGCCGGTCGTGCCGTAGGCCGGCTGCGTCGGGTCCGCGAGTCCGGCGAAATCATCCGCGAGACTGCCGGTGGCGTTCCCGGCCAGGCCCAGCACCGCCGCCACCGTCCACAGAAGAGCGCGGCGATTGCGGTGCTTCCTGTCAATTTTCGTATCAAGTTTCATGCCAGTCGGCTCTTTCACAGCCCGATCCAGGCTTCATTCGTGCTGAGCGTATAGATCAGCAGGCTGACGCTGGAATCGGGATATTTGTCGGTTTTCAGGCTGACCTTGCCCCAGAAGACTTTCCACGGCAGCGCCTCGAGGGACTTGAGATAATGCAGGATATCGAGATATCCGCCCCTGACCTCGATGTTCATGCCGTGCTTGTAAACCTGCGCGCCGGACGTGGCGCCGGCCTCCGTCAGGGGCGTGGCCGGCAGGCTCTCCACGCGCATGACCTTGAGGCCGCGGTTCTTCAGCAGCATCTGCTCGATCAGCCGCGCCATCTCCCTGGGCGTGACCAGCCCGGACGTGGCGCGCACGAGTTCCGTGTCCATGCTTTTCAGGTTTTCCTGCAGCGCCTCAAGTTTCTTGCGCTTGGTGGCATCGGGACCTTCCCCGTTGCCGACCAGCGCCTGCACCTGCAGTTCCAGCGCCTGGGTCTCCTGACGTTTCTGGTTGACCTGCTGCTGCAGCCGGTCCTTTTCCGCGGTCAGCGGGCCGAACAGGACGTTCACCGCCAGAAAATACAGGACCGCCAGCAGCGTGACGAATATCAGCCCGCGCTCGCGCAGCGACATGGCGTCGATGCGGTTGGCGAATGCCTGGAATTGCTGTTTCAGATTTTCGGTGGCCATGGTATCAGCCCGGGTTGTCGGCGGCCGTTCTGGCCCGGAATTCCACGAACATCGCATCCGGTCCCTTGGCGTCCGGCCCCGGCCGGTTCATCTGGAACGCCCGGAACTCGATGCCGGCGAGGGTTTTTTCCAGCGACAGCTTTTGCAGGTAGCGCGGCACCAGCTCGGGGTCGACGGTGCGGCCGGCGAGCGACATCTCCTCCGCTGCGCCGGTGATATCGATGCCTGTCAGCCACACCCCGCTGACCCGCTGGCGCGCGAAGGAAACGAAATAATCCGAGAATCCGCGGGTGTTGCTGAAGACGCCGCGCCTGAGAATCTCCTGCACCTGCTGCTTGGCGGCCAGCTCGTTTTCCAGGCGCGTGATCTCGGCATCGATCGAGGTGACGCCCGGGCGCGGGCCGAACTTCTGGCCGGCGTCGGCCAGGCGCTTGCCGGCGGCGCCGTGGTTTTGCTCGACGCGCTTGAGCTCGGTTTTCAGCGCTTCGCTCTGCCACCACATGTAGCCGTACAGCAGCAGCACGCCGGCCGCGACGATGCCGACGGACTGGAGCATGGCCAGCGCCGAGAACTTCTTTTCCTCCTTGCGGAAGATCGGCTGGTAAAGATTGATCTGCTGGCTCATAAAGCCCGCTCCTCCTGCCGCAGCGCCGCGCCCAGCACCGCCAGGCAGGCCGACTGCAATTCAGGCTTGAGCTCGACCTGGCATTCCATGAGCTGCGCCAGATCCATGGCGATCACGTTGACGCTGAGATTGGCTTTGAGATGATCCACCAGTCCCGGCACTTCGCGCGGCAGTGGCGCCAGCGCCAGCGTGGTGACGGGCGCCTGGCGGAAATGGCTGTCGTAGTAATCGAGCGAGCGCTGCACCTCGAGCGCGATGCGGTCGAACAGTTCGTTGCTGTCCGAAAACGATGCCAGCATGTCGAGCCCGATGTCGAGGTTGCGGCTGAGATAGATGTCCGACTGCTTGCTGATGGTGATCAGCCCGCCGCCCGAGGTGAACGACAGCAGCGCCACGCCCTTGGCGTCTTCCGGCAGCAGCGCGGCAAGATTGCGCTGCGCCATCTCGGGGATGTCGATGACGTCGAGGTTGATGCCGGCGGCGTGCATCAGGTCGGCGCGTTTCTGGATGACGCTGCTGCGCGCCGCCACGGCGTACATCTGGCGCGCGCGGCCGGCGGCCTTCTCGCCCGGCAGATCGAAGACGTCGAGCGTGGCGTCATTGATGTGGAAATCGATCAGGTCCTTGATGCGCCAGCGGATGGCGGCGCGCAGCTCGTCCGGCGGCACGTCCGGCGCCTCGGTCAGCAACAGCGAGTAGTCGCTGGCATCGAGCACGGTGGTGCAGCGCGAGCGCCCGAGGTCGTAGTCGGACGCCACGCGCGCCAGCACCTTCTCCTGCCCCTGGTCGCCCCAGGGACGGAAATCCAGCAGCGTCAGCGCCGGCGCCCGGCCGGTCGTGCGCTGCACGCGCACCACGCATACGCCGTCGGCGCGCAGCCCGACGCCGGTCAGGCCGGGCAGCATCTTCTTTTTCAGAAACGGTAACAGGGGAGATCTCCTTATCCCGAATGTGTCCCTATTTACTATGCAAAAAGGCGGCCAAACTCCCGGACATCAGCGATATAGCTTGAATTTCCGAGGTTTGAATTAAGATTCGTTCAGTAACCACCTGTTGTCAATGCGGTTTTTGTCCATGAATCTGGCCGAAAAACGGCCTGCAGCTTCATCTTTTCGGGTCACCACGGGCACCGGCACGAACCCGGCTCCCGGCGGGTCGGCAGCCTGCGTGGCCAAGTCAGAGAGAGGGTTCTACTGGTAGATTTCGCGCCAGGCCGCCCGCAGCTCGCGGCGCGCCGCGGTGATATGGATGCCATTCAGGTTCTGGCCGGTCACCGCGCCGCTCTGCGGGTGCAGGGCCCAGGCGGCGCCGTTCCAGTGGACAATGACGCCACCCGCCCCCACCGCCCAACAGTCACTGGACGTGGCGCAGGTCACGGCCAGCAGATTATTGCCGGTCAGGGCAAAGGGGACGACGGCGACGCTCCAGGCGGCGCCGTTCCAGTGCAGGATGACACCGTTATTGCCCACGGCCCAGCCGTCGTCGCCCAGTCCATCGCCATTGGTGTCGAGCATGTGGACGGCGTTGAGATCGCGGAAATTCGCGTCGGCGAAGGACTGCACCGTCCAAGCGGCGCCGTTCCAGCGCACGAGTATGAAGCTGCTGTTGCGCGCCTCACCCACCGCCCAGCCGTCGGTATCCGAAAGCATGAACACACCGTTGAGATCCTCGCGATCGCCGCTGTTCAGCAACACCTGATTCCAGCTGCCGGCAATCGGGTTGTTCCAGCGCATGAAGGCGAAATTGTTGCCCTGGCGTTCGCCCACGGCCCAGCCATCGTCGGCAAGGCCGTCGTTATTGGTGTCGAGCATGAAGACACCGTTGAGATCGCGATCGTTGCCGGGATCGGAATACACCCAGTTGGCGCCGTTGTAGCGCATGACCATGGCATTGTTCCCGCCGCCACGGTCGTTGCCAACCGCCCAGGCCTCGTTCTGCGACAGCACATGCACCGCATTCAGGTCGTCATCGTTGGCGATGTTCGGATAGCCCACGGCGTCCCAGGCGGGCGTGCCGTCGGGATTCCAGCGAAGCATCCGTGCGGCACCGCCGGTCACGTCACCCACGGCCCAGCCGTTGGCATAGGAATCCATGGCAACGGCGTTCAGATCCGTGCCCGTGGTGGCGAACAGGGCCCAGTTGACGCCGTCCCAGCGCAGGACGACGCCGTTATTGCCCACGGCCCAGGCTTCTTGCAGCTGGATCCCGGCGGTGATGACACGGTCGCCCCTTGGCGCGACAAGATCCGGCACGCCGCCCGCGGAAACGAGCGCGCACTGGTACTGGCCCAAGCGGGTGCCGCTGGCGTGGGCCGCGGCAACGCTCCCGTCGGCACCGCGCTGCGCGCCCAGCAGGCACGGCGGCGTACCGCACTCGGCGGCGTCGTTGGAAATTTCGCTGTAGTCGATTTTTTCCCGGTCGATCATCACGCGCCCGGAGGTCGCGTAGCCGGGAACCGGAAAGGCGCTGTTGAGCGGAATCACCGTTGCGGTCGCGTTGATGGCGCCGTTCACGGTGACCGCCGTGTTCGAATACAGCGAAGCGCCACCGGTGACGGTGAAGCGACCGTCGCCAAAAACGGCGTTGGTCAGGTTCACGTTACCGGTGACATTATTGCAATAGAGGCGCGCCAGATCCGGCGCCTCCAGCGCGTGGATGCCACGCTCGAGGCCGGTGCCGGCGATGAACAGGGCCTGCTTGGAACTCAGATGGCGCGTTGCCGACTCGCTGCTTCCGGCCGAGAACTGGACCATCACGCCCAGTATCACGGCTACGGCCACGATCAGCACCACGGCGGCGAGCAGCAGGAAACCGCGCTGGGCATCTGGCTTGCCAGCGATCCTTCGCGAAACTCGACGTTTCACTGGCAATCTATTGGAATACTTCACGCCAGGCCTTAGTCTCGATCTTCGCCGGTCCTGAACCGGTTGTAAGCGCAAGATTGTCAAGCCAGGCGTCTTTCGGCTGACCCGACTTCAAAAATAAACTGAACCCCAGGTTGGTGATTGATTTCGTGCCAGTACCTGTGATGTTGAACGCTACGCTGCCATTTTGATAAGTCCCCGTGTTACCGCTGTCGAATCGCGGAGCTGTCCAAGTGGTGACTCCGTCTGTCAGCGTAAATGTGAGCTGCATCTCCTGACTGGTCGATCCCGATGTCACGACCTTGTAATCAAAATTCATCTGCAGCGTGGCGGGGGCGGTTACAACGATCGGCGAGCTGAACGTGAAATTTCCGGCATTGGTCGCGGTCGAGGATCCGGGAGAGGGTTTCGTCGCATATGCCGCGCGGGTGGCCGGCGTTTCGGGACCTCCCGCGTCTTGCCAAGGAGTAAAAGATCCCACGGGATCTGCATTCAGGATCCAGTTATTCGGCTGGCACGGTGGTGCGCAGGCGCCGGCCGGCATATTGAAATCGGCATTTGCCGACAGCGGCAGCAGGTTCTCCGGCCCCACAATTGTCTCGGTAGTGCGAGTAGCCCCGCTGCCCGAGACCTTGCCAACACTCTGGAGGCGCAGGTGTCTCGACGGGAGTGTATTGCCGCTGAAGTCGGTGGTTCTGGTGGTGATAGTGAAATTACCGTTACCCAGTGACGTATTGGTCTCGCCCCCATAGGCGCTGTTGAGACTGAATTCACGCGTGCCTTTTTCAAGGCCCGACTCGGCGATGAACAGGGCCTGATTGGAGGTGACGTGATCGGCCGTCGACATGGCGCCGGTGGCGGACAAAAAAACCATCAGGGTCAACACCAGCGCCGCGCCGACGATCAGCACCACCGCCGCGATCAGTAAAAAGCCGCCCTGCTTTCCCGCGCCCCGGCACCGCATGGGTGAGACTCGCGCCGGTTTCGTCGCCACGTTGCGCATCAGAAATTCCTCGGCCGCACATTGGTGCGGAACTGTCCGCTGTAGCCGCCTTCGGCCACGGTCAGGTCCACCGTGATGTAATACACGTTCGCCACCGTCGCGGTGGCGGTGCCGGTGTTGTCCCAATAGGTAAAGGTCAGCGACGTGACGTTGTCCGCCAGCGGCTGCGCATTGGTCGTGCCGCAGGCCGATGCCGGGCCGTTGGCGCTGCGCATGACGCGGTTGCCGCTGCGGTAGAAACACACGCCGTTACCATCGGTGTCCGTGAACCGGACCTGCGCGGCGGAGGCGATGTCCAGGTCGGCGGCCGTGGCCAGGCGCACCGCGCGCAGTTCGCGCGCCATGCGTTCCAGCGCCACCTTGGCCTGCCATTCGGCGTCGGTGGCATCGCGCTTCAGGGTGTAACCGGTGAATACGTTGCCGAGGAACACGCCGCCGAAACCGAAAATGATCCCCAGCAGCACGATCACGGCGACCATCTCGATCAGCGTGAAGCCGCGGCCGGCACGGCCGGAACCTGGGTAAAAGTTTTTTCGCCGCATGTCAGTAGTTCGCCACCGCCGCCTGCAACCGGGAAAGCGTGCCGCCACCGCCACTGACGGTCACGGTAATGCATTTGTAATTGGTATCGCCGCCCATGCAGGTGGTTTCGTCGAGCGCAGCCGTGACGGTGTAGCCGAGCGTGCTGTTGCACGCCGGATGGGTCGCCGCCGGCATGGCCAGGCAGGAGCCCGCAAGCGCGGCCGCCTGGCAGGGATCGTAACGCGTGCCCGTGAAGCAGGCGAAGCCCACCACGTCCTTGCGCGCCCGGATCAGCTCCATGCGTTCCTGCGCCAGTTGCAGCGCCTGGGTGACCTCGCGCGAAACGTTCCCGCCGCGCATGGCGGTACTGAATCCGCTCGCGAGGCCGGAAATCAGCACGCCGATGATGACGATGAACGCGATCAGCTCGATCAGCGTCACGCCCTGCGACCGCGGTGCCGGTCCCCGATGCTGAATTGCGCGTGCTTTCATAGGCAGTCCGTGTTGGTGTCGACGAACACCCGGCCCGTGGCCGGGCTGATGCACACGTAACCCGGCCCGCCGTCGCCGCTCAGGGTGATGACGGCATTCGCCGCCAGGGCGGTCGTGGCCGCGGCGTCGGTGTACGGCTCGCCCTTGGTGCTGAAAGTCACCAGGCTGCCCGGCAGACCACTCCAGCTCAGCGTCACGCCGTTCAGGGTGATCGGGAAACTGGCGCCGGCCGGGTGCTCGACGCCGGCGGAGGTCGAGCAGTTGCTGGTCGTCATGCTGTAGCCGCTGCTGGTGAGATTCAGGCAATGTCGCTGCCCGCGGGTCATGGACAGCGTCTGGACGTAGCGGATGTCCGAGGCCAGTTGCTGCACCTGGCCGGTGAAGGTGAGCGAACCCTGGCTCGGCGCGCGCGGCACGAACGTGACCGCCAGGATGCCGATCAGGATCAGCATCACCACCATCTCGATCAGTGTGAACCCCGCGTGCCGATAAGCCATGGACCCGTGACCTGCCGCCGAATGAACCGGTAAATCAAGCAAAGTTTAGACTACCGGCCGCCGTTACGATGTGGCGCGAATCCGGCACCAACCACGCGCGCGACAGGCGGTTCATGGCTCAGGGCTCCTGTTTTTCCACCGGTTTTTCGGGTCGCTCGAGCGTGGCCGCGGCTTCCGGCAACGGCGTCCAGCGCCAGCCCGAAGCGGCCATGGCGGCCTTGATGCGCTCACCCATTTCTTCCGCCCCCGCCGCATCGCCCGCGTCCGAACGCAAGCGGCCCGCGAGCGCGAAATAGGGCACGATGCCCTCGTGCACCAGGTAGGACTCGTTCAAGCCGGCCTCGACCAGCGCCCGCGCCGCCGCGGTATCGTCCCTGGCGATGAGAAGATTGGCCCAAGCCACGCGCGCGGGATAAAACCGCGGGTTGAGCGCGAGCGCGCGCTCATAAGACCGCGTCGCCATGCCCGCGGCATCGGCGCCGGCGAACCCGGGATTCTCGGCGTAGAGCCGGCCACGCACCAAGTGGTTCAGCGGACGGTAGGCGTTGAGCCGCTCGGCGCGATCGAGCAGCGCCACGGCCGAGTCGTAGAGTCGCCGCCGGTCATCGCCGAACTCGGCCGGTATGAGTGTGAGCATGTAACGGTAGAAATCCGCCTGGCTGATGTAGATATTGTCGGCAAAGGGATAAAAAACCGAAGCGCGCAGCAGCGCGGCTTCGGCCTCGAGCAGTTGTCCTTGCGCGGCCAGCGCAATCCCCTTGTCGGTGTAATGAATCGACGCCGGCACGGAAATGAAATACACGGCCGGGAAGAAAAAAACGGTGACGAGCAGGGCGCGCCAGCCATTCGCGCTCAACAGGCGCGCCGGGCGCCAGATCACGATACGCACCCCGGCGCTCTTGCCGCCAAGCTCGAGCAGGCGCGCGAGCATGAAACCGGTCAGCATCAGGGTCGGCAGCACGAAGAAGTTGAAGTCCACGGTGGTGTGGAGGGACACCGCCAGCACGCCGGCGAACAACCCCGCGGCTTCCAGCCTGGCCGGTTTGCCGAGACGGGGCGAGCGCTGGATGCGCGCGAACAGCACGAACGCGGCGACGGCGACGGCCAGGATCAACAACAGCGCCGGCAGTCCGGCCTCGAGCCACAGCTGCAGGTAATCGTTGTGCACCAGGAATCCCGCGCTCGAGTCCTGCGGCGCGCGCACCGCCGGATAGGCGAGCGCGAACATGCCAAGACCGCTGCCGAACCAGGGCGCCTCGCGCAGCAGCTGCCAGGCGCCATCCCAGATCAGCAGCCGCGCCTGCATCGAACCGACGTTCATGAGCGCGGCCAGTTCCGCGTGGCGCTCGAGCACGCCCCCTTGCCACGCGAGGTTCGCCGCCGCGAAGGCACCGAGACACAGGGCCGGCGGCACGGCCCAGACGCGCGCGGGCAGCTCGCGCCAGCCGATCACCGACAGCAGCGCCAGGCCGGCGGCCAGTGACAGCATCGATCCCCGGCCCCGCGTCAGGGCCACGGCAAAAGCGAGCAGCGCGATCAGGATGGCGAGTGCGATTTGTACGCGCCGGTCCGGCCGGTGCCGGGTCGCGGTCATCAGAAAAAATCCTGCGGCGGGCAGCAGGATCAGGTTGAGCAGCGCGGCATGCGCGTTGATGTAGATGAAAACCGAGCGCGCCGGCAATCCGAGCGCGAAGAACTGGAAGATGGCATAACCGGCCAGGCCGGCGCCGAGCAGGGCCGCCGAGATCCGTGTAACGAGCCGGCACAGCGGATGCTCGCGCCAGAGCCAGTACAGCGCGAAGGCCAGGGGAAGCGTGCCGAGCCACCAGAAGTTGTAGACGCCGACATAGACGACCGGATGCCACGCGAGACTCGCGGCGAACCACAGCCACAGGAACAGCAATGCGACGGGGAGCGCGTGGCGCGGCAGGGAGATGCCGGTCTTGTGCTGCCGCCACAGGATCGTGAACAGCGCCGCCAGCAGCGCCGCGACCACGATGCAGAGTAAAACCGCCTCGAAGCCCTGAAAGAAGGGCGAGACGACCAGGGCCCCGGCGACGAGCACGGCGACGAGCGCATCGGCGGGACGGCGCAGGAGATCAGGCTGGTTCGTCATCGCTCGGGGATTCCAGAGAGACGCGCGCATCGGGCGCACAACAAAAAAAGGATGGACGCATGATGCGTCCATCCTTTCCGTGAAAGGCAACTTGCAGTTTTCAGCAGCCGCTGCTGGTGATCGTGATAACCGGGAAGGCGCCGCCGACGGATGCGTTATAGGTCACGGAACAGTTCGTGGTGCCATCCTTGTCAAACACGCCACCGGTGGGCGTGAAGCCCGTGTAATCGGAAAGTGCGTTCACGATGCCCGCGGTCGTCGGATAGCCATTCGACATGGCGACCGTTGTTGATCCTTCGAGCGTTACGTCGGCGTTGGACGCCAGGCCCTTGGCCAGCTGGGTGGCGTGGGCGATGGTGGCCGCGCTCTGCAGCGCGCCCTTCATGCCGCCCAATGTGGCGATACGCGCATCCGCCGTCAGGTTCGAGAAGCGCGGCAGCGCCGTGGCCGCCAGCAGGCCGAGGATCACGATAACGATAACCAGTTCAATCAGAGTAAAACCGCTTTGCTGTTTAGACATGCTCAATCTCCTGCGTTTCAAACAAGTTGCCCTTTCACACTTGGCGACAGGATCCATGACCCGCCGCCATCCTTTACCACCCTCGTCCTCGCCCTCATCGGGACCAGGAGTAAGGTTCCATCGCACCCAGTCGCAGACCCTGAATTTCATCCGCGCCCGGGTTGAATACACCGTTGCCGTTACTGTCACTGTAGACCAGTCTCACCGCGAACCGCGCCCGCGGAGGATTGGACTGCCCGCCGCTGAAATGACCCTTGTGGCGGACCAGGTAAACAAGCGCCTTCTCGCGCTTGTCGTAATACCAGTTGCCGTCCTCGAGTTGCGCCGGGTCGGCCCCGTCCAATTCGCCCAGATAGTTGTGCGGCGTTTCCGCCAGCAGCGCCATCGGGTTGCTGCCTTCGAGGGCCGGCAATTCCGACACCCTCGCCTTGACAATACTTTCTGCAACCTTTATGCCAACGGCGCTGCGCAGCGTCCCGGCCACGGTTTCCATGGTGACCCTTTCCGCATCCACCATTACCGCCAAAAGGCGCGAAATCGCCACCACCAGCAGCACTGAAATGATCACGATCACAATGACCAGTTCCAGCAGGGAAAATCCCTTGTTACAACGGCTTGCGCCCGCCCCGGCCACCGGGATCCGGCTTTCCCGGCTCATTTTCCGTCCCTTTCCACCGATACATGGCTGCTTAAAAAAACAGTAGGTTACGGTCTTAAGCTTGTCCAGTTTCTCGGAATTGCTCATATACCGCGCCACGCTGCGCAAATTCGTCAGCCCTTGCGCGCCAGCTGCACCAGATCCCACATCGGCAGGAACACCCCCAGCGCCAGGATGAATACCATGACAGCCAGGAACGTGATCAGGATCGGCTGCAACGCGGTGCTGAGATTGGCGATGTCGTAGTCCACTTCGCGTTCGTAATACTCCGCCACGTTGAACATGAGCTCGTCCACCGAACCGGTGTCCTCGCCCACGGCGATCATCTGGATCACCAGCGGCGGGAACATGCCGGTGGCCGCGGCGGTACGGGCGATGGTCTCGCCGCGCTCGACGCCGTCGCGCATCTGCACGATGCGCTCGCTGATGTAGTCGTTGTCCACGGCGCGGCTGACCACGGTCATGCCCTGCACCAGCGGCACGCCGGATTTCATCATCACCGCCAGCGCGCGGGCGAAGCGTCCCAGCGTCGCCTTGTAAACCACCCGGCCGATCACCGGGATGCCCAGTTTCAGCTTGTGCCAGCGGTAGCGCCCCTCCGGCGTGCGCACGTAATAACGCAACGCGAAGACGGCGACGACGAGCGTGATCAGGATCGCCGGCCAGTAGGCAACGGTGAAATTGGACGAAGCGATGAGCATCTTCGTGGCCAGCGGAAGTTCGATCTTGAATCCGGCGTACACCTTGGCGAAAGCCGGAATCACGAACAGGTTGATGATGAATATCGCGATGAAAATCGCCGCCACGACAAAAGTCGGATAGCGCGTCGCGGACTTGATACGATCACGGGTGTCCTTCTCGCGCTCGAGATAAATCGCCAGTTGCAGGAATACCTCCTGCAGACTGCCCGTGGTTTCACCCACCTGCACCATGTTCACGTACAGCGACGAGAACACCTGGGGATGACGGCGCAGGGCGCTGGTGAGATCGAGGCCCGTGTCCAGGCTCTCGCCGATGCCGATGATGACCTTCGCCAGCGCCGGGTTCTGCGTGGAATCGCGCAGGCCGCGCAGCGCCTGCATGATGGGCACGCCGGCCTTGAGCAGGGTGTACATCTGGCGGCTGAACAGCGACAGATCCGTGAGCGTGATGCGGGTGTTGGCGGCCAAACGCGCCTTCAGCGCCGCGAATACGTCCTCGCGCGCTTCGGCCACGCCGATGTCGACCGGTATCACGCCGCTGTTCATCAGCTGCACCGCCACGGCGTCGGACGAGACGGCCTCGAGATGGCCGCGCACCGCCTCGCCGCGCTGATTGCGTCCCTTGTATTGAAACAACGGCATAGTCAGAAAGGTCCTGGTCCGTTCGTGTTAATAGCGCACATGCCGGGCAACGCTGTCGCGCGCTCGTTCCGGCCTAGATTTCATCGATGGAATAGGTGGCGCGCACCACCTGGTCCATGGTGGTCAGCCCCTGGGCCGCGAGAATGATGGCGGCGCGTCGCAGGGTCTGGAAACCGGGTTGCTGTTTCGCCGCCGCCTCGAAGCGCACCGGGTCTTTCGCGTGCAGTGCCTCCACCAGCGCGTTATCCATTTCCAGGTATTCGAAAACGCCGATACGGCCCGCGTAGCCGGTGCCGTTGCAGTGGCTGCAGCCGCGCCCGCGCTTGAATTTGAGCTGGTCCGCCTTGTCGCCGGCCTCGGCCCGCACGATGGCCATCTGCGCCGCAGGCAACTCATATGGCTCGGCACAGGACTCGCAGATGCGCCGCACCAGGCGCTGGGAAATGATGCCGCGCAACGAAGCCGCGACCATGAAGGGCTCCACGCCCATGTCGATCAGGCGCAGCGCGGTTGAAATGGCGTCGTTGGTGTGCAGGGTGGACAACACCAGATGGCCGGTCATGGCCGCGCGCAGGCCGATTTCCGCCGTTTCCTGGTCACGCATTTCACCGACCAGGATGATGTCCGGGTCCTGGCGCAGCATGGATCGCAGCACGCGCGCGAAGCTGAGCTCGATGCGGGTGTTGACCTGCACCTGGTTGATGCCGGACAGCCGGTATTCCACCGGGTCCTCGACGGTCAGGATCTTGAATTCGGGCTTGTTCAGTTCCTTGAGCGCCGCGTACAGCGTCGTGGTCTTGCCGCTGCCCGTGGGGCCCGTAACCAGCACCATACCGTTGGGGTTATGGATCAGGCGGCGGAAACGGTCGAGGACATTCTTCGGCATGCCCACCTGCTCCAGACTGAGCACACCGCTGAACGGATTCAGCAGACGCAATACCACCGACTCGCCGTACTGCACCGGCATGGTCGACACGCGCACGTCGATGTTCTTGTCGCGGATGCGGATATTGGTGCGGCCGTCCTGCGGCAGGCGCTTCTCCGAGATGTCCAGATTCGCCATCAGCTTCACGCGCGACACCAGCGCGCCGGCGATGCGCCGGTCGGCGGTGGTCTGCACGCGCAGCACGCCGTCGAGGCGGAAACGGATGCGCACTTCCTTTTCATCCGGCTCGATATGAATGTCCGAGGCATTCACCTGCACCGCGTCCTCGAACATGCTTTGCAGCAGCTTGACGACCGGGGCGTCGGTCAGGCCCTCGGTCTCGGCCAGCGCCGCCAGGTCCACGCCACCCTGCGCGGTCAGTTCCTGTTGCAGCTCCTGCGCCAGGTCGCTGATCTCCTCGGTGCGCCGGTACACGCGGTCGATGGTCTTGAGCAGTTCCGATTCCTTGACCACGGCGAAGCGCAGCGGACGGCGCAGCACGCGCGACAATTCGTCGTAGGCGAAGATGTCGGTGGGATCGGCCATGCCCACCAGCAGGCTTTCGCGGCTGTCTTCCAGCGCGATGGCGCGGAAGCGGCGCGCATGCGTTTCGGGAATCAGGCGCACGACCTCGGGCTTGTAGTGATAGCGCCGCAGGTCGATGTAGGGGATGTTGAGCTGCTGCGACAGGAAGGTGAGCAACTGATCCTCGGAGATAAACCCGTTCTCGATGAGCACGCGCCCGAGCTTGCGGCCGCTCTTCTTCTGGTCCGCCAGCGCCGTGTTCAGCTGTTCCTGCGAAATGACTTTATTCGCCATCAGCAGGTCGCCGATGCGAATCTTCTTGGGTTTGATTTCGCTTATCGTAGCCATCGTGCTTCCCCGTCAGCCGCTGCGGATCCCGCGCATGAAGCGGCCTAATCCACTGAAAATATTGACCTAAGCCCACTATAGTCGAAAAAACCGGCGCACCCGGTCTGCGACCAGGGCGGGGCCCGACCCTCCGGATTCATGGCAGGCGGTCTGAATATCCCTCAATCACTAGCAAATACCGAGCCAGCTTTCGAAGGCTGTGGGTATGGCGGATGGGCAGGAACATTACCGGTGCCGGGGACAGCCCGCCGTGGTCAATGTTTCGGACTGGAACGGAAGACCATGGGCTGCGGGTTCCTTACCTATATACAATCCGCCTGAAACACCTGTTCACACCCGCACCGAAGACCATGTTTCATGTCGTGCTGTATCAGCCCGAGATTCCGCCCAACACCGGAAACATCATGCGCCTGTGCGCCAATACCGGTGCGCGCCTGCACCTGATCGAGCCACTCGGCTTCCGTTTGGAGGACAGAGAACTGCGGCGCGCCGGGCTGGATTACCGTGAGTGGGCGGAGGTAAGGACGTACGCGGATTTCGATGCCTTTCTCGAAAGCGTGAAACCGCCAAGACTGCTCGCTTTCACCACGCGCGCCACGCGGCTCTATACGGAAATGGAATACCGGGAGAATGACGTCCTGCTATTCGGACCCGAAACGCGCGGCCTGCCCCAGGCCCTGCTGGACTCGCTTCCGGAGGACCGCCGGTTACGCTTGCCGCTGCGACCCGGCAATCGCAGTCTGAATCTCTCCAACACGGTGGCCGTGGCGGTTTACGAGGCCTGGCGGCAGCTGGGGTTCCGCGGTGGAAAGGAGTTATCTGGAATCCATAAAAAATAAAAATCGGCCACAGAGCGCACAGAGGAAAATCCTTCTTTTTCCATCTCTGTGCGCTCTGTGTCTCAATTAATAATTCCAGATATTGCAATAAAGAACTTGGGCAACGTTTACTCCTGCCGCGGCTCGCGACTGAGCAGCGCCTCGACCGCCGCCTGGGGCGACAGGTTCTCGTACAGCACGCGATAAACCTGCTCGGTGATGGGCATCTCGACATTCATCCGCTTCGCGAGCTGATACAGTTCGCGCGCGGTAGCCACGCCCTCGGCCTCCTGACCGAGCCCGGAAAGGATGTCGGGCAGTTTCTTTCCCTGCCCGAGCGCGAGTCCCACGCGGCGATTGCGCGAGGCATTGTCGGTGCAAGTCAGGATCAGGTCGCCGGCGCCGGTGAGCCCCATGAAGGTTTCCTTCTGCCCGCCCATGGCGACGCCGAGACGCGTGAGCTCGGCCAGCCCGCGCGTGATGAGCGCCGCGCGCGCGTTGGCCCCGAAACCGAGACCGTCACTGATGCCGGCGGCGATGGCCATGACGTTCTTGATGGCGCCGCCCAGCTGCACGCCGGCGACATCGCCACTGGTGTAGATGCGCATCCGCTCGTTGCGCAACCAGGTTGCCACCTCTTCCGCCACCGGCTTGCTCTCCGAGGCAACCGTCAGCGCCGTCGGCAGGTTGAGCGCGACTTCGCGCGCGAAGCTCGGTCCCGAGATGACGGCCGGCAAGCAGCGGTCGGCAAGCACCTCCCTGGCGACCTGGCTCAGCAATTTCCCGCTCCCGGGCTCGAGTCCCTTGGTGGCCCAGGCCAGCATGGTCTCGCGTGTTACATGCGGCAGCAATGCCGTGAGGGTGGCGCGAAAGGCATGGCTCGGCACGGCCATGAGGAAGCGCGACGAGGCACCGGCCGCCTCCGCCAGGGACATGGCAATGCGCAGGTTCGCAGGAAATGCGATATCGGGAAGATATGTCCGGTTCTGGCGCTCCCGTTCCAGCCGCGCCTGGGCGGCGGGATCATTGCCCCAGAGCAGCGCGGCATGGCCGTTGCGTGCAAGCAGCAGCGCCAGGGCCGTGCCCCAGGATCCGGCCCCGAGAACGGTGACGACAGATCCGGCGCGGCCCATCATGGCGCGGGGCGCGGGCCGCGAGTCGTGAGTAATGTCATGACGTTGCCCACGATTCACGCCTCACGTTTTGTCAATTTGCTTTGGGCTGGCCCGCTGGGGCCGAATGTTTCTGCTCGTAAAACGCTTCAAAATTGATCGGGGTAATCAGCAGTTGCGGAAATCCGCCCTTCTCGACGAAATTGTTGACGGCCTCGCGCGCAAACGGCAGCAGGGCGTAGGCACAGCTGATTTCCAGGGCGCGCTGCAGCGCATCCGGGTCGACATCGCCGATGCGGAATATTCCCGCCTGTTTCACCTCGACCAGAAAGATATTCTTGTCGTCGCGTTTGGCGGTCGCGGTGATGGTCAACACCACCTCATACAGTCCCTGCTCCGCCGACAGCGCGATGTATTCCAGCCCCAGCTGCACCCCGATTTCCGCGCCGCCATTCTGCGACTGGGCAAAAACCAGGGGAACACCGGGTGCTTCGTAGGATACGTCCTTGAGATATATTTTCTCTATGTTGAAAACGGTGTTCTGTTGCTGTTCAGATTCCGCCATCTTGCCCTCACATTCAGTTATCTGGTTCTGTCCGACAAACTACGACTTCAGTAATGCATCCAGGCGGCCGGCGCGCTCCAGTTCCGCCAGCTCGGTGTAGCCGCCGACATGCGTCTCGCCGATGAAAATCTGCGGCACGCTGGTCCGGCCGGCACGCCGGGTCATCTCCGCGCGGCGCTCGGGGTGTTCGTCCACCATCACCTTTTCGGTCTGCGCCCCCTTCTTCTCGAGCAACCGCTCCGCCATGCGGCAATAGGGGCAGAGGCGGCTGCTGTACATCAGCACCTTCGTCAAGCTACTTCTCCAGCGGCAGATTGTCGCGCTCCCACGCCAGCAATCCGCCGGAGAGGTTGTAAACCGTGGCGAATCCGTGCTTGCGCAGGGTCACCGCCCCCTGGAGGGAGCGATTGCCGCTGCGACAGCTCACGATGATCGGTTTGTTTTTGTGTTTTTCCAGGTCGCGCAACCGGTCCTTCAGCGATGACAACGGCAGGTTGATCGCGTTCGGAACATGGCCGGCGCTGAATTCCTGGGGCTCGCAAACGTCCACCACCACGCCGTTCTCGCGGTTCAGCAGCTGGATCGCCTGTGCGGCGTTGACGTTCCGGATGCCGTACATCTGCTGGCGGATGGGGCCGGCCGCGAGCAGGAAAAGGATGAAGACAAGCGCGACGAACAAATACCAGTTATTGATGATGAACTGCAGCATTTATCGAATGTCGAAAAGGTTGTGGGCGGGCCGGCGACATCTCGCCGGTTTGCACCGGTTGTTGGGCAGGGTAAGAAGACGGGTTTTCAACAGATCGTCAGCGCCGTACCGCGCTGCAGAAAGCCTCGCGCAAGGAGCCGATCAGCTGCAGGATTTTCGGGTCACTCACGCGGTAATAAACCTTGTTGGCGTCCTTGCGCGCGGCCAGGATGCCCTTGTCGCGCAGGATAGAAAGATGCTGGGAAATGTTGCTCTGCGAAGTGCCGACCTGCTCGACGATGTCCTGCACGCTGACCTCGGTATGCCCCCCCAGAATGCAGAGGATTTTCAGGCGCAACGGGTGCGCCATGGCTTTCAGGGAACGGGAGGCCAGATGAATGTCGTCTTCATTGGTAATCAGCACATCTTCGACTTTTTCTGCGGCGGCGCTCATGTCGTCAGGCCTCATGGATCGCTCTGCGCCCACGCCCCCCTCCGGAACCGTGGTATCAGCGGGTACGGCTGATGCGCGTGGCAAAACATTATACAATATTAGTAATTTTGAAAAGACTGATATAAACGTTATTTGGGCCCTAGAGCATGTCATTTATCCCTAAACCCTTGGTTCTGATCATATTGGACGGCTGGGGTTATCGTCAGGACACCCAGTACAACGCCATCGCCGCCGCGCGCAAGCCGGTGTGGGACATGCTCTGGAAGCAGTATCCGCACACCCTGATTCACGCCTCGGAGGCCGCCGTCGGTCTGCCCTCGAGCCAGATGGGCAATTCCGAGGTCGGCCATCTCAATCTCGGCGCCGGCCGCGTGGTGTACCAGGAATACACGCGCATCAACCGCGCCATCAGCACCGGCACCTTCTTCACCAACAAGACGCTCACCGACACCATCGATCTGGCGATCAAAACCGGCAACGCGGTGCACGTCATGGGCCTGCTCTCCCCCGGCGGCGTCCACAGCCACGAAGACCACATCCATGCCGTGGCGGAACTGGCGGTGCGCCGCGGCGCCACCCGGCTTTACCTGCACGCCTTCCTCGACGGCCGCGACACGCCGCCACAAAGCGCGTCCGCTTCGATCAATGCCATGCAGGACAAATTCGCCGCCCTCAAACACGGCCGTTTCGCCTCGATCATCGGACGCCACTACGCCATGGACCGCGACCATCGCTGGCCGCGCATCCAGGCCGCCTACGATCTCATGACGCTGGGCAAGGGTGAATTCACCGCCGCGACCGCCGCGGAAGCACTGGAAATGGCCTATGCGCGTGGCGAGACCGATGAATTCGTCAAGGCCACCGCGATCGTGCCACCCGGCGACAAACCGGCATGCATCAACGATGGCGACGTCATCATCTTCATGAATTTCCGCTCCGACCGCGCGCGCCAGATCACGCGCCCCTTCATCGAGAAAAACTTCGATGCCTTCGAGCGCGAGGCCGTGCCCAAGCTGGGCGCCTTCGTGAGCCTCACCGAATACAACTCCGAGTTCCACGTGCCGGTGGCGTTCCCGCCGGAGCGCCTGCGAAACGTCATGGGTTCCTACTTGGCCAGTCTCGGCCGGCATCAGCTGCGGATAGCCGAAACCGAGAAATACGCGCACGTGACGTTTTTCTTCAACGGCGGCGTGGAAACGCCGTTCGAATTCGAGGATCGCCTGCTGATCCCCTCGCCGACCGACGTGCGCACCTACAACCTCAAGCCGGAGATGAGCGCGCCGAAACTGACGGAAGAAGTGGTCAAGGCCATCCGCGCGGGGCATTACGACGTGATCATCTGCAATTTCGCCAACCCCGACATGGTCGGCCATACCGGCGATTTCGACGCCACCGTGAAGGCCATCGAGGCCGTGGATCACTGCCTGGGCAGCATTTACAAAGCGGTCACGGAAACCGGGGGCGAGATGCTGATCACCGCCGACCACGGCAACGCCGAGCAGATGTTCGACTTCGAGACCGGCCAGCCGCACACGGCGCACACCACCAACCCGGTGCCATTCCTTTATATAGGCCGGCCGGCGACGCTGGCCCCGAGCGGCGCGCTCGAGGACATCGCGCCGACCATGCTCTACCTCATGGGCCTGACGCAGCCGACCGAGATGACCGGCCGGCCGCTGGTGGCGCTGCAAAACCAGCAGGCGACGACCGCCGAGAGCCGCGCCTGACCAAGCGGTGAAATTTTCCGCCGTCTTTCCGCTGGATCAGAACTGCCACCGACGCCCGCCGCGGACAGCTGCCGGGACCGCGCTCCTCCTGCTTGCCTGGCTGATCGCCGTGCCCGCCCCGGCCGGGGCCGCCGGTGCCGGTGCCGGAGAAGAGGCGCGACTGAAACAGCTGCGCGGACGCATCGAGGCGCTACAGGAAAAACTCAACGAAACCCGCGGCCGGCGTGACGACGTGCGCGAGGAAATGCGCGGTCTGGAGCGGCGCATCGGCGCGCAGATGAACGACCTGCGAAAGACCGACGCGCAATTGCGCGCCAATGAAAAAAAACTGGCGGACCTCCGCGCCCGTGCCGCCCGGGAGCAGGGCAACCTGGGCGCGCAGCGGCAGCAGCTGGCGCGCCAGGTTTACACGGCCTACCTCATGGGCCGCCAGGAATATCCCCGGATGCTGCTCAACCAGGAAAATCCGGCGCGCGTCGCGCGCGTCACGACATACTATGACTACCTGAACCGGGCACGCATCGAGCGCATCGATCAGATCCGGGCCAGCCTCGTCCGCACGGCGGCGCTGGAACGACAGATACGCGAACAGCATCGCGAGCTGGAAACCCTGCGCGCCGGCCAGCGCGAACAGCAAGCCGCGCTCGAAGCCTCGCGCGCGCGGCGCGGCGAACTGCTGGCCAGCCTCAACCGCGAGGTGCGCGGCCAGTCGCAGCAGATGGAACGGCTGCGCGCCGACGAAAAACGCCTCGAGCAGCTGATCGAGGAGCTGAAAACGGTCATGCCCGAACCGCCCCTGCCGCCGCGCGCCGGTACCCCCTTCGCCAGGCTGCGGGGGCGCCTGCCCCTGCCGACCCGCGGCCCGCTGCTGGCGCGCTACGGCGGAAGCAAGAATGTCGGCAACCTCAAATGGCGCGGACTGCTGATCGGCGGGCGCGAGGGCCAGAACGTCGTTTCCGTGTTTCGCGGGCGCGTGGTGTTTGCCGACTGGCTCAGGGGTTTTGGGCTACTCTTGATTCTGGATCACGGAGATGGCTATATGACGCTGTACGGCCACAATCAAAGCCTGCACAAGGGAGTTGGCGAATGGGTCGAGGCCGGCGAAATCGTCGCCAGCCTGGGCAATACCGGTGACATGCCGCAACCGGCGGTTTATTTCGAGATCCGTCAAAACGGACAACCGCGCGACCCGCTGATCTGGTGCAGGTCACGATAACGACCCTACCCTGAAGCAAGACTGATTTTTCGCCGCCCGCCGCATGACGGGCGATTCATCAAACGGAGCATTAAATGAAACTCGCAACACGTTATATTCTGGTCCTGTTCCTCGGGATGTTCGTCGGCGCCGCCGTCATTCTCGACATGGGCGTGCTGGCCGAACGCGAACCGGGCAAGGAAGCGGCTGCGCCGCTGCCGCTGGACGAGCTGCGCACCTTCACCGAGGTGTTCAGCCGCATCAAGGCCGACTATGTCGAGCCGGTCGAGGACAAGAAGCTGCTCGAAGACGCGGTACAGGGCATGCTCTCGGGACTGGACCCGCATTCCTCCTATCTCGACGCGGAAAGCTTCCGCGACATGCGCGTGGAGACCGAAGGCCAGTTCGGCGGCCTCGGCATCGAAGTCACGATGGAAAACGGCTTCGTCAAGGTCGTCTCGCCGATCGAGGACACCCCGGCCGCGCGCGGCGG
>JBFMBB010000016.1:0-28537 GCA_040755435.1 Pseudomonadota bacterium | reverse complement strand
TTGCACGCACATCTTTCGCCACCTCGGTGATCACCGGATTGTCGGTCAGCTTCAGGACCGCGATCGGGTCCATGAAACCCACGGTGATGCGCTTGTCCGCCTCCTCCCGCACCACGACATTGCACGGCAGCAGCAGGCCGATGTCCGGGTCGGCCGTGATCGCCCGGTGCGCCAGCGGCGGGTTGCAGGCGCCGAGGATGCGATACGGCCGCCCCTCAACGCCGAGCTTTTCCTTCATGGTCTTCTTGACGTCGATGTCGGTAAGCACGCCGAAGCCCTCGGTCTTGAGCGCCTCGGTCACGCGCGCCACCGCCTGGTCGAAACTGTCATGAATCTGAACGTTGAAACCGTACACTTTTATCTCCTTTGGAACGTGTTTGACATGAATTCATTTGGCAACCACCGGCCAGGAAAATGTCCTTTCGGCGACGCCGATCCGGCGGATTTTCAGCGTGACCGATGACGGCGCGGGCCGAATGGGCTCGAACGTGAGCACGCCCTTGCGATGATGGCCGCCGGGCTTGTCACCCTCCCAGGCGAGCGGTCGGTACTCGCGCCCCGCGCCGTCGTCGAGCGTGGCCGCGGCCGTCATGTCCTGATCGAGCGCGACAACGTGGGTTTCGAGCACGACCTCGAAACGCCACACCGCCGCCTGCGCCGACAGCTCGAGCGGCGTGACCTTAACCGTCACGGCGCCTTCCTTGCTGATCTGGGAAACCGGCCCGGAACCGGCGCCCACCAGCGATGCGGTCGCGACGAGGACAAGCGCCATCGCGGTGGCGCACGCGGTTCGACCGAAGACACGCCGCGTCGCGCTCATGCGTGCTGCTCCATCTGCGCCATGTGTCGCGAGGCAAGCCACAACTTGCGCCCGACATACACAACACCCGCGCCGTTGAATGCCAGCCCCACCCAAAAAAGCTCGGTCTGGTATTGCGCGACAACGGCGATGAACCCGGTGGCGCCGAGCACCGGCGCTACGTTCGTGAGGTAGTGCGCACAGCACGAGATCATGGCCGCGGTCGAGGTGCCGCCGGACACCGCAACCATCTTCCCGGAGGCGTCGCGGTGACGGGCGATGTCCCGCAGGCGCACGAACAGGCCGATCTGCACCCCGAAACCCGCCGCCAGCGCGACGATGAAGTACCAGAACGCGGCGAACTGCTCGAGCATGAACGCCCAACCGGACACCGCCGAAACCACGACCACGTACACAACGAGCAGCAGCGCCGCCGCGGTCAGCCCGAACAGGGCCGGTCGAAGGAATTTCTCGCCCGTCATGCCGTCACCGTCCGAACAAGTACTTGATCATGGCCGCGACCGCGAGGATGAGCACGACCCAGAACAGGATGCCCATCCAGCCGAAGCCCATGCCCCAACTCATATAGCCATCGTGATACATAAGTCACCTCCTGTTTGCGCCATCACTTCATGTCTTGCATGAAATGTCTGACGGCATCAGCGATTCATCATGCCGGGACCCATGCCCATGCCGCCGGGCCCGTAACCGCCGCGACCGCCGGGGCCCATCATGCCGCGGCCACCCATGCCGCCGCGCCTCCACTGGCGAAGTTGCTCCTTCTGCTCCTTGGTGAGCACGGCCTGCACGCGGTTGTGGGCTTCGACGCCGGACTCGATCACCTGCTGCTGCAGTTTGGCGATGCCGGCGTAGGCAGCGCCGACTTTCTTCGGGTCCACGGTCTCGCCCGTGTATAGGTCGCGCAGCTTGGCCTGCTCATCCATGATCTTGCCGTAGGTGTCCCAGTTCTTGCGGCGCGTGTCGTCCTGGATCTTCTCGATCTTGTCGCGCTGCTCGTCGCTGAGATCCAGCATCCAGACCGGACCCATGCCACCCATCATGCCACCGCCCATCATCCCCATGCCGGGCCCTCCCATGCCCATCATTCCCATGCCGCCACCGGGGCCGCCACCCATCATCATGTCCATCATCCCGCCGCCCATCATGCCCATGCCGCCGCCACCCATCTGGCCCGGCTGCATGTTTGTCGGCATGTCCCGATTGTTCATCATCGGACTGCCTTGCTCAGCGGCGATGACAACGCCGGTCGCCGCGAGCGTGGCGACAACCAGCATGCGTGGTATCCACTGCTTGATAAGCTTCCTGTTCATGATTGACCTCCTTGGTCGTCAGTTAAAAAAAGATAAATGAAGGGGAGCCCGACAGTTTCTGCCAGCTCCGCCCGATTCGGGTACGCTGTATCAACAAGAGCATGACACCGGGCACCACCAGCCACTGCAACAATGGCGTGATTCCGATCCCGAAGATCAGGGGCATGGCATCGGCATACGCCCAGGACCCGAGGCGATAGACGTTGTACCACTCGCTGAACACGGTATATCCGATCCCCATGGCGATCAGCATCGTTCCACCCGCCCGGAGTCGCCGCCGAGGCCAGTTCAGCTGGCGCCATATCAACGCCACGCCCAGATAACTCAGCGTGGCGATCGTCACGTCGCCCAGCACGCAATGAGCAACATAAAGCGCGATACGCCATGCCTCTCCTTCCTGCCATAACGCGTACAACGGCAGTTGCCCGACCTCCCACAGCAGATGGAGTGCCAGCGCCAGAAGCGCCCAAAGCCCGATCAGTGACACGGATGTTTTCCATGTCACCCATTCTGAAACATGTGCGTTACGCACAGGTCAAGCCTCGATTCTCGCGCCGGCCGCCGATTCGATAAGGTGACATACCGTACCGCCGTGCGGCGGCGCATCGGGCATTTCCTCCCAGCGCGCGAGCGCCCGTTCCATGCGTCGTTGCAATGCCATGAGGTCCACGAGACGTTGACGGTTCTCTTCGACCCGCTGGCGCAGGATCTCGCGCACGTCCTGGCAGGGCGACTCACCAGCTCCGCTCAGGCCCAGGATGTGACGGATCTCTTCAAGCGTAAAACCGAGGTTTTGAGCCACACGGATAAAGCGCATGCGCGCGGTATCGTCGCGCGAGAACAATTGATAGCCATTGTCGGGATGCCGCGCCGGCGAGAGCAGGCCGATACGCGAGTAATAACGCACCACGTGCGGCGCGATGCCGATGCGTTTTGAAAGCTGACTGACGGTCATCATGATGCTTCCCTCCTCTCTCTGCCGTGAACCATGTCGAACTGCCGTGGATACAACGTCACACACGGACCGGTACGTGGGGAACTTACCGCGACGGAAAGAGAGACAACCGGACTTCGGTTCTCCTCCGGGCGCGGCATGCCCTCGCCGCGATCGGGAGGGAACTCAGATCAGCAGATGTTGCAGACGAAGATAAAGCGGTAACGAAGAGGGTGGAGAAGCGTGGTACAACTGCCGGTCGAGCGCTGAAAGCGCCACGACGGGGAAATCCTGTGAACCGGCATAGACCGCGTGCCCGATTTTCGGTTCGAAATCTGAAACCAGGGCATCAGGAGAAGTGTTGAGCGCAAGGTCAGAAGTATCCAGCCAGGTGTGACACGGGTCCTCCGTGCCATGGGGTATGCCGTCATGATCGTGATCGCCGGCTTGCATGCTGGCAACCGGCGGATGCTCGTCCGCCACCGCATGACAGCAGGGCCAAAAGGCCAGAACCAGCGACAGGGACATCCAGCCCACCACCGCCATCGCGATGGATTTGCGGTGTCGGACCGTATACCACCTTTTGAATTGTCTGCCTGTCATTCTGTTTTATCCTTATCCTACAAGACTTCATCAGAAGACATAAGTTCACATTTAATGTGTCAATATTATCGATTTCGGGATACGGTCATCATTGATAAATATCAATAATTACACAACCACAAAAAATCCTGGCAAACCGGTTTATCGACCGGCATTTATTTAATCGCCAAAAAAAAAACAAACCCACCTGGTCGATCCGGTACCGAATCAATGCGCGCCCTGTCCCCGGCGCACCTTTTCCTCCATCGCCAGCCAGCTGCGGTAGATTTCCTCCGGCCAGCGGGACTGGAGCCAGGCGACCACGGCATCGATATCCTCGTCGGAGAGCTTGCCTTCCCAGGCTGGCATGCTGCCGCCTATCGGGATAGTCCCGCGCCTAATCGTGGCTTTCAGCGCCGCCATGGGATGGTGCCAGGCGTGGCCAGTGCCATTGAGTGGTGGAGCCGGAAACTTGCCGTCCGGACCTTGGCGCTGCCAATTCGGCGCCCCTTCCGCTTGCACCCCGTGGCAGGTGGCGCAGTTTTCCTGATAGACCTTGGCGCCGCGCATCATCGTGGAGAAATCCTGGTTGCGGCCCGTTGGCACCGGCATGGGCGTCGGCGTCTGCACGCTGCCCGAAACAGAATCCGTCCGGGAGGCCATCGATGATACTGGCTGCTGTTCACTGCATGATGCTATCAACAGAACCGTGGTCAAAAATATTGCCTTTGATTGAAATTTTCTCATGATGATCATCTCGCTGTTCGTCAGACAAGATATGAAACGATGAATTTCATTTCAGCGTGTCGCGCTTGAATCCCGCGCCTCAATGACGGTGGCCTTCGCTCCCGTGAGAATGGGAATCGTCGCCGGGTCGAGGCAATCCTTTCTGCAGATAGTTCACGATGTCCCAAATCTGTTTTTCACTCAGAATTTTTTTCCAAGCTGGCATGGCACCACGACCCTCGGAGATTTTCCAGGCGAAATCACCGTCCGGGTGCTGGCCGGCCATGGCGGCAAGATCTGCCGGAAGCGTCTCCAATCTGGCTGCGATGGGCCCATTGCCACGGCCTGTCAGCCCGTGGCAACTGGCGCAGTTAGCCTCGAACAGCTTGCGCCCGCGTTCGCGCGAGACATTATCGGCGGGGATTGGATTCCCTCGCCGTGCTGCCTCCGCCGGCGCCATCCAGTGACCGGGCGGCATCGCGCTCATGTGATCGTCGCCTCCCGTTTTTTCATGGCCGGTATCGGCCATGACAGGGCCCATTAACATCATCATGACAAGAAACGAATGAACTTTATGAGTCATTTTCATTTTTTAGCCTTTATATTTTCGGTTGAAAGCCTGTACGGTCTGAAAGCAACACCGATGCCGAAAAGCACCGGGCAGAGATATTCAGATGTTTCCCATGGATGAATCCGGCCGGCATTAGAACCAGAAGCGCAGCCCGGCCACGACCCGCGTCTCCTTCGTCTGTTTGCCCTCCGCGCGCGCGAAATCGGCGGTGCCGCCGAACTTGCCGCTCCGTTCGATACCTATATAGGGAGCGATCTCTCTCCGGATTTCATAACGCAAACGCACGCCGGCTGTCAGGTCGGATAACCCGGAACCCAATTCACGCTCGGCATCGCGTTTGCCGTAGATATTGGCCTCGATACGGGGTTGCAAAATAAGTTTTTGCGTCAACAACAACTCGTATTCCGCCTCAAGGCCCAGCGCCGTGCGACCACTTTCTCCGATGTAACCGGTGATATCCATTTCGAACCAGTAGGGTGCCAACCCCTGAACACCAAAGGCCAGCCATGTCCGGCTCGGCTCTTGGCCGCTGTCATGGCGTACCCCCAGTTGCGTATCCCAGTAAGCCGAAATCGCGTGTCCCCAGAGCAACTGTGTGTGGGCATCCTGGAGCTTGCCGTCATCCACTTCACCTTCAGCCTTCAGCACGGCTCGATCATAGGTTCGACCGAACCAGGCCTGCAGGTCGTATTCCGTGTATGAGTTGTCGCGTGACCGCACCCTTTCCAGCCGGTCCATCAGCAGCGACGCGAAATTGTGCTCGTCCGCCATGCGCAACGGCCGCTCTGGCGGGAGGGTATATCCGCCAGAATAGGCATGCGGGTCCCGCGCATCGGGCGGTGCCGTGCCGCCCTGCATCGACCCGTGATCCATCTCTCCCATGTCATGGTCCATCTGTGGCGTCGATGCTGACGTGGGACCATGATCCATCTTGCTATGGTCCATCTGACTGTGATCCATTTCCGGCATTGTTGGAGCCGTCGTCTCCTGCGCCCAGACAGCGGACATCCCGAACACCGCCACGGCGGCGATACAAAATAATTTGCGAATGAGCATTTCAGTCTCCGTAATTAATTGGCGCCGCATTCAGGTCACGACGATTTCGCGGAACATGCCGGCATCCATGTGCAGCAGCAGGTGGCAATGCCAGGCCCAGCGGCCAAGCGCATCGGCGCTGACGAGGAAACTCACGCGCTGCGCCGGTTGCACATTGATGACATGCTTGCGAACCTGGAATTTACCGTCCGGGCTTTCCAGTTCACTCCACATGCCGTGCATGTGCATCGGGTGCGTCATCATGGTGTCGTTGACGAGGATCACGCGCAGCTGCTCGCCGTGGCGGAAATGTACCGGCGTGGATCGGCCGAATTCCAGCCCGTCGAACGACCAGGAATAACGCTCCATGTTGCCGGTGAGATGCAGTTCGATATCCCGTCCCGCCGAGCGCTTGTCGTGCGCGCCGCCGATGGTGTGCAGATCGGCATAAGTGAGCACGCGCCGGTCGTTGTTGCGCAGGCCGATACCCGGGTCATCGAGGTTGGTGCGCGGCGTGTCCACGCGCATGTCAACGCTCGGGCCATACTCGGTCTTGGCGTGGCGCACGCGCACCGCGCCCATGGCCATGCCGCCCATGGCATGCTGGCTGTGATCCATGGCCATGCCGCCGTGGGCGCTGTGGTCCATCCCGCCCATGTCGCCGCCCATGTCGCCCATCATGTCTCCCATGGTGAGCGGTTCCGGGGCGTCCGTCGCAGGAACCGCCGCCGTCATGCCGGCGCGCACGGCCAGGGTGCCGCGCGCGAAGCCGGACCGGTCCATGGATTGGGCGAAGATCGTGTAGGCGTCGTCCTTGGGCTGGACGATGACGTCATAGGTTTCGGCGACGCCGAGACGGATTTCATCCACCGTAACCGGATCAACGTTCTGGCCATCGGCCTGAACCACGGTCATCTTGAGCCCCGGGATGCGCACGTCGAAGAACGTCATCGCACCGGAATTGATAAAGCGCAGCCTTATCTTCTCTCCCGGACGGAACAGGCCGGTCCAGTTGCCGGCCGGGGTGATGCCGTTCATGAGATAGGTGTAGGTGTAGCCGGAAATGTCGGCCAGATCGGTCGGGTTCATGCGCATCTGTTGCCACATGCGCCGCTTGGCCATGGCGGCCGAAACGCCGTCGCTGGCCGCGTCGCGGAAGAAATCGACTGCTGTCGGCTGGTTGAAGTTGTAGTAGTCGCTCTGCATCTTGAGCTTGGCGAAGACTCGCATCGGGTCTTCGTCGGTCCAGTCGGACAGCTGCACGATGTAATCGCGGTCAGCGCGGATCGGCTCGCCACGCGCCGGCACGATGACGATTGCGCCGTACATGCCGGTCTGTTCCTGCATGCCGGAATGCGAGTGGTACCAGTAGGTACCGGTCTGCTGCACCTTGAAGCGATAGGTGAAGGTCTCTCCCGGTGCGATGCCCTTGAAGCTGATACCCGGCACGCCGTCCATCTGGTAAGGCAGGAGGATCCCGTGCCAATGAATGGAACTGTCCACGGGCAGCCGGTTGGTGACCCGCAACGTTACCGTATCGCCTTCACGCCAGCGTAAAGTGGGTGCCGGAATCGAGCCGTTGATCGTAGTAGCCAGGCGCGGGCTACCCGTAAAATTGACCGGCGTTTCCGCGATCGTGAGATCGAATTCGGTGCCGCTGAGCACCGGGGCGCTGCCCGTGGCGGTGTCGGTCACCTGCGCCCAGGCCGGTCTGAGCCAGGGCGAAACGCCGAGCAACACCCCGCCCGCCGCCAGACCCTGAATAAATCGCCGGCGAGGCCGGTTGAGCTGGCCGTAGAGAGGCTTGGGAATTCTCTTCATCTTGGTGTCCTCTTCAGTAGAGAGATCTCATGACGCATCTCGTTCATCAAATCACCCATAGTTGTGAATCTTCTGCGCCGCTCAGGGACGCTAATGATGCAACGTAACGGGCTATGCGACTGGCGTTGAGCCTTCCGTCACAGCGAAGACATCAGGCCTTAAGCTATCTGAAACATCTATCGGGATATATCGGCGCGGCGGCCAGGGCAAGTATGTCGCCCGGACAAGCCGGTGCAGAACCGTACTACAGACATCCCGATAAAAACGGGATTAACGAGGTGGGGCTTGCGGCCAGAGGGTGCGAAAGAGTGGCGAGTTCTTGGTCCAACTCGATCGTGAACTTCGTATAAAGCCGCGATTCGTCGTCACTAAGACCAGCATGATCAGCGACATCACGACAACCGGCGGCGTTGAAATCAGCGTGAGAAAGGCGGTGAGATCGAATTTCTGGGCGGTCGCCAGCACTGCGGTCTGCTGCGCGGTGGTGCAACAGAGATCGTCATGCGAGGTGTCATGCTCATGCGCGGGATCCATCGCCGTGTGGGAGACGTGCTCCTTGTCAGCGGATACAAGATTACTCCCACTGTCCATTTCAGTTGGACAGGTCAATAACAACGCCAGCCAGGCGAACACAATGACGAAAATCACCGCGCGCCGCTTAGGGGCGGGCATGGAGGTCGCGGAAAAACAGGTTGCTTGTTCCATTACGTCAAATGTTTCCCGTACATGGTGTAACAGCACTTCTGATGCATCGGCGAAACTATAGCCATGACCCGTCTTTAATTGCAACTTCATTTTCCAGCCGAGCCATTTTAGTTGTCCTTCACGAGGCTTAATACTTGCAACCTGGATATGGTTAACGTAGCGGGTCAGCCTGGATTCGGGCCTCGATCAACTTGCCCAATATCCTGGCTTGACTCCGTACCCCGGTACGGAGCTTATGATTGTTTTGGAGGTCGAATGTTCCATGCCGACGATTGAGCTTATTTACGACCGCGATTGCCCGAATGTGCCGCAGGCGCGGACAAATCTTCTGCGCGCCCTGGGTCAGGTGGGAGTGGTTCCACGCTGGCAGGAATGGGATCGTGCCGATACCCGCGCGCCGGAGCGCATACGCGCCTACGGGTCGCCGACCGTCCTGGTGAATGGCAAGGACGTCGTCGAATCGGATACCACCGATGCCGCCTGTTGCCGGATTTACGCGAGCGGCGATGGCAACCATCAGGGAGCGCCGCCGGTGGCCGCGATCATGGCCGCGCTCAGGCAAACGTCCAAGACCCCGCGTTTCGGGAGCGGCCTCATGCCGTTGGTGCCGGCGATCGGAACCGCCCTCATGCCGAAACTGGTCTGCCCCGCGTGCTGGCCGGCGTACGCGGGGTTATTGAGCGCCCTGGGTCTCGGCTTTATCGATTACACCCCTTTGCTGTTGCCGCTGACCCTGGTGTTCCTCGCGGTGGTGCTGGTCATGTTGGCTTGGCGCGCCGAAGCGCGGCGCGGCTATGCACCCTTGGCCTTGGGCATGGTCGCGACTGTCATCGTGCTTATCGGAAAATTTCAGTTCGATTCAGACATCGCGACGTACACGGGCATTGCGCTGCTCGTCGGCGCTTCGTTGTGGAACACCTGGCCGCGCCGAAACCCAACCACACTCTGCCCCGCTTGTGTGACCGGCGGGGAGCCAGAACCATCCGATAACTTGAAAGGAGGTGTCTCATGAAAACCAAACGCCAGATTGAAGTCTTCAGCGCCGGCTGCCCGGTATGCGAGGAAACCATAGCGCTGGTCAATCGCCTCGCCTGTTCTTCCTGCGAGGTCACGGTAAAAAGCATGAACGACCCCGAGGTCGCCGTCCGTGCCAAACGGCTCGGCGTGCGTTCGGTCCCCGCCGTCGCGATCAACGGCCAACTCGCCGATTGTTGCAGCGGACGCGGGCCGGACGAAAAAACATTGCGGGCAGCCGGAATCGGTCAACCACTCTGAGGGTGCGCGCGTGAACCGGCCGATTTCACCTCAGCCGAACATGACCATCGGCCGGCTGGCGCGCGAAGCCGGTGTCAACATCGAGACGATTCGCTATTACCAGCGCCGCGGTCTCCTTGCCACACCGCGCAAACCTGTCAGCGGCGTGCGCCGATATTCTTCCGAAATGCTCACGCGGCTGCGCTTCATCAGACGCGCTCAGGAACTGGGTTTTACGCTGCGGGAAATTACCGAACTACTGAAACTCGGCGACAGTTCCTGCAAGGAAACCCGGGCAATCGCGGAACATCGCCTGACGGACATTGAGGCGCGCATCCGCGATCTGCAATCCATGCGCGATACGCTGGGCAAGCTTATACGTACCTGCCGCGCCGGCAACCGGCCTCCCTGCCCTATTATCGCGAGCTTGGAACGCGATATTAGGTAGTCGGCCGCCGACCGCCCATGCGTACCAATCACGAATAGAATAATTGGCGTTGAAAGTGTGCGACAACGACTTGGCCCGGTGCGGGTCCACAAACGTGAAGTACACGTCTGACTAAGCTGCGCGAGGTTCGGAATGTATGTTTTTATGCAGATGGATCCGTTGATTGTAGATCAGCGATACAGCGAGAGTGTCACACCCACACCCCAATCCGGGCTGCTGTCGGAGAGCCCGAACATCATGTATGGGCGCAACCGGCTGTCCTTGTTAAGCTTGCGGCTCAGGAACAGACTCAGCTCGAGCGGGTTGTCGGCCCCGGCGGCCGCCGCCTGCTGTGCATAAAGCGATACGCCCGCGCGCGTGGCCGAGTCCAGCGGGCGGGACAGGCCGACAAGGCCATAGGCGACGTTGTCCAAGTTGATCCCCGGCGGATCGCCATAGATGCGGTAGCCCAGGTAACCAAAAAACATCCCCTTCTCCAGATCCAGCTGCACGGCGTAATCGTTCTCGCCGGTGCCGAGATTGTCGTCTTCGTCGGCGGTGGCGAGCTTGATCTTGCCGGTGAGATCGATGCGTGGGTGCGTCGGCGCTTCCGCGACCAGCCGCATCGAGCCCGAGAGCACGACATCGCCCAGACCCGACTCCGTGCGGGTCGCTCCAACCGGCCCGGGGCGCACCACCTGCATGTCGCCCATACCTCCCCACCCCATGCCGTCGCCGACGGCGGGAGTGACGTTGCCCGGACCTTCAACGATCAGGTAGGGAACCGTGACCGAGAAGGTCGTAACCTCATCTCCATAGCTGAATGAGAGCGGGAAGTACCAGATCGTGGTATCGGTCCCGGTGCCGTAGTCGCCGGTCGTGTATTCGGCGCCGAAGCTTACGCTCAGGTCGCCGTTCTTGCCACCCATCATGCTCCGTCCGACAGGTTTTTCCGCATAGACCGGCACCGCGAGGGCGATTCCCATGATCAACAATATCACCCCAAGTCTGCGTAAGATCGAATATTTCATGGTTTTGCTCCTTGAGTTGGCGGGGACATGCAAAGCGGCCGGCTGTTACGCCGACCGCTCCCCTCCCGCTACCACATCATCCAGCCTTGGCCGTAACCGCGCAGCTGCTCCTTCTGCTCAGGCGCGAGAACGGCTTCCATGCGATTCTGCGCTTCGACCGAGGACTCTACCATCTGGCGCCGCAGGTCGTAGATACGCTGCTGTTGCTGGCCGATCGCGGACGGGTCGCGTTTGCCCGAGGCGTAAAGATCGCGCAGTTTTACGCGCTCGTCATTCATCTTGCCCATCAGGTTCCAGTGCTTCTTGCGCAGCTCGTCCTGGATCTGCGTGATCCGCTTTTGCTGCGACTCATCAAGACCGAGCGTGCTCCCGGGGCCATAGCCGCCCATCATCCCGGGCCCCATCATCATGCCCGGGCCCATGCCCATTCCCATTCCCGGGCCCATCATGCCCATTCCGCCCCCCGTGCAGCCGTCGTCCATCATGCCCGTCATTCCCGGCCCCATGCCGGGACCCATCATGCCTGGGCTCATTCCCATCATGCCGTGGCCGATCATCCCGGGTTGCATGCCGTAGCCCGGGCCGTAGGTGCCCGCGGGTTTCTGGACCTCGGCCGCTGGAACGGCGCTTGCCATGAACAAGACCAGCGCTGTGAGTGTGTTGATTAACAGTTTCTTTCGCATCATGTCAGTCTCCTTTGTCAGTGAACTTGAATTGCATATTGGCTACCTCAGTGCGTCGTCTCAGTGCCGCTTCAAATCGTCGCGTTTCTGGAGGTACTCCTCGCGGTTGATCTCACCGCGGGCGTATCTCTCATCCAGCACTTCAAGCGCCCGATTCCGGTCCTCGCGCAATGCCGTGCCGCTCCGCGCGCTGCCCGAGAAGAGATACTTGATCGCCACCGCGGCCAGCGCGATCACGACCAGCAGCGGTATCAGCCAGAACACGAACATCCCGAGCCAATGCCAGCCCCATCCCATTCCCCAACCCATGCCGTAGTCCATAAACGTTTCACCTCCTTTCGAAATACCGGTTACTGGTTTTGCCGTTCTGCAATTCGCCTGGCCCTGCCGCACAACCCGAGGCGCGTGCGGCAGGCCGGTGCTTTCACGGAATCGGGGCTCCGGCGCGTGGCTGCATCTTGTGCGCCTGCATCTCGGTCGCCGTGACACCGGTGCCCAGGCCGTCGTCTTCGTCGTAGATGACGTCGATCACCACACCGTCGTCGAACTCCAGCGTATAGGTCTTGCGTCCGCGCGCGTGCGGAATCTCGTAGACCCAACCCTCCTTGCCGTTTGCCAGCGTGACCAGCTTGTGCGGCGAGCCGTGGCGCGAAAACGCCACCTGTTTCGTGATGACGCCCAGCGGGTAGTCGCACAGTGCGATCTCCGGCTCGGTCTTCGCGCCGAAAGCCGGTGGCACGGCAAGCCGGGGGTTCGACAGCTTGCCGTCGTACTCGGGGTTGGTTTCGCCATAGACGTTCGTCTCGGCCAAACTCGTTGCCGACAAGAGCGTTGCACAGACAAGAAATAATATGCGGATCATGACCTTCTCCTTCGAATGACCGGGCGGCCGCGCGGTTCGCGGCAAGCGCCGGATATCTCTCAGTCTTGGAGCTCGCCCGGTCAGCAAAAGCCGAGCGAGCACTTGGACAGCGCGAGCAGATGCCCGCGCGGATTCACGGGATCAGGCGAGGGGAGGATGGGTCGGCGGCGGCGCCGGCAGGAAGAAGTACGGGTCCGCGCCAAGCCCGCCTTCGAAAGTGGGCAGGAGACTCGGCAGTAAAACCGGGGAACCGGGCAAGGTAACAAGGCTGGTCCAACCGGGGCACCATTGGTCGCAGGCTGCGGTGGTGCCGGTGGAATCCGCGGGCGCCGGATCGAGCGTCTGTACCACGCCCGTGCCTGGGCCCGACGGATCGTCGAACGCACATTTATCTACCGCCCACGCCATATTCAGCGTGAGCAGCGATACGATGAGGAACCATGTGATTGCGCGAGACATGTTGAAAAATTACTGTAAAACCCAGCACCAAACTTTGATTTCGGTCAAATTCGCAAGTGCGGTGATGGACCGGTTCTAAACCGCCCGCAGCACCCGCTTGAGCTTCTCACGCACCTCACGCGCGAGTTCCACGATTGCAGGCTTGTCCACGAGATCGAGCACCGCGTTTGGGTCCATGATCTCAACGTGCACCGCGCTGGTATCGTCCTGCCGCACCACAACATTGCACGGCAGCAGCAAGCCGATGGAAGGTTCGGCCGTGAGCGCGCGGTGTGCGAGCGGCGGGTTGCAGGCGCCGAGGATGCGGTACGGCGGCATCTCCTGATTGAGTTTCTTCTTCAATGTCGCGGCAACATCAATGTCGGTTAGCACGCCGAAGCCTTCCTTCTGCAACTCCTGCATCACGCGTTCAACAGCGGTGTCGAAACCGAGCATGACGGTCTTGCCGAATCCGTATTTTGTGTCCATGGAATTCCCTCGTTTATCACTCTTAGATTGGAGATTGGGGTCAGTTGACTGTTTCAGCACCTTGTGGCGTTTCTTTTTCATGTTTTGGCCACCGCCCCGGGCGGAAGTTTCACAGGGACCAAGCTTTATTGTTCTACCCCAAGCTGATGTCGTTGAGCTAAATCTGGGCTCCTCTATCCCCGTCCCGCCCGCAACCCGTTCACCACCGCCAGCAGCTCGCTCGCCTCGTGCACCAGCACGATGGCCGCGACGCTAAACCAATTGCCCAGAGCGAGCGGGATCATGACGGCGAGGATCAGGATCGAGAACACGATGTTCTGCGCGCTAATGCGCCGCGCCTTGCGCCCAAGCGTGAGAGCTTCTTCGACCTTGGCGATGTCATCGGCCATGAGCGCGACGTCGGCGGCCTCGATGGCGGCGTCGGTGCCGGCCGTGCCCATAGCCACCCCGCAGGTTGCGGCGGCCAGGGCCGGGGCATCGTTCACACCGTCACCGACCATGAGCACCGCGCCGTATTGCTTCTGCAATTGCTGCACCGCCGCGACCTTGTCCTCTGGTTTCAGATCGGCGCGCACGTCGTCGATGCCGAGCTGGCGTGCGAAGGCCCTGGCGGTGCGGGCGTTGTCGCCGGACAGCATCGCGGTGCGCAGGCCGGCGGCGTGCAGACCGGCGATGACCCGGGCCGCGCCGTCGCGCAATTGGTCCTGCAGCGCGATGAGTCCCGCGATCTTCTCGCGGGTTCCGAGCAGGATGACGGTTTTGCCCTGCTCCTGAAGCACATTCAGCTTCTCTCCGACCCCCCTGATATCGACGCCCAGGCGCGTAAACAGGTCCGGGTTGCCCACGTACCAGGTGACGCCCTGGATGGCGGCCTTGGCCCCGGCGCCGGTCAGCGCCTCAAAATCCTCGGCGCCGGCGGGCACGGCGCCCACCGACGTCGCCTTGTCGAGAATGGCCCGCGCCAGCGGATGCTCGGAGAAATGTTCGAGGCCCGCCGCAATGGCAAGCAATGCGCTTTCGGAGCCGTTGAGGGGAATGACATCTGTCACGATCGGTTTGCCGTGGGTGAGCGTGCCGGTCTTGTCGAACGCCACCACGTTGATCTTTCCCAGATGCTCGAGGTGTGCACCTCCCTTAATAAGTATCCCGCGCTTGCCGGCGGAACCGATGCCGGCCGCCATGGCCACGGGTGTGGACATGATGAGCGCGCAAGGCGCCGCGGCCACCAGCAGCACCACCGCGCGCAGCGACCATTCCTGCCACGACAGCTCAAACGCCCAAGGCAGGAGCAGGAACAGCGCGGAAACCGCCAGCACCGCCGGCGTGTAGCGCCGGCCGAAGCGCTCGATCCACTGCTGGGCCTTGCCCTTTCTTTCCTGCGCTTCCTCGACCAGATGGATGATCTTGGACAGGGTATTGTCGGCGAAGGCCGCCGTGGCTTCGATTGTGAGCGCGCCCTGCTTATTGATGGATGCCGCGAACACCTTCATGCCCGGACTCTTGTCCACCGGGATGGACTCGCCGGTCACGGGCGATTCGTCGAGACTCGAATTCCCCGAGCGAATGACGCCGTCGGTGGGCAGCGCCTCGCCGGGGCGCACAACAAAGATATCGCCGGGCTTGAGGCTTTCCGCCAGGACTGTGATCTCCTTGCCGTCACGCAACACCCGCGCCTCCTTGGGCGCGAGATCGAGCAGCGCGCGGATGGCATGGCGTGTGCGAGCATAGGTGTACTCCTCGGTACCCTCGGCCGCGCCGTAAAGAAACACCAACGCCGCCGCTTCATCCCACAGACCGAGCGCCCCCGAGCCGGCGGTCGCCGCGATCATTAATATCTCGATGCTGACCTCGCGTTCCTCAATGAGTTTCTCGATGCCCTCGCGCGTCCAGTGCCAGCCGCCGAGTGGAATAGCGAACCAGTAGAAGACATTCTCGACAGACTCAGCGATGAATCCGAGATGCGCCAGCACGAAGCCCGTGCCGGCGATCAGGCCGGAGAGCAGCGCGTTGCGCAGCGGCGGGTAGCGCCACCAGGAGCCGTCGAACCCTCCTTCCTCGTGTTCTTTGGACATGCTCTGAACTCCTTCTTGTTATTTCGTTGAAACGTTGTTAATGGGGCTTGCTCACACTCGCATCCTTGCGCAATGCATGGCAAATATCCCCGGTGGTGACTCCCAGGCAACGCGCGATCTGCGTGTTCGACAGGCAGCGGCGCTTGAACGCCAAGACCCGGGAAGGATCGATTTTTCGGTGCTGGCCGTACATGGAATTCCCCTTTCAGATGGCGTGCCTGCCGTCACAAGCGCCCGTGCCGTTCCACTTTGCTCACCCAATAGACGCAACGCCCCGTCATGCCACAGTGACTTCGCTCGAGTGTTTCCAGCACGTTATCCACGTCCTGATCCTCCAGTACAATATCCACCCGCACGTGCGGGGTGTAACCGACCACCCGGTCACGCGCGGAAAGCTGCGGGTCGCGTTCGTCCTGGGCGCCGTGACCCTCCACGCGCGTGAACGTGAATCCCGTCACCTCGTCCATGCCGCGCAAGACGTCTGCCAGCGCCTGCTCGACATCGGCGTGCACGATCAGCGTCAGTTTCCTCATGACGGTTCTCCTTTCGTCTGTTTCAGTTTTTTCTCGGCACGGCCTTCCAGCCAGGCGTAAAGCGTCGGCAGCAGCACCAGCGTCAACAATGTTGATGTGAAGAGACCGCCGATCACCACCACCGCCAGCGGCCGTTGCAGCTCCGAGCCCGGGCCGGTCGCGAGCAGCATGGGGACGAGGCCCAGCGAGGCGATCAGTGCGGTCATCAGCACTGGCCGCAACCGCCGTTCCGCGCCCTCCTGCACCGCCTGCAGCACGGTGCGTCCGGCCTCGCGCAACTGGTTGAAATACGCCACCATCACCACGCCGTTCAGCACCGCCACGCCGAACAAGGTGATGAAACCGACCGACGCCGGCACCGAGAGGTAAAGCCCGGAGGCGAACAGGCTCACCACCCCGCCGATCAGGGCGAACGGAATGTTGAGAATGATGAGCCCCGCCTGGCGCACCGAGCGGAACGTGGAAAACAGCATGAAGAAGATAAGCGCGATCGCCACCGGCACGACGATTCCCAGGCGCGCGGCGGCGCGCTGCTGGTTCTCGAACTGGCCGCCGTAATCGATGTAGTAGCCCGGCGGCAGTTGCACCTCGCGCTCGATCGCCGCCTTGAGGTCTTCGACGAAGCTCACCACGTCGCGCCCCTCGACGTTGGTGCGTGTCGCCACGTAACGCCGGGCCAGCTCGCGCTGGATCAGCACCGGTCCGTCCACCTCGGTGATCTTCGCGACCATGCCGAGCGGCACCATGGCGCCGCCCACGGTCTTGATGAGCAGCCGCTCGAGGTCGGCGGGCGCGGTGCGCGCCGGCTCGGGGTAACGCAAGAGCACGCCGAAGCGGCGGTTGCCCTCGATCACCTCGGTCACGACCTTGCCGCCGACGGCGGTTTCCACAACGTCGTTGACATCCTCGTTGTTGAGGCCGTAGCGTGCGAGCTGTCCCGATTTGATGTCCACCGTGAGATAGCCTTGGCCGGAGAGGCGCGCGCGGAACACATCGCTGGCGCCCGGGGTGCGCTGGACGATCTCCTCGATCTGCCCGGCTTTTTCTTCCAGCACTGCGAAGTCGTCGCCGAACAGCTTGATCGCCACGTCGGCGCGCACGCCGGAGAGCATCTCCGAGACGCGCATGTCGATCGGCTGGCTGAAGCCGTGCTCGACCTCGTCTTTCCCGAAGGGTTCGAGTTTTGCACGCAGCTTGTCGTGCAGCGTCTCCAGCCCGTAGCCCCATTCCTCGCGCGGTTTAGTACGCAGGAAGCAGTCGGTCTGGTAGAAACCCATGGGGTCGAGCCGCAGCTCGTCGGCCCCGCTGCGGCAGATCATGCCGGTGACCTCCGGGATTTCCAGGACCGCCTTCTGGATCGGAGCGTCCAGGGCGAGCGAGGCCTCGAGCGAGATGTCCGAGGCCTTTTCCAGGTTGACCACGGTCTGGCCCTCGTCCATCACCGGCATGAATTCCTTGCCGATGAAGGGGAACAGGGCCGCGGCCAGCACCAGCGCGACCAGCGCGCCGCCGACCGCGGTCTTGCGATGATTGAGCGCCCAGTGCATCGCCGGCAGGTACACGCGCTTGATGGCCGCGAGTACCCGGTCTTCCTTGTGCGACCCCCCGGCGCGCATGAGAAAGCTCGCCAGCACCGGGATCACGGTCAGCGAGAGCGTGAGCGAGCCCAGGAGCGCGAACACGATGGTGAGCGCGAGCGGCGCGAACAGCCGCCCCTCGAGGCCGGTCAAGGAGAACAGCGGCAGGAACACGATGGCGATGATGAGAATGCCGGACAGCACCGGGGTGGCGACCTCGGTCACGGCGCGGAACACCAGGTGCAGCCGGCTCACGCCCTTGGGCGCGCGCGCGAGCTGGGTGTGGATGTTCTCTACCACCACTACCGCCGCGTCCACCAGGATGCCGATGGCGATGGCGAGTCCCCCGAGCGACATGAGATTGGCCGTCACCCCGAAGAAATTCATCATGATGAAGGTAAACAGCACCGACAGCGGCAGGATCAGCGCCACGGTCAACGCCGCGCGCAGGTTGCCGAGCAGCACGATCAGCACCAGCACCACGAGCCCCACCGCCTCGCCCAGCGCCTTCTCCACCGTGAGCACGGCGGCGTTGATGAGATCGGCGCGGTCGTAGAACGGCTCGATGGTCACGCCCTTCGGCAGCGTCGGCGCCAGGCGCGCCAGTTCCTGCTTGACGGCTTCCACCACGGTGCGGCTGTTGGCGCCCACGCGCAACAGAACCAGTCCCGTGACGACGTCGCCCTGGCCGTCGGCGGTCACCCCGCCGTAGCGCACCAGCGATCCCTCGCGCACGCTGGCGACGTCGCTGACGCGCACCGGCGTGCCGCTGCGCGTGACCACGGTGATGCGCCGGATGTCGTCGGCGTCGCGCAGCTGGCCGAGCGTGCGCACCAGCAGCATGCTGTCCTCGCGGTTGATGCGGTCGCCGCCGGCGTTACGGTTGTTGCGCTCGATGGCGCGCTCGAGATCGTCGATGGAAAGACCTTGGGCCGCGAGCCGCTTAGGGTCGGGCTGCACCTCGAAGGCGCGCACGAAGCCGCCGAGCGAGTTGACGTCGGCCACCCCATCCACGGCGCGCAGCCGCAGGCGGATCACCCAGTCCTGGATCGTGCGCAGCTCGCTGTGGCTGTAGCCTTCGCCCCTGACGCGGTACATGAAGATGTCGCTCAGAGGCGTGGAGATTGGCGCCAGCACCACCTCGGCGCCCGCGGGCAGCGACTCGCGCGCCTGGGTCAGGCGCTCGCTCACCTGCTGGCGCGCCCAGTAGATGTCGGTGTCGTCCTCGAAGTCGATGACGATGTTGCTCAACGCGTACTTGGTGGTCGAGCGCAGGATCTTTTGGTTCGGTATGCCCTGCATCTCCATCTCGATCGGGAAAGTGATGCGCGACTCGACTTCGGTCGGTGCGAGTCCCGGGGCCTTGACGATCACCTGCACCTGCGGCGGCGAGATGTCGGGGAAGGCGTCGATCGGCAGGGCCTTGAAGGCCCACAGTCCGCCGGCCGTGAGCGCCACGGCGAACAACAGCATCATCAGTCGCTGGATCAGCGAAAACCGGATCAGCGCGGTAATCATGGCCGCCCCTCCCCGCTCATCAGCGATTGCCCGGCGGCCAACCGCAGCTCGGCCTGCGCCGCCTGCGCCCGCGCCAGCAGTTCCACGTAACGCCCCTGGGTATCGAAATAGCTGTTCGCGGCGTCGATGAGCGTCAGCACGCTCGCCTCGCCCGCGGCGAAGCTCCGGCGCGCCAGATCGTTCAACCGCTGTGCAGGTTCGAGCAGGCTCGTGCGTAGGCGTTGTACTTGCACCAGCGCGCGCGTGAGTTCGGTGTACGCCTGGTCCAGGCGCACGCGCGCCTCGCGCGCGGCGATTTCATAATCCGTGCGCGCGCCCAGAGCCTCGGCTTTGGCCTTATCCACGATGCCGGGATTGGTGTTCCACAGCGGCAGCTGCACGCTCAGCCCCACGCCGCTGACGTTGCGCCGGGCGCCGGCGAGAATGTCGCGCTCGCGAAACAGGTTCAATGCCGGATCGGCGAAACGCTGCGACTGCGCCGCCGCGATGTTGGCCTCGGCGGCTTCGTATTCCTTGCGCGCGGCGGCGAGCGCGGGGTGGTTGTCCAGACGCCGCGCCAGCGCTTCGAGCGCGGGTGGCGCGGGCGGTTCGGCGAATGGCACGGTTTCGGCCGCGGCATCCGGCGCGAGCGCCAGCCGCGCGCGGAATGCGATCAGCGCCTGCTCGCGCTCGCGTTCGGCGGCGACGACCGCCTGGTTCGCCTCCTCGCGCAGGATGGCCAGGCGCGCGCGCTCCAGCGGCGCGAGATAACGCACCAGCCGGTCGCGCGCGCCCTTGGCGCCGCCGGGATAGCTTTCGGTCTCTTTCAATCTTGCCTGCGCGACATCGAGCTTGGCCTGCGCCAGTTGCAGGTCGTGAAACGCCTGCGCGGTCGCGCGCTCCAGCTCCAGCCGCCGCAGGCGGCGGTTCTCTTCGGCGCCGGCGAGCCGCGATTCCGCCACGGCGCGCTCGCGCGACACGCGCCGCAGCGGCAGCGGCTGGGAAAGGGCTAGTTGCGTGAAGTCCGTGCCGCCGCGGCCGTCCTCCTGGCCGAGCCGGTCATCCGCGCGCAGCTCAATGCTGGGATTGGGAAAGCTTCCCGCCTGAGTCAGTTCGCCCGCGCGCGCCTGTACCACGGCCTCGGCGGCGCGCACCTCGGGGGCGATTTCCACGGCGCGCTGGATGGCGGATCCCAGGGTCCAGGCGCCGGTCTGGGCCGTCACCACCGCCGGCAACAACATCAGCAACGGAGCTGCCAGTAACCGCGAATGGTTTTTGATGACAACCGATTTATAAAAATACGCTCGTGACTTTTCCAGCCTTGAAAACAGCGTCAAAAAAAAGACATGGAACTCCATGACAACTCCTTGCGCTCAACGGATTGCTTCCGGATGACAGACCGCGCGGCAAGGGCCGCGGCGGCTGACCGGGTTCAATACTCAGGCGACGAAGGAGTTACGGGGGGGACGGAAAAGTGGATTTAAGGAGGGTTTGGGAGAAACGGTCGCGGAACGGCCCTGCCATGCACGGTCGGCGCAGAAAACGGCGAACGGGGTGCTCGCGACATAACCGAGCAGATGGGAACCCATATGACTACAATGGCCGCAAAGATCATTGAAGTTGCCGGATGGCGATCCGTTGTCGTGGCTCTGGGAGGCGCTGGCTGAATCGAACACAAGATCCTGCCCGCAATTGTCGCTGTCCCACGCCATGGCGACCGACGTGAACAAAACGAACAGGAGCAGGATTCTGGCAATCCATTTCATGGTGGACGACCATAGCCTAGCCTTGACAAGGTTGTCAAACCGGCAAGCGCTGTAAAGCCCGTGTTCCCGAAATTCTCAGTCGGCGTCGGCGCGCTTGTTTTTTCCCGGGGGGCGCGGCTCACCGAATTTGGCGGAAAACAGAACGACCGCCGGATCGAGCTGCGCGTGTGGCACTACTTTTGAGAAGGCGCGAGCCTCCGAGCAATTCAGTGGACCTGTGCGATCGCACGCGTAACCTTCACGAAGCAGCTGCGTCGTGCCGTAGCGTTTTGCACAGTTTCTGGTCCCGACTTGTAAAACCGAGCCTTATCGAGGCTAAACAGCAGAGACCATAACATCTATAACTCGCTGATTGAACTGGCTCCTGAGTGAATGGTTCTTGGAAAAAGAATGTGGTCGACCTGCTCGAAACCTCGAGACTATCGCGGGGCCCGCTACACGCTCGATGGTTTCTCGAGCACCTGGCAAAAAACTGATGACCAAGGCAATCAAGGACAAGGTTCTCGAACAGAGCTTTACCTTCCATGACCTGCGCGCGAAGGCGGGAAGCGAGTCGGAGAACGCGCAGGATCTACCGGGGCACGATGACCCCCGCACAAGAAACGCGTTTGTCAGTTGCTTCGTGCGTAAAACCCGCGACTTTCCGATAACTGTCTAACAAACTGTCCAATAAATATCGGGCGGCGCAAAATAAAAACGCACCTAACTCATTGATTATGGTGCCGGTGAGGTGAATCGAACACCTGACCTACTGATTACGAATCAGTTGCTCTACCGACTGAGCTACACCGGCCTGGAGTAATCTTGAAGCGGGCCGGAAGTATAAGCGGTTCTTGCAAATGAACCAACCGCAGCGCGGCCGGCGCAATCGGAATTTATTTGTCGGGACGCAAGCGTACGATGACATCCACCCCCTCAAGGCGGGCACCCTGCGGAAGCGGCGGCAAACTGCTCACATGAATCTGGTCGGCACTGATATCTGTCAGCTCGCCGGTGGCGACATCGAAAAAATGATGGTGCGGCTGCGTGTTCGGATCGTAGAAAATGCGCGTGGGATCGGCGATCACTTCCCTGACCACACCCTTCTCCGCCAGCAAACCGAGCGTGTTATAGACCGTGGCCTTGGAGACATGACGGTTATCCGTGTTGACCAGGCGAAACACATCTTCCGCGGACAGATGGGTACATTTTTCAAACAGCAAGCGGGTGATAACTACCCTTTGATTTGTAGGGTATATATCGTGCTGGCGTAAAAACGCGACGATTTCCGTTTCCGACTTTGGGTAGTGCAGCATATTCATTTAGAATTATTATAAAGAAAGACATTAGTAATGTCTAATTTGATGCAAGATCGCTATCAACATTGATCTCTCTGATTCAATTAAAAATTCCCTAGTATTTCAAATCAAAAATGTCTTGTGAGTATTACCGTTTGTCGGTTCTGATGAGCCGCTCATCTCTATTCGATTTTTCAATAACACAACTGGGGTAATGAGGTTAGTGACAAATCACGGCAATTGCAGGAGCTACATATCCAATTAGACTTAGAACTGGAAAAACCAGTCAGCTAATGGTTACCAAAAAATATAATTTAGATATCAATGCAATGACTATCTTGTTCACAAGGAAATTAATTGCCTCGCCATTCCTGGTGAGCACAGCAAAGAACCATGGTGTCCCTTTTATCTGCCAAAATATGCCGTTTGTCGGTATTAAAAATACGTTCGCTAGACCATTCATCTGTAAAAATATACCTTTCATCGGATATGCACGGAATTCAACAGGATTCACTTTAATCGAGCTGATAGTGACATTGCTGGTCGTCTCTATCCTCTCCTTCGTCGCCGTTCCCAGTATCAAGAACATATTAAAAGACCATAGATTAAGTGGGTATACGAACGACTTGGTAGGAGACCTGAATCATGCGCGCAGCGAGGCAGTCAAGCGCGTCGCCCCTATTACTATTTGCAAGACATCGGATCCCCAAGCGAGCCCGGCATGTAATACGACGGCGGGTAACGCCTGGACCACCGGTCGCATCACCTTCATAGATAGCGACAGCGACGGGGTCATCGATGCCGGTGAAACGGTGTTACGCATCCGTCAGGGTCTGGATGATCAGAACTGCGTCATCAAGGGCACCGGCGCCGGGGCCGCCACCGACACTGCAAACCGTGTCACATTCAAGGCCGATGGTACCAGCACCCTGACGGCAGACACCCAAATCGCGCTGTGTGACGACCGCGGAGCGAGCCAGAAACGTGCCGTGGCCATCAATGCCGGCGGTCGTATCCGTACGCTGCAAAAAGGAACGAGCACCATTACCTGTCCCTGATCTCATGACTGAAGACATGAAAACTGCAGTTCTGGCAAATGGCATGAATATGTCATGCGCCACGCATCCCCGGCGCGGTGGGCGTCGGCAAAGCGGTTTTACGCTCGTCGAGGTGCTCGTGGCTCTCCTGATACTCGCCATCGGGCTGCTCGGGCTCGCGACCCTTCAGACCGTGGGCATCAAATTCAATCAGGAATCGTACCTGCGCAGTCAGGCTGTCCTGATCGCTTATGACATCATCGACCGCATTCGCGCCAATCCGGCGGCCAAGAGCGCAGGAAGCTATAACTCGGTCGCCGCAACCGCTACCTATACTGCGCCCGCCTGCAGCGGCGCCGTTAACTGCTCAGTCTCCGACATCGCCACCTACGACCTTGCCAACTGGAAGGCGCGCATTGCCGCGACCCTGCCCATGGGCACGGGGGCAATTTCCACCACTAACAACCGCCGGACGGTCACCATCACCTGGAAGGAAAATGATCTGGATATGAGCATCGTCGTGGAGGTCGATTTATGACTGCCTTGCGGTTTTCAGCCTATCGACAGATTTCCGGCATTGGCGGCATATGCCGGCAACAAGGCTTGACGCTTGTCGAACTGATGGTTGCGCTGACCATCAGTCTGATACTGCTGGCCGCGATATCCCAGGTTTTTCTCACCAGTCGTCAGACCTACACCATCGAGGAAAACCAGGCACGCACCCAGGAGGCCGGGCGCTTCGCCATGGAGTTTCTGAGTTATGACATCCGCATGGCCGGCTATACGGGATGCTCAAGCAAGCTCGCTGTCGGCACACCAGTAGGTGGCGTCTGTCCCAACGGCACGGTGTGCAGTATTGCCAACCCGAACAATACACTGGTCAATTTCAACCCAAATGGAATAAGCGCCCACAAGTACACCGGAAACGGAACGGGTACCGCTCTCACCGACTGGACGCCGAATTTGTCAAGCGACTACTTCAGCGCCGGCGATGTGCGCCCGAATACCGATGTCATTATCATCCATCGCGGATCAACCACCGATACGCACCTGACCGGGAATACCACCCCGAGCAATGCGAACGTGCAGATTCTGAATACGGCATCTATCGTGGGCGAACTTTCGGCGGACGATATCCTGATCGTTTCAGACTGCAGAAACGCGGACGTGTTTCGAGCCACCAGCGTATCCAATTCCGGCAGCGACAAGAAAACCGTCGCCCACTCCAATTCATCCAACTCTGAAGTAAACCTCACCCATTCCTACGGAAATGACGCGCAGCTGATGAAACTGATAAGCCGCGCCTATTACATCGGTACCGGCGCGAGCGGCGAACCGGCGTTGTTTCGAAAAGAATTGACCAACAGCGGCGGTCCGACCGCGGTAGCGCAGGAACTGGTCGAAGGCGTCGAGGACATGCGCCTGTCGTTCGGCGAGGAGACCGAGGCCGTGAACAGCCGCGACTACGTCCCGAACCGGTTCGTGCGCGCCGACGCGGTAACGTCCTACGGGATGGTCGTCGCCGTGCGCGTGGGACTGGCAACGCGCACCAGCACCAACGTGGCGCAGGACGTGAGTCTCGCCACGCCACTGTCATTCGACGGCATCAGCTTTCCGGCGCCTGCGGCTGATGATCGTCGGCGACGCCAGTATTATCTCGCCACCATCCAGAAGCGCAACTGACATGACTGCTCAAGCCAAACCGATGACCAGCGGCATTGCCCGCACGCCTGACCTCCAGAAAGGCTTCGTGCTCGTCATGGCGTTGGTGTTCCTCGCCCTGCTCACCATCATCGGAGTGACCGCCATGAGCACCACCTCGCTGGAGGAAAAAATGGCCGGCAACATGAAGGACCGGAACCTCGCCTTCCAGGCGGCCGAGACGGCGCTGCTGGCCGCGGAACGGTGGTACGAGAACCAGACCACGAAACCCGTGTTCCCGGACACTGCCCACGGCCTGTATGTGGCCGACTCCGCCTCGGCCGTTTCGAACTGGGATGCGGTCAACTGGTCGTCGGCGAATGTCGTGACCTATCCTTGCACACCCACGCTCACTTCGAGCTGCGGCAGCATCGTAGGCAAGATCAATACCCAGCCGAAATACATCATTGAAGACCTTGGCGAGCTTCCCGAAGAAAAGGGCAGCATCGTCTCGCCGACCGATTACAAGGGCAAGGGCAGCACACTGGCGCGCATCACCGCGCGCGGGACCGGCGGCACCGATGCCGCCGTATCCATGGTTCAGTCCACCTACGCGCGCCAGTTCTGACGAACAAACACATGCACCAGGCCATACACGGAGGCCATATGCTCGATCGCTCCATCTCCGATTCAGATCAACCCGCCCTTGCCGGCACGATCCGCCAGCGAGTGATTCGCGCCATCGTGACGGCTGGTGCCGCCGTGCTGGTCGCGAGCGCGCCGATGGCGCATGCCGCGCAACTGACTTTTGCGACCACGCCGCTGTTCCTGCAGAACGTGGTGCAACCCAATATCCTGTTCCTGCTCGACGACTCGGGCAGCATGGACTGGAGCATTCTGCCCAACAACGGCGCCAGCGCCGATTCGAATTTCTGCAATCCGAACAATTCCAGCGGCTGCCGCACACTGGACCTGACGCCAAACGATGTGACCGAGCGACTCGAGTTGTGCGCCGGGTACAACGTGCTCGCCTTCAATCCGAGCCTGACTTATACGCCCTGGAAGGGATTGGACAGCGCGTCCGTGGCCTACAAGGATGCATGGCTCTACGGTGGCGGATCGGATGCCAGCCCCAATTACTCTGTGCGGACGAACCCTTATTCATCGTCCAGCAGCACCACGGATTTGTCGTCAACCAGCAACGTCTCGGTCGCCTACTGGGCCTGGACGGACAGCGACAGCGACGGCGAGTACGATGTCGGTGAGTGCGGTGATACGAGCGCGGACAGTGGTGGGGTGCTTTTTTCCAGCATGACGGACGCCCAGAAGAAGAACTACGCCAACTGGTACAGCTACTACCGCACCCGCGAGTACGTGCTCAAGCGCGCCGTGAGCGAGCTGGTAAACAGCAGCAGTGCCAGGCTGGGTCTCGCCACCATTCACAACAACAACTCCGTCGGCACGCAGATCGCCGACATGAGCAGCGGAACCAATAAAGCGGCATTGCTGTCGGCCGTCAGCCGGATCGATTCGTTCGGCGGGACCCCGCTGCGCACTCCGTTGAACAATGCCGGGAAATACTTCGAGGGCATTTCCCAAACCGGGCTGTTCGGCGTCGCACCCAGCCATACCGGCACCGTCAGCGCGCTGTCGCCGATCCTCAGCGCCGCCAATGGCGGATCCTGCCAGCAGAACTTCACCATCCTGATGACTGACGGTTATTACAACGGCACTTTCTCCGGGCTGGGCAACGTCGACAGCGACAACGACAGCCCGAATACCGCCGGCAACACCACCTGGGACGGTGGCGCCTACGCGGATACCTGGTCCAACACGCTGGCGGACGTCGCCATGCATTACTACGAGCGCGACCTGTGGGGGTCGCTGTCGAACGACGTGCCGGTCACGGCTGGCGTGGACGACGCCGATCACCAGCACATGGTGACATTCGGGGTGGCCTTCGGCGTGAACGGCACCCTGAGCGCCAACCCGGCCGACAAGACCAGCCCCTTCGCCTGGCCGGACCCTTCCGCCGCGGGGTCCTATACCGGTACCGCGCAGGGCGGCGGCAGCAACACGATCACGCTGAGCAGCGGCTCCTCCAGCACGGACAACTTCTACGCAGGCATGCTGATCACCATCACCGGTGGCAGCGGGTCCGGTGAGGAATCGATTATTTCGTCGTATGACGGCTCGACCAAGGTGGCGACAGTTTCCTCGGCCTGGATCGCCATACCGGATGCCACGAGCACGTACGAAATGAGCAGCCAGGACCAGCACCGGATCGACGACCTGCGCCACGCATCTTTCAACGGCCGTGGGAGTTTTCTGAGCGCCAAGAATCCGCAAACACTGCAACAAAGCCTTACGGATGCCATTGCCGAAATCGCGAACCGCACCGGTTCCGCCGCTTCGGTGGCGGTGAACTCGCGCTCTCTGAATACCGAGACCCGCCTCTACCAGGCGACGTTCACCAGCAGTGAGTGGAGTGGCGATCTGCGCGCCCTCTCGATCGATCCTTCGACCGGCGTGGTCGGCAGCCAGGTATGGAGCGCCAAGACTCAGTTGCAGTCCCTGGACTGGTCGAGCGGGCGCGAAATCATCACCCGTTTCTCGAAATCCGCCCTCGGTGGTTGCGCCGCCGACGCCTCGGCCACAGCCGAAGGCGGCGTGGCGTTTCTATGGGCCTCGCTCAGCACCGCGCAGCAATGCATGTTGAACAAGAACCCGGCCACCTCGGTCGCCGACGGCCTGGGTTCATCCCGCCTTGACTTTCTGCGTGGTGATACGACCAATGAGGGCGGCGACTTCCGCTCACGCACCGCGAAACTGGGCGATATCGTCAATTCCTCCCCGATCTATGTGGGCGCGCCGCCCTACCTGCCGGACATCGAAGCGGTTACGCACTCCAGTTTCCGCACGACCTACTACAACCGGCAGGCCATGGTCTATGTCGGCGGCAATGACGGCATGCTGCACGGTTTCAACGCCAGCACCGGCGCCGAAGAGATCGCCTATGTCCCGAGCATGTTGTTCCCGAACCTCGCCGAACTCTCCAACCCCAACTATACCCACCGCTACTTCGTGGACGGATCGCCGTCGACGGGCGATGCCTTCGGTGCCTTCACGAACGTATCGGGCGGATGCGGCACCGACGGCTGCTGGCGCACGGTGCTCGTGAGCGGCATGGGAGCCGGCGCGAAAGGCGTGTTTGCGCTGGATATCACCGATCCCGCGGGGGCGAGCATCGGCGGTCTGGCCTTCGACGAGGCAAATGCCTCGAAGATCTCGCTATGGGAATTCACCGACACTGCAACCCCGGGCGACATGGGTTATGTCCTGGGGCGTCCCACCATCGCGCGCGTGCGGACCGGCACGAACACGTCGGTATGGGCGGCGATCTTCGGTAACGGCTACAACAGCACGAACGAGCGTGCGATCCTGTACAT
>JBFMBB010000015.1:0-30075 GCA_040755435.1 Pseudomonadota bacterium | reverse complement strand
GCTTGACCGCGGGCGAGGGGCTCAGGGCCCCGGGGCCGAAGACGGCGCGGATGGCTTCGTCGAGCTGCTTGGCGGCGAAGGCGTCCTTGGGCCATTCGGCGGCCAGGGCCCAGCCGGGGCGGAACAGTCCGGTGCTGCCGGCGCCGATGAGCACGGCGGTGGCGAGGGTGTTCTTGAGGAACTGACGGCGGGGAAGGTGAGTCACGGGGTCCTCCGTTGTATTAATTGGTTTCATTGCCTGTGCATCCTTGTGACGCGTGGGTTCCAGGATGGATGTCATAAGGTCAGAACGAATTCGACGACCTTGTCGATTTCATCCGGCGTCAGGATATTGTGCCGTCCGAACGGTGGCATGACGGTGCTGGGGTTGGCCTTGGAGGCATCGTAAATCTGCTCGCGCAGCTTGGCCTTGTCGGGCCAGCGCTGCGCCATGTTTTCCATCTTGGTGGCGATGTTGCCGGAGGAGGTTCCGGCGATCTCGTGGCAACCCATGCAATTGCCCTTGGTGCGATTGAGCACGATGCATCCGCCCTGCGTGACCGCGTCCTTGGGCGGGTTGTCCTTGTCGTTGCAGACCTTGGGGTCCGGCGCCTTGCCTGCCGCCTGCACCACCGGTACGGCCAGCAACGAGCCCAGGCCCAACAACACCGTGGCAGTGCCGCTCAAAACGATTTGGGTAAATTTCTGCATTGCTCCTCCTGCTTGTTGTCTGTTGAACGATGCGCCGGTTGTATCCGCGATACGCTGGCAAGAGTGGTTATCTCCGGCAGGGCTATCGACAAATTCCCCATGATGCTTCAGGACCGGTGAATCAGGATACCTTTCTCTCCGGGAATGGCAATCCCATTTTTCACATGCTTATCCTTCGTTTGATCATTATTCAAGTAAATAAGCATCTGTTAATGTAGATCCGCCTGGCACGATAACAGTCCGGCTGTACCAAACCGGTGGTTTTAGACGCGCCGCCGCCGCCAAATATTCCTTTAATTTTTTCGCCCTGTTATTTCTTCTGGTACAGGGCCAGCTCTTCCTTGATGCTGGCGATCCTGGCCTCGGTGCTGGATTGCAGGTAAAAATTGTCCCCCGTGAAACGGGTGGCCAGCTGCAGCTGCTCGATCGCGGCATGGGGATTGCCGCTCCAATAATAATGTTCGGCCATGGCCTTGTGGGCTTCGTATTTGGCACCCAGGCCACCCGCGGCCTGCGCCAGCATGCGATAAAGCTCGGGGTCCTCCGGCCGCCGTTGCAGGGCGGTCTTGAGCAGGTCCCTGGCCTGCCGGTGTTTCCCGGTTTTGAGCAGGGCGCTGGCATAGTAATTGGCGAGCGGCGCGTTTCCGGGGGTCTTGGCGTAGGCGGCGGCGTAAACGGCCAGCGCCTGTCTGGAATTTCCGGCCGCCATCTCGGTTTCCGCCTGGAGTATGCTGTAGGAAACCTGAACCGGCTGCTGGGCCACGAGCTTGCCGGCTTCCGCGCGCGCGGCGGTGAGCTGGCGCGAACGCAACAGCGCCACGGTGTAACCATAACGCTCGGCATTCGCATTCAGGTATTTTCCCTGCGCCAGATTCTCCCGGAAGCCGCGTGCAATTTCGTCCGGGTTCCCGGCGGCCAGGGCGCGGATTTTTGCGCGCACATGCTGGAACTCGCTGCTGTCGGGCGCCGGGCGCACGCGGAACTGCTCGGCGCGGTTGCGTGAGTCGGCGATGCGGTTGGTGGTCACCGGGTGCGTGCGCAGAAATTCCGGCAGGCTGGTGTCGTTCACGCGGTTGAGATTCTGCATCTGTTCGAAAAACGCCGGCATCGCCTGCGGATCAAAACCGGAGTTCGCGAGGATCTGCATCCCAATGCGATCGGCCTCCTCCTCGAAACTGCGCGTGTAATTGATCCCCTTCTGGGCGACGGCGGCGCTGGTGAGCGCGATCGCCGCCTCGCCGCCCTGATGCCCGGCGCTCGCGAGCAGGATGCCGGCAATGATGCCTGCCAGCGCCGGCAGGGTGGTGCGTTGCGACTCCGCGATCAGCCGCGGGATGTGGCGTTGCGTGATATGCGCGGTTTCGTGCGCCAGCACCGATGCGAGTTCGGCCTCGTTCTGCGCGGCCAGGATCAGCCCGGTGTGCACGCCGATGAAACCGCCGGGCACGGCGAAGGCGTTGATGGTCGGATTGTCGATGACGAAAAACCGGAAGTCCTGTTGCGGATTGTCGCTGCGCGACACCAGCCGCTGGCCCAGTGACTGGATGTATTCGCCGATCTCGGGATCGTTCATGAAGGCCAGCGAGCGGCGCGCCTGGCGCATCATGTTTTCTCCCAGCTTGCGTTCCTGTGCCGGCGATATCACCGTCATGGATTCGTCGCCCAGGTCGGGAAGGACGGTGTTGCCGGCATGGACCGGCAGCTGCGCCGCCGGGAACAACAGGCTGGCCGCCAGCAGGCTCCGGCTGAGGAGTCGAAACATGATTTTCATTGTAGGGCCGTTCTGACAAATCTCCGATTCAGGCCAACCACGAAATGGCGGATGCGCCGCGGCTGGCAAGTATTCCCTGTTACCGGCGTCCGTGTCCGGTCAAAATGAAGCCGGGCAATTCGATGTTCAGGTTTGCCTCCCCGGAATTCGGGCTTTCCCCCCGGAAGAACGACGATCCCAGTCTGGATGGAGTCTAACCAGCTGTTTTTCAAGAGGTTATCCTGATTACTCAGAGCGCCGGCATTCAGTTTGGTTCCCCAGCACAGGGATCCGGGGGCAAGGGGGGCTGAAATGATTGTTTTAAGCGCGCAGGGCAGTTCCGGCCTGTTTGATAGTAAATTAGAAATCTATAATATATCGCCCTCAGACTGTCCATAACGTTGCGTTTTCCAGAAATTTCTTTTTTTGAGGAGGAACCATGGCTGATCAAGATCTCGATGCACGCGGATTGAATTGTCCGCTTCCGATTCTGCGCGCCAAGAAGGCGCTGAATACGCTGACCACCGGTCAGACGCTGCGCATCATCGCAACCGATCCGGGTTCGGTGAAGGATTTTCAGGCGTTTGCCAAGCAGACCGGCAACCAGCTGCTGGAATCCAACGAAGCCAACGGCGAGTACACCTTCCTGCTGAAGAAGGCCTGAGCCTGTCAGCAGCGATTTGCTGCAGGGAGACGTGACGTATCGGGCATCGCGCTGCATGATGCCCGCGGGAAGACGGGGTTCTGCGCGCGCAGCGCTGCCGGGCTCCGGGTCCCGGGACAATCGGAAGAGAAAGGGGCACTATGGTGCCCCTTTTTTTATGCGTTGGCGTCATCTAAATAAACATTTCCACATGTCAGCAATACGCCGAGGTTGCAGGCGTATTCATTCGTGAAGGTCATCACGAACGGATAGCACAACGGGTAAAACGCTCCGGCGGCCCGGGAAAATCTGCAGGCTGTCGTGACGGCAAAACCCGGGAGTTCATCGTTGCTGTGCCCGGTCATTGATCCTTGTATCTCTCTTTCAAGTCCTGTCCGACACTGAACTGATCGTGTGTGCGCAACGCGCTCTGGCATCGCAGCAGGGCGAACTGATCCAGCACACCAATTAAGGGCTAATGCAGGAATCCGTTCGAGCGTGCGTGCGCTCAGTGATCGGCCTTTCCGTCCGCATATGGCTCGTCCCGGGATTGCGCGAAGTCCGCCGCGAAAGTTTCTGCTCCTGATTTTTTCGTGTCGACGTCCCGGATCGGCAGTGTTTGCGGACCTATTTAATGATAAAGACGCCGTGGATGCGGTCGTGGAACCCGGTACGTCGTTCCTGACTTCGGGCAGCCTGTATTCCGTCTCGGTCAGCTACTGCGGTTCGGTGACTTGGTGGACGGCCAAGCGTTCCTCAGATTCCGTGCAGTTTTTTCCCGCAAGACTATTAGAAAACACTAATATTCATTGGCTTATGAGTATTTTCTGATCATTTGCCTCAAGAATTTGACATTTCACCCCCCTCATCTTTACTTCCGTTAAGTGTTGTAACTCAGCGAAGCTTGTTGCAGCAGAGGCAACAGTGCCTGCTGAGAAGCAGCAAAAATACGGGGCCTTCAAGAAACGGTATTTCAAGAATCGGACTGGAGCGGAGATTTTCCGCGCTGGCAATTCCAGTCTTAAAGGCTTTAAGGATTTTGACAATTGGCGGGGCACGACGCCCCAACTTTTTCGGAGGAAGATGACATGTCGGGCATGAAACAAAATGTGGTTCTGGCTTTGGCCGTCGCCGCTGCCGTGGCAGCGCCGGGGGCGTTTGCTACTAACGGTTATTTCCAGCATGGATATGGAATCAAGGCCCAGGGCATGGCGGGCGCAGGTGTGGCCTATTCTCAGGACGCCCTCGCCGCTGCGACCAATCCGGCGGGCATGGTGATGGTTGGGAATCGCTGGGATCTGGGCGCGACCTTATTCCAGCCGAATCGCGACACCTCGATAGTCGGTAACGGTTCAGTCGGGACTGTCAGCTACGATCCCAATAAAGACGATCTCTTTCTTGTTCCCGAATTCGGCTACAACACGATGTTGAACAGCAACAGCTCGTTCGGCGTTTCCGTATATGGTAATGGCGGTATGAACACCAGCTACAAGACGCCTATTGGCCTTTTTGGCTCCACGAATGCCGGTGTGGACCTTTCACAGCTTTTTATCGCTCCGACCATGGCATGGAAGCTTTCAAATGAGCATTCAGTAGGTGTCGCGGTGAATTTTGCCTACCAGCGCTTCAAGGCGACAGGGCTGCAGAATTTCACCACAAGCAGCAGCTCCGGCAGCAATCTAACAGATAACGGTTATGATGATGCTACCGGTTGGGGCGCGCGCATTGGCTGGGTAGGAAAAATGAGCTCCACTGTTACTTTGGGTGCGACCTATCAGACAGAAACAAACATGTCCAAGTTTGATAAATACCAGGGTCTGTTTGCGGAACAAGGTAATTTCGATATTCCGTCGAACTATGCTGTCGGAATTGCAATCAATGCGACTCCTGCAACGGTGGTTGCCCTCGATATCGAGAAGATCAAGTACACGGATTCCAAGGCAGTGAGCAACCCGCTGGAGAATCTTACGGTCTCTGGTAACCTGCTCGGCAGCAATGATGGTGCTGGCTTTGGTTGGCAGGACATCACCGTGTACAAGCTCGGCGTGCAGCATCAGGTGAACAGCAATCTTGTTGTGCGCGCTGGCTGGAACCATGGGGATCAGCCGATCCCGGCGAGTCAGACACTTTTCAACCTGCTTGCCCCCGGCGTTATCGAGGATCATCTGACCCTCGGCGCTACCTGGAAGCTCGACAAGGCCAGCGAGATGTCCGCCATGTACATGCACGCCTTCAGCAACAAGGTGAATGGTTCGAGCTCGATCCCGCCTGGAGCCCCCCCGGGATTTGGTGGTGGCGAGGCTAATCTGGAAATGGACCAGAACTCGCTTGGCATCGCTTATGGCAAAACGTTTTAAATAACCTTTTTCGAAGCATTATGCTGTGATCCAAACTTGGGGGCCGGATACATATCCGGCCCCTTTTTGCTTCGAGAAAGCCAAGACAGGCTTGAGGAGGATAATGATGTTCAGCAAATTAAGCAGTGTAATTTTCGCAGGTTTGTTGACTGCGTTTGTTTCAGGCATGGCGCATGCCGAGGCGCTCAAGCCCTTCATCCTGGGCGATGCGCTACCCGGCGACGTGAAGCAGGTGTCGGAACTGGTCAAGACCAAACTGACGGCGCAGGGATTCGAGGTCGTGGGCGCCTATTCGCCTTTCGCCGGCGCCATGGTGATCTGCGCCACCAATAACGAGCTCAAGACGGCGGCTGCAAAGGCCTTCAATGGCGGATTCGGCGCCGCCCAGCGCGTCGCGGTGACCGACGTCAAGGGAAAAATCCAGGTGTCCTACGTCAACCCGGCCTATATCGGCACGGCCTACGGCCTGGGCAAACTCGAAGGCGTATCCGCCAAGATGAAAGCGGCGCTGGGAGCCGTGAAACCCTTCGGTTCGGAGAACGGCATCGAGGAAGAAAGGCTGAAGCCCGGCCAGTATCGCTACGCCATGTTCATGCCCTACTTCAAGGACGTGGACTATCTGAAGGATCACCCGGATTACAAGACCGCGGTGGAAACCGTGGAGAAAAATCTGGCCGCCGGTCTCGGCGGCACCAAGAAAGTTTATCGTATCGATCTGCCGGGCAAGGAGATCAGCGTGTTCGGGGTGGCGATCCCCAAGGGTGACGGTGTCGACAAGGGCAACAAGGACACCGACAAGGAGATCATCGACATCGTCGACCATCAGGAGCTGAAACACACGGCCTACCTGCCGTATGAACTGATGGTGGATGGCAACCGCGTGATCGCGTTGCGCGCCCGTTATCGCATCGCACTGAATTTCCCCGACACCAAAATGGCCGGTGAACATGGTTTCACCAAGATCATGACCGCGCCGTGGGGCATCCAGGTGGCCCTCGAGGCGATTGCGGGATTCAAGCGCGATCTGTAACGTTTTACGCCTCGTACCCCGTGACAAAACAGACACGCCTCGGCGTGTCTGTTTTTTTATGCTGCGGGCGTGATATCAGCCGCTCTCTGTCGAGACTGATGGCGTGGTCGCGCAACCGGAAGAATGATCTAAACTAGACACAGAAGACAGACAGCAGGGTAACCATGTCCGAATCCACCAGCCCGAACAGCACCACCCCGGCAGAAGGCGTCGGTACGGGTGTCGCCATCACCGGCACGACCGATCCGCTGAAGTTGCTTAGCCAGGTGCTGGCGCACGCCGTGCGCGTCAACGCTTCGGATATCCATCTGCGCACGCGCAATCATCCGATCCTGCGGGTGGACGGCAACCTGCGCGCCCTGCGCGAGATCCCGCCGCTGCCGCCCGATTTCATGGAGCGCCTGGCGCGCACCATGATGTCGGCCCGGCTGCTGGCCATCTTCGAGAAAGCCCACCAGGTCGACCTGTCCATCGGCTTCAAGGACATCGGCCGCGTGCGCGCCAACATCTTCTATCAACGCGGCTCGATCGGCATGGTGTTGCGCGTCATCAGCACCAATATCCCCGCGCCGGAGGAATTGTTCCTGCCGGACATCGTGATGGCGTTCACGAAGCTGGAACGCGGCCTGATACTGCTGACGGGCGCCACCGGTTCCGGCAAATCCACGACGCTGGCCTCGCTCATCAACAGCATCAATCTTTCGCGCAGCGAACACATCATCACCATCGAGGACCCGGTCGAGTTCCTGTTCTCCGAGAAGCGTTCGATCATCACCCAGCGCGAGGTCGGCATCGACACCAACACCTTCGCCGAGGCCATGCGCGCCGCCTTGCGCGAGGACCCGGACGTGATTCTGCTCGGCGAAATGCGCGACCCGGAAACCATCGAAACCGCCATGACGGCGGCGGAGACCGGACACCTGGTGTTCTCGACGGTGCACTCGCCGGCGGCGGCCGAGACCATCTCGCGCATCGTCACCAGCTTTCCGCCGGAGGCGCAGGTCGGCATCCGTGCCAAGCTGGCGCAGAACCTGCGCGGCGTGGTGAGCCAGCGGCTGTTGCCGCGCAAGAACAATTCGGGCCGTATCGTGGCCTGCGAGGTTCTGACGGTATCGGCGCTGGCGCGCGAATACATTCTCGACCCGCTCAAGATCAAGGAACTGGGCGACCTGATCCGCAAGGGCACCCTGGCCGAGGGCATGCTGAGCTTCGATGCTTCGCTCCTCAACCTGGTGAAGCAGGGCCATATCGACGAGGAAACCGCCCTGTTCTACGCCACCAGCCCGACCGACTTGAAGCTCAAACTGGAAGGATTCGCCTAGCAGTTGTCTCAAAACCTGCGGCGCAGCCCGGACGTGGACGCGCCGGCGGTTTCAGGCCAGCTTCCCGGCTCGCCAGCCGGCGGGGTACCGCCGCAACAGCCTTTTTCGACTGCCGCGCGGCTTTGAGTTGAATCGCGCAGTCCTACATAATTCGCTCTGGCGTCAAAAATAACGGCCTTTCGGGCTAAACGGGTAAATCGATGGCGGATCGAAGACTGCAGGTTTTTCACACGGTGGCGCGGCTGCTGAGCTTCACCAAGGCGGCCGAGACCCTGCACATGACGCAGCCGGCCGTGACGTTCCAGATCCGGCAGCTGGAGGAGTATTTCAACACGCGGCTGTTCGACCGCACCCACAACCGCATCAGCCTCACGGCCGCGGGCGAGCGTGTTTACGAATACGCGGAACGGATCATTGCGCTCTATTCGGAGATGGACAGCCGCGTGCGCGAACTGACCGGCGACGTCAGCGGCATCCTGATCATCGGCGCCAGCACCACCATTGCGGAATACATGCTGCCGAGCCTGCTTGGCGAATTCAAGGAAAAACACCCCGGCATCAACATCCGCCTCAAGGTCTCGAATTCCGTGGGCATCGTGCACATGGTCGAGGACAATTCCGTGGATGTCGGCATCGTCGAGTCGCCGATCGCGAACAAGAATCTCGTGGTCGAGGTCTGTTGGCGCGACAGACTGGTATTCATCTGCCCGCCGCAGCATCCGCTGGCGAAGAAACCCAAGATCACGGTCGAGGACCTCCCGGGTCTGCCGTTCGTGGTGCGCGAGGAGGGCTCCGGCACGCGCGAATTCATCAACGAATACCTCGCGAAGAACAACATGCAGCTGCATGACCTCAACGTCAACCTCGAGGTGGGCAATCCCGAGGCGGTCAAGAGCGCGGTCGAGGCGGGGCTGGGCGTCTCCATCGTGTCGCAGGCGACGGTGGTGAAGGAACTGAAGCTGGGCACGCTGGCGGTGCGCCCGCTCGAACCCCAGCTGGAACGGCCGTTTTCCATCGTCTTCCAGCGCCAGAAATTCCGCTTGCGCGCCATGGATGAATTCATGGACTTCGCGCATGAACACTGCGAGAAGCGTTCCGCGCAATAGCGGCGGGAGACGCCCGTGACAGACGAAACCGCGAAACGCCTGGCCGGGATTCTCCGTAAGCTTCCCGCCGCGCAGGCGGAAATGCTGCTGGAATTCGCCGAGTTCCTGCTGCAGCGCCAAGGCGCCGCCGGCGTGGAGCCCGGAGCGGGCGCCGAAGCCCCGGAGATACCCGCGCCGGTCGGGATTCCGCGCCCTGTGGAAGAAACCGTGGTCAAGGCCGTCAAACGCCTGCGCGCCACCTATCCCATGCTGGATGCGCGTAAACTGCTGAACCAGACTTCGGACCTCATGACGCAGCATATCGTGCAGGGCCGGGAAGCGGTCGAGGTGATCGAAGAGCTGGAAATTCTGTTTCGCTCGCACTACGAAAAGCTGGCCGGGACCGATAAAGACTAGCGCCCTCCCCGGGCAGCATGGAAACCCGCGTCGCGGTCGAGAGCATGGCTGGCTGGGCCAGCCAAGCCCGAGCTGGACCATGCGCAAGGTTTTCCGAGTTCTCGCCGCCGACCAACTTCTGGTCTGTCCTCCGCGGGACATCCGGCAAATTCCTCTATGCGCCGGTGTGTGAGTCCTCTACACTTTGGCCGCGAAAAACAGACATCTTCCCATGGCCAAGGCGCGCAAACCCAAAAAACCGGATCACCTGAAGCGGGTCCTGGCCGTGCTCGAAACCGGCGATGTCACTCCGGTGCGCGGGATTTTCGCCGAGTTGTATCCGGCGGACATCGCTCGCGTCCTCGAAGGCCTGCCGCCGGAGCAGCGCGCCAGCGTCTGGGCCCAGGTGGATGTCGAACACATGGGCGAGGTGCTGCTGGAGCTGTCCGAGGCCGTGCGCGGCGATCTCGTCCGGCTCATGGAAGGCCCGGCGCTGGTGGCGGCGGCCCGCGCCCTCGATACCGACGACATCGCCGACCTCATTCCCGACCTGTCGGACGAGGTGATCGCGGAGATCCTGTTCGCGCTCGACAAGCAGGACCGGCAACGCCTCGACGCCGTGCTGTCCTATCCCGAGGACACCGCCGGCGGCCTGATGAACGTGGATGCGATCACGGTGCGGGAGAACATCACGCTCGAAGTCGTTTTGCGCTACCTGCGCCGGCGCGACGAGCTGCCGGAGCATACCAACCAGTTGTTCGTGGTGGATCGCGACGACCGCGTGGTCGGGATATTGTCGGTGGCGAAGCTGCTGACGTCCGACGCCGGGATGCGCGTCTCGCAGGTGATGGAACGCGAGGTCATCAAGTTCCCGGCACTTACCCCGGACAAGGAGGTGGCGGCGGCGTTCGAGCGCTACAACCTGATCTCGGCGCCGGTGGTGGACGAAAACAACCGCATGCTCGGGCGCATCACCGTGGACGACGTCGTGGACGTGATGCGCGAACAGGCCGAACGCGAGCGGCTCGACCGCGCGGGCCTGCGCGAGGCCGAGGACATGTTCGCCAGCGTGTGGCAGACGGTGCGCAACCGCTGGACCTGGATCGCCATCAATCTCGTCACCGCCATCATCGCCTCGCGCGTCATCGGCGCATTCGAGGGCTCGATCGAAAAACTGGTGGCGCTGGCCTCGCTCATGCCCATCGTCGCCGGCATCGGTGGCAACACGGGAAACCAGACCACCACCATGATCGTGCGCGCGCTCGCGCTCGGCCAGCTCACCGAAACCAGCATGCGTGCGTTGTTCGCCAAGGAGATTCGGGTAAGCCTCGTCAACGGCCTGGTGTGGGGCGGGCTGCTCGGCATCATGGCCTATGCGCTGTACCGCAACGTGGCCCTCGGCGTCGTGATGACCTCCGCCATGACCCTGAATCTCATGCTGGCCGCCAGCGCCGGGGTGCTGATCCCGCTGACCCGCCTCAAGCTGGGGCGCGACCCGGCGCGCGGTTCGAGCGTGCTCATCACCGCCATCACCGACAGCGGCGGTTTTTTCATCTTCCTCGGCCTGGCCACCCTGTTCCTCGTCTGAAATTCCGCCCCGGCCGGGGTTACCGGCCGTACAGTCCGTCAAATCAGCCGGTTATCCGGGCCACGTTGCAGGGTCGCGGGCCTGTGCCATATTTGTTAGTAGTGAAAAGGAAACGGAAAACACGGAAAATGCTGCCCAATACCATCCAGCTCATCAGTCAGGCGATCAAGGAAAAGCGCTGCATTGCCGTCCGCTATCACGACCAGCGCCAGATCCGCGTGGTGGAGCCGCACGCGGTGTACACGGACGAACGCGGCGAGCTGGTGATGGATGGCTACCAGACGCGCGGCCATTCCGCCTCCGGGCGCCCGCCGCCGTTCTGGCGGCCGTTCCGCATGAGCAAGATCACCGCCGTGTCGGTGCTGAAGGAAACATTCCAGCCCCGGGTCGCGGAAGGATTCAGCGCCAACCGCCTGAAATACCGCAGCGGCCTGGTGGCGATCGTGCAGGACAGCCAGCCGGCCTTCGCCTACGTGTACCCGGCGGCGACCACGGAAATCGGTCCGCAGCTGCCGGGCGGCCTGCGCCGCTGAGTTAAAACGGAAGTCCCCGCTACGCGAAGCCGGCTCAATGCCGGCTTTGTTTTTCCACCCGCGCGTGTATCTCGCGCGTGTCGCGCAGTTTCATGATGTCCTTGGCGAAACGCGTAAGCTGGCCGAGGTGGGCTCCGCGCACGATCTTTTTGACCTCCAGCAACGTGGCCGGATGCATGCTGAACTCGGAGAGACCGAGCCCCAGCAGCAACTGCGTGTAACGCGGGTCGCCCGCCATTTCGCCGCACATCGCCACCGGAATACGCGCCTGCTTGCCGGCCTGGATGGTGAGGGATATCAAACGCAGCACCGACGGGTGCAGCGGGTCGTAAAGATAGTTCACGGCGTCATCGACGCGGTCGATGGCGAGCGTGTATTGAATCAGGTCGTTGGTGCCGATGGAGAAGAAATCGAGGTGGGAGGCGAACAGGTCCGCCGCGACCGCCGCGGCCGGAACCTCGATCATGCCGCCGATCGGGATTTTCGGGTTGAATTTGATGCGTTCGCGCTTCAGGTCGCTCTTGGTCTCCTCGATCAGGCCGAGCACCTGAAACAGCTCCTCCTGACCGGACAACATGGGGATCATCATGCGCACCTTGCCGAAGGCCGAGGCGCGCAGGATGGCGCGCAGCTGCGGGCGGAAAAGCGAGGTGTCGTGCAGGCACAGGCGCACCGCGCGCAGGCCCAGCGCCGGGTTGACCGTGATGGCGGTACCGGCGCGTCCGCCGTCGACCTGCTTGTCCGCGCCCAGGTCCAGGGTGCGTATCGTCACCGGCTTGCCCGGCAGCGACTTGATCACCTTGGTGTAGGCGCGGAACTGCTCCTCCTCGTTCGGCGGTTCCGGCCGGTTCATGAACAGGAATTCGGTGCGATACAGTCCGATGCCCTCGGCGCCGGCCTGGGCCGCGGCGCGCACGTCCGCGGGCAGCTCGATGTTGGCGAGCAGGGCGACGCGGTGACGGTCGCGCGTGATCGCGCGGCTGGTGCGGAGGAGGTTGAGCTCGCGCCGCTTGCGGGCGATGTCCTTCTGCCGCCGCCGGTATTCGTCGACGATGGCGCGGTCGGGCGCGATGATGAGCATGCCGCGCTTGCCATCGACGATCAGTTCCTCGCCGGGGCTGACGTAGCGCGAGGCGCTGTGCGCCGCCACGACCGCGGGAATGCCGAGGCTGCGCGCCAGGATCGCGGTGTGCGAAATGGGACCGCCGAGGCTGGTGACGAAGGCGCGCACGCGGTTGTGCTTGAGCATCACCGTGTCGGCCGGCGTCAGGTCGTCGGCGACGACGATCTCGCCTTCCGCCATTTTTTCATGCTCGTCGTAGTTCTGTTGCAGCAGGTTGCGCTGGATGCGGTTGACGACCTGATTGACGTCGGTCTTCTTGTTGCGCAGGTAGTGGTCATCCATCTGCTCGAAGATCCCGCTCAGGATCTCGCTCTGGGTCTTGAGCGCCCACTCGGCGTTGTACTGGTGCTTGCGGATGGCCTCGATCGGCGCCTGGGAGATCATCTTGTCGTCGAGCATCAGCAGGTGCGCGTCCAGGAAGCTCGTGGCCTCCGGCGGCGCGTTGCCCGGAATGTGTTCGCGGATGGTCATCAATTGCCGGCGCGAGGCCTCGACGGCGCGCTGGAAACGCGCCACTTCCTCTTCGATGTACTCGCGCGGGATGACGTATTCGGGGATTTCCGGAAGCTCGCGCTGCAGCACGAAAGCCTTGCCGATGGCGACCCCGTCACTGACACCGGTGCCGTGTAGAGCCAGCATGTTTTATCGGATCCCTGAAATATGAGTTTTTACCGCAGCGTACGCAGAGATCGCAGAGGTTTTCCAGTTCATTTTCATGATTTTTCTCTGCGTGCCCTGCGCTCTCCGTGGCAGCTAATCATACATAAATCACAACTTTCCTTACTCGCCTTCGCCGAAACGGTTGTTGATCAGATCGGCCAGCGCCTCCAGGGCCTTTTTTTCGTCCTTGCCGTCGGCGCACACCTCGATTTCCGCCCCTTTGGCGGCCGCCAGCATCATGATGCCCATGATGCTCTTGCCGTTGACCTGCTGGCCGTTGCGCTTGAGCGTGATCTCGGCGCTGAATTCCCCGGCCAGGCTGACGAACTTGGCGGAGGCGCGCGCGTGCATCCCGAGTTTGTTGATGATGATGAGTTTGCGGCAATTCATTGTTTCGTTTCCTGTAACTTCCCGGGATTGGCGGCGCATATGATACCGCCGCAGCCGCCGCTCAGCGCCTTGTCGATCAGATCGTCCATCTTGAGCTGGCGGTAATTGAGCACCTTCAGCAGCATGGGCAGATTGACCCCCGTGATCAGTTCGATATGTCCGCGTGCCAGCAGGCGGCAGGCGATGTTGGTGTGGGTGGCGCCGTACACGTCGGCCAGGATCAGCACGCCGTCGCCCTGGTTCACTTTTTCCAGGCCCTTGCGCAGCAGCGCTTCGATCTGCTCGGGCGCCGCCGTATGGTCGAGTTCGGCGGCCTCGAGCTGCGGCGGGCGTTTGCCGAGCGTGTGCACCACCGTGGCGATCAGGCCGGCGCCGAGATTCTTTTCCGCGAGAATGAGCAATCCGATCATGCCGGTTATTTCAGCTCCCGGTGGCGTACCTGCGTCTTCAGGCCCTTGTTGGCGAAGTGTTCCGCCAGGCGCTGTACCAGATAGACCGAGCGATGCTGGCCGCCGGTGCAGCCGATGGCGATGGTCAGGTAGGTGCGGTCCTCGCGTTCGAAGCGCGGCAGCCATTTTTCCAGGAAGTCGCGGATCTCGATGAACATCTCCCGCACGTCATCGTGCTCGTCCAGGAAACGCACGACCGGATCGTCCAGCCCGGTGTACTGGCGCAATTCGGTCTGCCAGTAGGGATTGGGCAGGCAGCGCACGTCGAACACGTAGTCGGCGTCGAGCGGCGTGCCGTGCTTGTAGCCAAAGGATTCGAACAGCAGTGTCAGCCCCGCAGTATCCTCGCCGCGGGCGAAGTTGCGCACCTGCGAGCGCAGTTCGTGCGGCGTGGTGCGGGTGGTGTCGATGCGCAGCGCCGCGTCGAACGACAGCGGTTCGAGCAACTGCTTTTCCACGCGGATTGCCTCGACCAGCGGCGTCTGGTGATCCAGCATCGGGTGCTTGCGCCGTGTTTCCTTGAAGCGCTTCACCAGGATGGAGTCCTCGGCCTCGAGAAAGATGATGCGATAGTGGATGCCGCGTGCGCGCAACGCCTCCAGGGCCTGCGGCAGCTCGGCGAGGAAGGCGCGGTTGCGCACGTCCAGGCCGATGGCGACGTTCGGGACGGCGTTGTTGCGCATGTCCGCCAGCAGGCCGGCGAAATGCGGCAACAGCACCGCCGGCAGGTTGTCGATGCAATAGAAGCCGCTGTCTTCCAGCGCCTGGAGCGCGATGGATTTTCCGGAACCGGAAAGGCCGCTGACGATGAAGAAACTCATTTGACGAGATTCTGATTTATATGAATGTCAGCCACAGAGGTCACAGAGAATACAGAGAAAACCGGAGAGAATGAAGCAAACCACCTCTGTGTACTCCGTGGCCAAAACCCATATCTTCTTTAATCCACTTTATTGCGCGCCTTGCGCAACGTGTCTCCGCCGGGCGCCGCCGGGCCCGCGCCGTGGCTGTTCATGTGCTCGTGGTGGCGTTTCATGAATTCCTGCAGCGGGTCGAAGCCCCACATGCGCAGGATGTAGGCGCGCGTGGCGGCCTCCACCAGCACCGCCAGGTTGCGGCCGGGGCCGACGAACAGGGCGACCTCGGGGATGTCCACGTCGAGAATGGAGCGCGTCCGCTGCGTCGTCTGCAGGCGATCGATCTTGCTTATCTTCTGGCGCTGGATGGATTCCAGGTGCACGATCAGATGCAGTTTTTTCTTGTGACGCACCGCGGTCTCGCCGAACATCAGGCGTATGTCGAGAATGCCGAGTCCGCGGACCTCCAGAAAATCCGACAGCAGCGTGGGGCACTGGCCGACGATCACGTCGGGGCCGACGCGCACGAATTCCACGGCATCGTCCGCGATCAGGCGGTGGTTGCGCGACAGCAGTTCCAGCGCCAGCTCGCTCTTGCCGATGCCGGATTCGCCGGTGATCAGCACGCCCATGCCCATGACCTCCATGTACACCCCGTGCACCGTGACGCGCGGCGCCAGCGCCCGCGTCAGGTAATACTGGAGGTGATCGATGACGACCGGGCTTGGCAGCGCGGACAGAAACAGCGCGAGCGAGGCCTTGTCGGAGGCCGCGACCAGATCGGGGGACGGTTTCTTGCCGTTGGCGACGATGACGACCGAGGTCTTGTCGCAGGTGAAAAGGCGGTGCACCGCGTCCTCGCGTTCGGCCTTGCCGAGGCCGGCGAGATAGGCCAGTTCCGCCTCGCCGATGACCTGGATGCGGTTGGGATGCACGAAATTGAGGTGGCCGACCAGCGCCATGCCCGGGAACTTCGCGGTCGTGGGTTCGAGCAGACGGCCCTTGCCGGTCTCGCCGGATATCCACTGGAGCTTGAGCGGTCCCGACTCGGCCTCGAAAAGATCCTGCGCCGTGACCAGCGGCGTGGTCTTGGGGTCGGTGATCGGACCGGATTTCAGCGCGGTCGATGCGCGGGGGGATCGTTTACGTTGTCTGCGCCGCAAGCAGCGGTTGCCTCGTTTGGTTAAGAACCCATGAAGATATAAAAGACAGCCACAGAGCACACAGAGGTCATAGAGCGAAAAACCATTCTTTCTTCATCTCTGTGTGCTCTGTGGCTGAAATACTATTAATGCATTGTATCAGGTTTGCCGACCGGTAAATGCGATTGCCCCCGGATCGGTCGGGGTGGCCTGGCGGGGCAGGCTAGACCAGCGACTTGCGCTGGCTGGAGGGCGGGATGCTCATGGACTCGCGGTATTTGGCCACGGTGCGGCGGGCGACATTGATGCCCTGCTCGGCCAGGATCTCGGCGATCTTGCTATCACTGATGGGCTTGGTCGGCGTTTCCGCCTCCACCAGCTTCTTGATGATCGAGCGGATCGCGGTCGCCGAACAGGTGCCGCCGTCCGCCGTGGTGACATGGCTGGAGAAGAAATACTTGAGCTCGAAGATCCCGCGCGGCGTCAGCATGTACTTGTTGGTGGTGACGCGCGAGATGGTGGACTCGTGCATGCTCACGGCCTCGGCGACGTCGTGCAGCACCAGCGGCTTCATGGCCTCGGCGCCGTGATCGAAGAAGGCGCGCTGGCGGTCGACGATGGTGCGCGCGACCTTGAGCAGGGTTTCGTTGCGCGAGGTGAGGCTCTTGATGAACCAGCGAGCCTGCTGCAACTGGTCCTGCAGGTAGCGGTTGTCGGCGCTGGAATCGCCGCGATGGATCATCTTCTCGTACTGGCGGTTGATGCGCAGCCGCGGCGACACGTCCGGGTTGAGCTCGGCGCGCCAGGCGCCGCGGAACTTGCGCACGATGATGTCGGGCACCACGTAACCGGCCTGCGAGGAGGTGACGGAATTGCCCGGACGCGGGTTGAGTCCCTGGATCAGGTTGATCGCCTGCTGCAATTCCTCCGCCGAGAGCTTGAGGTTGCGTCGCAGCTGGGTGTAATCCCGGCCGGCCAGCAGGGCCAGGTTCGCCGGGGTCGCGAGCTGCCGGGCGGCTTCCAGGTCGGGCAGGCCGGGCGGTAGCACCTTCATCTGCAGGCGCAGGCACTCGGCGAGGTCGCGCGCGCCCACCCCCAGCGGATCGAAATTCTGGATCTGGTGCAAAACCGCCTCGATTTCGTCCATTTCGATGGCATGATTTTTTCCCAGCGCCTGCTGGATCTCCTCGAGCTTGCAGCTGAGATAGCCGTCCTCGCTGATGGCATCGATCAGGGCCAGCGCGATCTGCTTGTCGGTGTCCGAGAACGGCGTCATCTGCATCTGCCACAACAGATGGTCGCGCAGCGACTGCGGCGGGCTGTTGCGCGCGTCGATGTCGGGATAGTCGTCGTCGGAGGTCGAGCGGCTGGCGGTGGGCGCCGTCATGGGCTCGAAGGTTTCGTCCCAGTCGGCGTCGCTGTCCGCATCGGGGCCGGTGTCGGAGTCGGTGGCGGGCAGCGCCTCCGCCTCATCGTAGGATGACTCGCCGCTGTCCTCGCCGTTGGCGTCGGCGGAATCGGCGCCGGAAAGTTCGGTCTCGTTCTCGTTCTTGGCCTCCGGCGTTTCCTCCTCGCGTTCGTTTTCCTCGAGCAGGGGGTTGCTTTCGAGCGCTTCCTGGATTTCCTGCTGCAGCTCGATGGAGGAAAGTTGCAGCAGCCGGATGGCCTGCTGCAACTGGGGCGTGATGGTTAGGTGTTGACCGAGTTTGAGGTCAAGTGACTGCTTCATAAATCCCGGAAATTCTTCAAATTAGCCGTCCCGCCGCGGGAGCGGTTTCGCGATATCTACCCAGAGTTTAGTCCATTTTTCCGGCGGGAAGGCCATGTTTGTGGCGGCGGCACGGCCCGGAACAGCGGCTATACTTGAATCACAACATTAACTTCAATAACGATCCGCCCGTCTCACAGACGAAAGTCCTCGCCCAGATAAACCTTCTTCACGGCATCATTATACAAGATATCGTCCGGCGTGCCGGCCGTCAGCAGCCGGCCGTCGCTCAGGATATACGCGCGATCGCAGATCTTGAGGGTCTCGCGCACGTTGTGATCGGTGATCAGCACGCCGATGCCGCGCTGTTGCAGGTGCCGGATCAGCTGCTGGATCTCCAGGACGGAAATCGGATCGACGCCGGCGAACGGCTCGTCGAGCAGCACGAAGCGCGGCGCGGTCGCCAGCGCGCGCGCGATTTCCACGCGCCGGCGCTCGCCGCCGGACAGGCTGATACCGAGCGTGTCGCGGCGCGCGGTGATGTTGAGGTCGTGCATCAGCTCCTCGAGGATGCGTTTGCGTTCCGAATCCGGCAGCTCGGCGCGCGTCTCGAGAATGGCCATGATGTTCTCGTGCACCGTGAGGTTGCGGAACACCGACGGCTCCTGCGGCAGATACCCCAGCCCCAGGCGCGCGCGCTTGTGCATCGGCAGATCGCCGATGGAAGCGTCGTCCAGGCGGATCGCGCCGCTGTCCATCGGGATCAGCCCCACGATCATGTAGAAGCAGGTGGTCTTGCCGGCGCCGTTCGGGCCGAGCAGGCCGACGATCTCGCCGCTGCGGATCTGCAGGGAAACGTCCTTCACGACCTGGCGGCCGCGGTATTGCTTGGTGAGTCCCTCGGCCACGAGCACGCTCGCGGGCACGGCCGGCGCCGCCGCCGCGGCCGGCGCGCGCCTGGTGCGGGGGCGTTTCGTCTGTTGACTGTCGTCCATGGGATTCAGGGGACGGCCTCGGTCTGTTTGGGCCGGATCACGGCATGCACGCGGCCAACTCCCTTGTCGTCACCCGCGGCGTTCAGGTCTTTCGTGCCGAGATCGTAGTGCAACACGTCGGCGGTGAACAGGTCATCGCCGCGCTGCAGCGACACGTGCCCGCTCATGTCGATCTTTCCGGACGCGACGCGGTAGTCCACGCGGCCGGCCTCGGCGCGCACCTCCTCGTCTTCGCCTCCGGCGCGCTGGCGCAGCTTCGCCGGGTTGCCGGTGGCGCGAACGAGCTCGGTCTTGCCGTGGCGCGCGGTGATTTCAACGCGGTCTGCCAGGATCGACAGGCGGCCCTGCTCCATCACGACGTTGCCGCGGTATACCACGACGCCGGTCCTGTCATTGGCCTCCACGGAACGGGCATTGATGCGGATCGGCTCGTCGTCGTTCGGACCGGCGGCGCGCGCCGCGGCTGCCAGCGTGACGGACAACAGCAGCGCGAACGTCAACCCGGAGCGGGCGCTGTGGCGTGCGGCCATGGTTATCACGAGTCGAGCAGGATTTTCATCTTGTCCGTCCGGATTTCCCCGCCGGCGCCGCGCGGATCGCGCCCGCGCGCGGAGACGGCGTTGCCTTGCAGGAGGATTTCGCTTTTGTCGCGCGGCATCCAGCCCTTGTCGGCGCGGGTATGAACCGGCGCCGAGCCCTCGCGATACTGGATCAGGTAGGGTTGCTCCAGTTCCGAGCTGCCGTCGTCGCCGTAATGAATCAGATTGACTGCGGAGAGGGTGTAGCGCCGCCGGCCGCGTTCGTCCATGACCGTGGCGTGGAAATTTTCGATGGTGTAATCGGGATCGTGGCGCAGCTTGCCGGTGAAGGTCTGTTCCGGGACGGCCACCGTGCGCGTCAGCCACCACGAGCCGGTCGCGAGCAGCAGCAGCGAAGCGGCGATGGCGAGGCGTTTGGCGTCCAGGATCATCCGCCGGATGGCTCCTGGTCGGCGGCAAGATAGCGCTGCATCTCGGCGTGATACAGCCCGTGGGCGTGCAGCAGCATGTCGCACACCTCGCGCGCCGCGCAGTAGCCGCCGATGCTCGGCGTAATCCAGTGGGAATGCTGCTTCACCAGCGGATGCGCGTTCTGCACCGTCACCGCCAGGCCCACCCGCAGCATGATCGGCAGGTCCACGACGTCGTCGCCGACGTACGCGGTCTGCTCCGGTTTCAGCCTGAGTTTCCTGATCAGTTTCTGATACACCGGCAGTTTTTCCTTGCAGCCCTGGAACACGTGCTTGATCCCCAGGTCCTTCACACGGTGCTTGACCACGCGCGAGGTGCGGCCGGTGATGATGCCGGCGGCGATGCCGTTGCGCTGGACCATCTTGATGCCGTGGCCGTCGCGTGAATTGAAGGCCTTGAACTCCAGGCCGTCGTCGCCGATCACGAGCCGGCCGTCGGTGAGCACGCCGTCCACGTCGAACAGCAGCAGTTTGACCCTGGCCGCCCGTTCCAGCACAGCGGGATTTACCTCGAACGCGGGAGTCAGTATCTGGCTCATGGTCAGATGATGCCGGCGCGAAACAGGTCATGCATGTTGAGTGCCCCCAGAACATGATTCTTGTCGTCCACGACGAACAGCCCATTGATCTTCAGCGTTTGCATCAGCTGCACGATCTCGACCGCGAGGCGGTCGGCGCGCGTGGTTTTGGGATTGCGCGTCATGACGTCGGTGATTTTGGCGTTGTAGACGTCGATGCCCCGGGCCAGCACGCGGCGCAGATCGCCGTCGGTAAGTATGCCGGTGAGCGCGCCGTGACGGTCGACCACGCCGGTCATGCCCAGCCCCTTGCCGGTCATTTCCAGCAGCGCCTCGCGCAGGCTGGCATCCTCGCCGACCTGGGGAATGGCGGGGCCGGTGTGCATGACGTCGCTCACGTACAGCAGCAGGCGCCGCCCGAGGCTGCCGGCCGGGTGGGCGCGCGCGAAATCCTCGCGCGTGAAGCCGCGCGACTTGAGCAGCGTTACGGCCAGCGCGTCGCCGATGGCGAGCGCGGCCGTGGTGCTGGCGGTCGGCGCCAGGTTGTGCGGGCAGGCTTCCTTCTCGACGCCGGCGTAGAGAATGGCGTCGGCCTGGCGCGCGAGACTGGAGTTGGTGTTGCCGAGCAGGGCGATGAGCTTCACGCCCATGCGCTTGATGATCGGCAGGATGGTGAGGATTTCCGCGGTCTCGCCGGAGTTGGAAATGGCGAGCACGACGTCGCCCGGGGTGATCATGCCGAGATCGCCGTGCGAGGCCTCGCCCGGGTGCACGAAGAAGGAAGGCGTGCCGGTGCTCGCCAGCGTCGCCGCGATCTTGCCGCCGATGTGCCCGCTCTTGCCCATGCCGGTGACGATCACGCGTCCCTGGCAGGCAAGCACCAGCCGGCAGGCCTCGGCGAACTGCGCGTCCACGCGCGCCGCCAGCGCCTGCAGCGCCTCGGCCTCGAGCTGGATCACCTCGCGTCCCAGCTGCTCGAATGAAGAGGATGCGCTCATGCGTTTCGCGATTTTCGGTGGCTTAAGGTAATCTTTCGCGGAGTATATCGGAACGACCGCGATTATCCCATGGAGCCGATTGGCTTTCACAGCATCCTGATCCTGCTCGGCGTGGCGGTGGTGCTGGTCGCGCTGTTCCGTTATCTGCGTCTGCCGCAGATTCTGGCGTACCTCAGCGCCGGCATCGTCGTGGGTCCCTACGGCATGGGCTGGATTCCCGACCTGGAGGGCACGCGCACGCTCGCCGAGTTCGGCCTGGTGTTCCTCATGTTCACCGTCGGGCTGGAATTCTCGCTGCCCAAGCTGATCGCCATGAAGACCATGGTGTTCGGCCTCGGCGGCGCGCAGGTGTTGATCAGCGCCCTGGTGTTCGGCCTGGTCGCCTGGTTGTTCGACGTTCCGCCCGAGGGCGCCATCGTCATCGGCGGCATGCTGGCGATGTCGTCCACCGCCATCGTGCTGAAGCTGCTCACCGAACAGCTGGAGCAGAACTCGCGCCACGGCCGTCACGCCATCAGCGTGCTGCTGTTCCAGGACCTGATCGTGGTGCCGTTCCTGATCCTGATTCCGGCGCTCGGCGGCGATCTGGAACAATCGGTATGGATGTCGCTCGGCTGGGCGCTGCTGAAGAGCGTGCTGGTGCTGATCGGGATATTCGTCGTCGGCCGCTGGCTGCTGCGCCCGTTTTTCCACGAAGTGGCCTCCGCCAAGCTGCGCGAGTATTTCATGCTGGCGGTGCTGTTGCTGACGCTGGCCGCCGCCTGGATCACCGAGATGGCCGGACTGTCGCTGGCGCTCGGCGCCTTCCTGGCCGGCATGATGATCGGCGAGACCGAATACCGGCACCAGGTGGAAGGCGACATCCTGCCGTTTCGCGACATCCTGCTCGGGCTGTTCTTCGTGACCATCGGCATGATGCTGGATCTGAGCATCCTGCTGGAGCTGTGGCCGTGGGTGCTCGCCAGCGTGGTCGCGATCATCGTCTTCAAGACGCTGCTGGTTCTCGTGCTGGGCAAGCTGTTCGGCATGGAAACCGGCGTGGCGCTGCGCACCGGCCTGGTGCTGTCGCAGGTGGGCGAATTCGCGTTCGCCCTGATATTGCTGGCGAACCAGTACCAGCTCATCTGCGCCCGCACCTCGCAGATCGTGCTGGCGGCGATCATCCTGAGCATGATGCTGGCGCCGCTGATCGTGCGCTACAACGGCTGGCTCGCCAAGCACTGGGTCCCCGGTTACACCCGTTCGCGCGAAGGCAACCTGGACGTGATCCGCGCCGAGGCGACCGGCGCGAACAAGCACGTGATCATTTGCGGTTACGGCCGCAGCGGCCAGAACCTGGCGTGGATGCTGGAGCAGGAGGGCATTCCGAGCCTGGCGCTCGATCTCGATCCGGTGCGCGTGCGCGACGCGCGCGACGCCGGCAAGCCGGTGGTGTACGGCGACGTGGCGCGCCGCGACGTGCTCGAGGCCGCCGGCCTGCATCGCGCCACGGCGCTGGCGATCAGCTTCTACAATACGCCCTCGGCGCTGAAGATCCTCGAGATCACGCGCCACGTGCGTCCGGACATGCCGGTGATCGTGCGTACCATGGATGACGCCGATCTCGACCGGCTCAAGGCCGCGGGCGCGACCGAGGTGGTGCCGGAAAGCCTGGAGGGCAGCCTCATGATGGGCTCGCATCTGCTGCTGTTGATGGGCGTGCCGGGGTCGCGCATCATGCGGCACGTGCGCAACGTGCGTACCGATCGCTACCGCATGTTGCGCGGGTTTTTCCACGGCCTGTACCCGGATGACGACGGCGATTCGCACGCCTACCAGGAACGGCTGCATTCCATAGAACTGCCGGCCGGAGCCAGGGCGGTGGGCCGGCTGATCGCCGATCTGCACCTGGAGGAGGTCGGCGTCAGCGTCAGCGCCGTGCGCCGCGGCGGCATCCGCGGTCCCGAGCCGTCGCCGGAAACCAAGCTCGCCGCCGGCGACGTGCTGGTGCTGTTCGGCGCGCCCGAGGCGCTGGAACAGGCGGAAAAGATACTGCTGGAAGGATGACTATCGCATGAATGCGGGTTTCAAAGACCATTTCTCGAATCACGCGGCGGACTACGCCAGGTACCGCCCGGATTATCCCGACGCGCTCTACGAATTCCTGGCCAGGACGGTGAAGCGGCATGAACTGGCCTGGGACTGCGGCACCGGCAGTGGGCAGGCGGCGCTGGGGCTGGCCGGACATTTTGATCGTGTGATCGCCACCGACCCGAGCGCGGAACAGATCCGGAACGCCACGCGCCATGAAAAGGTCAGCTACTTCGTGGCCCCGGCGGAGCAGACCGAGATTCCTTCCCATAGCGCGGACCTGATCACGGTGGCGCAGGCCGTGCACTGGTTCGATCTGGAGCGGTTCTACCAGGAGGTGCGGCGCGTGCTGAAGCCGGATGGCATGCTCGCCGTGTGGTGTTACGGTTTGACCCGGATCAATCCCGCGATCGACAAGGTGGTGCAACATTATTATATGAACATCGTCGGCCCTTACTGGCCGCCGGAGCGCCATTACATAGACGAGAAATACGAAACCCTTCCGTTCCCCTTCGCCGAGCTGCCGGCGCCGGAGTTTCATATGAAGACGGAATGGGACCTGAACGAATTCATGGGTTATCTGCACACCTGGTCAGCGACGCGGCGGTTTGAGGAAAAGAACGAACAGAACCCGCTCCACATGGTGCGCCACCTGCTGGCCAAAACCTGGGGTGACCCGCAGGCGCGGCAAACGGTGCGCTGGCCGCTTTATCTGCGGATTGGTAGAGTCACGTCCCTGTAACGGTCGGGGCAGGACGAAAGGGATTTATGCCGAAAAAAATTCTGGTGATACTCGGCCAGCCGCAGCGCCACAGCTACGGCGGCGCATTGATGCAGGCGTATTGCGAAGGCGCGCGCGCCGCCGGCGCGGAAGTGAAGGAACTCTGCCTGGGCGATCTCAAGTTCGATCCGCTCGCGACCACCAGCCTGGCGCACCTGGCCGAGCTCGAACCCGACCTGGCGAACGCGCAGGCGGCGATCAAATGGGCCGATCACCTGGTGTTCGTCTATCCCATCTGGTGGGGCACTATTCCGGCGCTGCTGAAGGGGTTCGTGGAGCGGGCGTTCCTGCCGGGCTTTGCCGTGCATTTCCGTGAAAAGTCGCTGCTGTGGGACAAGCTGCTCAGCGGCCGCAGCGCGCGCCTGATCGTCACGCTCAACACGCCGTCGTGGATTTACCGCTGGTACTTCGGCCGCCCCGGCCACAACACCATGAAGAAGACGATCCTGGAATTCTGCGGCATACGGCCGGTGCGGATCACGGAGGTGGGGCCGATGAAAAATTCCACCGAGGCCAGGCGCAAGCAATGGCTGGAGCAGGTGCGCGCGCTGGGCGCCGGCATGTCCTGACGGATTTTTCGCGTCGCCCGGAAAATCCTACAGCAGTTTTGTCTGTTCCGCCCCGCAGCGCTCGCAGCGCAGCAGCGTCACCAGCTTTCCCCGTTTCACGTCGAATTTCTTTTCAGTAACGACTTTCCACCGGTGAAAGCCGCTCTTGCACAACGTCTTGCCCTCGGCTTTTTCCCGTAGCGACGGTTTTTTGAATTTGACGATGTCGCCCATGGCGCGGCTCAGCCGGCGAAGTGCGGGATCACGTGGTCGGCCAGGATACGCATGGAGGCCTGGGCCGCCTCGGAGGGAATCCCGCCGGCGCTGATGGCGCACAGCAGATGATCCACGCCGGCGTCGCGGTAGGTCTCGAGATGGCGGCGGCAGTGGGCGGGATCGCCGGCCACCACCATGCCCTGCGTTTCCAGCGCCGCCAGATTCAGGGTCTTTTCGACCAGGAACTTCAGCGACCCCGCCTTCTTGTAGTATTCATAACCGCTGTGCAGCTGCTTCAGCACCGGCGCGGCCTGCTTCAGCAGTTCGCGATAAAACCAGGTGACATGCAGACCGGCGAGTTCGCGCGCGCGCCGGCCGTCTTCCAGGCACACCAGCCCCAGCGTCAGGCCGACGCGCGCGGGCTCTTCCGTGTCGCCCTGGTATTTTTTCCAGGCGGCGCGGTAGTGCTCGATGTCGGATTGCACCATGAACCAGGGCTTGAATTGTCCGACCAGCACGCCGACGCCGAGCCGGGCCGCCTGCTCGAAGCTGTCGGGGCTGACCGCCGCCATCCACAGGGGCGGATGCGGCAGTTGCACGCACTTCGGCAGCACCTCCGCGTTTTCGATGTTGAAATGCCGGCCGCTGAAATGGACCGGCATTCCCGTGAACGCCTGCCGCAGGACGGTCAGCGATTCTTCCACCCGTTCGCGGCTGAGATTCATGTCGACGCCGAAGGCCGCGTACTCGTGCGGCGAAAAACCGCGCCCGAACCCGAACTCGAGGCGCCCGTTGGAGAGCACGTCCAGGGTGGCCAGCCGTTCGGCCACCTGCAGCGGGTGATGAATGGGCAGTGGCACGATGGCTTGACCCAGCCGCAGGGTCTGCGTCCGTTGCGAGGCGGCGGCGAGGAGCAGATCGGGCGCGCTGGCATGTGAATACCCGCGCGTGAAGTGGTGTTCAGCGAGCCAGGCGGTGCGAAATCCGCAGGTTTCGGCGAGCGCCAGTTCGTCCAGCAAGTCATGGAATGCCTGCGCCTCGTTTCGCATGGCGAAATCGGGAACCGCCAGTTCGTAGAACAAATCCAGATGCATGTAATCAGGATAGCTCAGCCCCGCCCCCGCGCCCGCGGTCGTCAAGGAAACCATTGTTACCCGGCGGCGATTCTTGCTAACCTTTGCCGCACCAATTCAGTGCAGGCCATAACTCCTTACTATAAGGGCTGTGTGCGTGGAATTGAGTATGCGATCCGACAGCAGTTCGTCTGAACCAGTGGTGGCTCGTAATGCGCTGGCACCGGTCGTTGAATTTTTGCTCCGGCATGCACCATTCGATCGCATGGCCCCGGCCCACCTGGAATTTCTCGCCCAGCATCTCCGCCTCGGGTTTTACGCCAGCGATGAAGTGATCACGGAACCCGCGCGCGGCGCGGCCGGGCATTTCTACATCATCAAGCAGGGCCGCGTGCGCGGCGAGACCGGTGATGAGACCGGGCCGTCGGAGGACGGCGCCTGGGAGCTGGTGGCCGGCGAATGTTTTCCCATCGGCGCATTGCTGGCGCGGCGCCCGGTGCGCACGCGCCACCGCGCCGTCGAGGACACCTTCTGCTTCGAACTCGAGCGCGAGGATTTCGAGCGACTGCTCGGCTTGAGCCCGGTGTTCCACGATTTCTGCACGCGCCGGCTCGCCAACCTGCTGGACCAGGCCCTGCAGGGCGTGCAGGCCAGCCTGGCGACGGCGGCCGCCACCGGCGAGGCCTCGCTGAATGCGCCGCTGTCGAGCCTGATACGCCGCGCCCCGGTCTCCTGCCTGCCGCAGACGCCGATCCGCGAGGCGCTGCAATCCATGAACAGCGAACGCGTCGGTTCCATCGTAATCACGGACGCGGAGCAACAGCCGCTGGGCGTGTTCACGCTGCATGACCTGCTGGGACGCGTGGCCACTTCCGGCATCAGCCTGGAGGCCCCCATTGAACAGGTCATGACGCGGCGCCCGCTGTCCCTGTCGCCGCAGGCGGCGGTGTACGAAGCCGCGGCGCTGATGGCGCGCATGGGGTTCGGCCACGTGTGCGTGGTGGAGAACGGCCGCCTCGCCGGGGTGGTGTCCGAACGCGACCTGTTCTCGCTGCAGCGCGTTGGGCTGGTGCAGCTGAGCCGTTCCATCACGCATGCCCCGGACATCGCGACGCTGGCACGTCTCGGCCGGGACGTGCATCGCGTCATCGACCAGATGCTGGTGCAGGGCGCGTCGGTGGCGCAGCTGACGCAGATCATCACCTTGCTTAACGATCACATCACCCGGCGCGTCATCACCCTGTGCGTCGCCGGGGCCGGCACGCCTCCGCCGGCGTTCACCTGGCTCTCGTTCGGCAGCGAGGGGCGCCAGGAACAGACGCTCAAGACCGACCAGGACAACGGCATTCTTTTCATCCCGCCGCAGGGCCGCAGCGCCGGCGAAATCCGCGAGCAGCTGCTGCCGCTGGCGCAGAAAATCAACCAGGCCCTCGATGCCTGCGGCTATCCCCTGTGCCGCGGCAACATCATGGCCGGCAATCCGGAGTGCTGCCTGAGCCTCGAGGAATGGCAGGCCCGCTTCCGCGAATGGATCGAGCACGGCACGCCGGAACACCTGCTGAACGCCAGCATCTTTTTCGATTTCCGCGCGCTCTATGGCGAGCGCGCGCCGATGGAGGAACTGCGGCGCTGGGTGGCGGAACGCGTGGCCGCGAACACCACGTTCCTGCGCCAGATGGCGGAGAACGCCTTGCGCAACCGTCCGCCGCTGGGGCTGGTGCGCGATTTCGTCGTCGCCAGCGGCGGCGAGCACCCGGATACGATCGACCTGAAGCTGAACGGCACCATGCCGTTCGTGGACGGCGCGCGTCTGATCGCGCTCGCCAACCGCATTGCCGAGACCAGCACGCTCGCGCGCTTCCGCGCCGCGGCCAGGGCCGGCGTGCTGCAGGAAAGGGAGGCGGAGGCCTGGTGCGACGCCTATGCCTTCATCGTGCTGCTGCGCATGCGCGCGCACCAGTCGCAGGCGAACCAGGGGGTGGCGCTCGACAACCACGTCAACCCGGACAGCCTGAACGATCTCGACCGGCGCATCCTGAAGGAGGCCTTCCGCCAGTCGCGCAAGCTGCAAACGCGCCTGGCGCTGGATTATCAGCTATGAGCTGGCTCACGCGACTGTTCCGTCCCCATGTCGAGCTGCCGCCGGGCTATGCGCAGCGCGTGGACGCGTGGCGCCAGCTGCCCGCCGTCAGCGAAAAGGAACCGTTGACGCAGGCGCGGTTCATCATCGTGGACGTCGAAACCTCGGGGCTCGACACGCGCAAGGACCGGCTGCTGTCGGTCGGTGCCTGCGCCGTGGAGGCCGCGCGGCTGCGCGCCGGGGAAAACTACGAAACCATTCTGCGGCGTGACGAGGCCAATGAACGCGACAACATACTGATCCACGGCATCGGTCCGCAGGCACAGGCCGCGGGCCGGCCGCCGGAGGAATCGCTCATGGGCTTTCTCGAATTCGCCGGCAAGTGTCCGCTGGCGGCGTTTCACGCCGGCTTCGACCAGGCCATGCTGGACCGCGACCTGCGCGCGACGCTGGGCGTGCGGCTGCCCAACCCCTGGCTCGACCTGGCGCTGCTGGCGCCGGCGCTGGTGCCGGAGGCGCGGTTGCCGCAGGCGTCGCTGGACGACTGGCTTGGATATTTCGGCCTGCGCGCGGGGGCGCGCCACCGCGCGGTGGATGACGCCTTCGTGACCGCCGAACTTTTTCTGGTGCTGCTGGCCCGCGCCCGCGCGCGCGGCCTCAGCACCGTGAGCATGCTGCGCGCGACGTGCGAGCAGCAGGCAAGGCTTGTCCCGGGCGGGGCAGGAGGGGGGATGTGACGCCCGCACAGGAGAGTTTTCATCACGCATGAGGTATTGGCAAACAACCCAGGAGGATCAAGATGCAACTGACTGAACGACACCGGGAGTACTGGCGAAAAAACATCACGCTCACCGCCATTCTGTTCGCGATCTGGTTCGTGGTGACTTACGTCGCGGGTTACTTCTCGCGCGAACTGAACGAGATCGTGCTGTTCGGTTTCCCGCTGGGTTTTTACATGGGGGCCCAGGGCGCGCTGATCGTGTACGTCGTCATCATCTTTTACTACGCCGCTCGCATGAACAAGCTGGACCGCGAGTACGACGTGGCCGAGAAGGAGGGCTGAGGCATGGCTACCCAAACCCAGACACAATTCAACCAGGCGCTCAAGAAATACTATTCGATCTACACCGGCGGCTTCATCCTGTTCGTCATCATCCTCGCGATCGGCGAGCAACTCGGCATGTCGAACCGCGCCATCGGCCTGTCCTTCCTGTTCGCCACCATCGGCCTGTACGCGCTGATCGGCGTCATGAGCCGCACCGCGGAAGTCTCGGAGTACTACGTGGCGGGACGGCGCGTGCCGGCGTTCTTCAACGGCATGGCCACCGGCGCCGACTGGATGTCGGCGGCGTCGTTCATCGCCATGGCCGGCGGCCTGTACGTCGGCGGCTACGGCGGGCTGGCCTTCATCATGGGCTGGACCGGCGGCTACGTGCTGGTGGCGCTGTTCCTCGCGCCCTACCTGCGCAAGTTCGGGCAGTTCACCATCCCGGACTTCCTCGGCGAGCGTTACGGCGGCAACATCGTGCGCACCGTCGGCGTGCTGGCGGCGATCCTGTGCTCCTTCACCTACGTGGTGGCGCAGGTGATGGGCGTGGGCATCATTACTTCGCGCTTCACCGGGCTGGAGTTCGGCATCGGCGTGTTCGTCGGTCTCGGCGGCATCCTGGTGTGTTCGATGCTCGGCGGCATGCGCGCGGTGACCTGGACCCAGGTGGCGCAGTACATCATTCTCATCCTCGCCTACCTGATCCCGGTGGTGTGGCTCTCGGTGAAGGTCACCAACTTCCCGATCCCGCAGCTGTCCTACGGCTACGCGCTGCAAAAGGTGACCGAGCGGGAGAAGGCGCTCAATACCGATCCGAAGGAGCAGGAAGTCCGGGCCATATACCAGCAGCGGGCCGACGCCGTCGACGCCAAATTGAAGGCGCTCGAATCGGGTGGCGAGAGCTATCTGGCCACGGAACGCGCGGCGGTCGAGAAGAAACTGGCCGACCTCAAGGCCGCGAACGCGCCGGAAAAGGACATCGCCGCCGCGCAAAAGGCGCTCGATGCCTTTCCGGC
>JBFMBB010000014.1:0-30088 GCA_040755435.1 Pseudomonadota bacterium | reverse complement strand
CCGAATGGCGGCGCAGGCGCGACTTGTCCATCTTTCCCGCCGCCCGCCACGCGTAGACGACGGCACCAAGACACGCAAGAGCGATCGCGAACAGGGCCATCGTCAACCACGACACGCCCCACCACGCGAACGTCACCACCGCGATTGCCGCCATCGCGGCGACACACAGCGCCAGACGAAGGCGGCGATCGAGGGCGGCCATCACAGCCGCACCCGCCGCAGCCGCAGCGCGTTGGTCACGACCGACACCGAGCTGAAGCTCATCGCCGCGGCGGCGATGATCGGCGACAACAGCAGCCCGAAAAACGGGTAAAGCACGCCGGCGGCGACGGGCACGCCGAGCGCGTTGTAGACGAAGGCGAAGAACAGGTTCTCGCGGATATTGCGCATGGTCGCACGCGACAACCGCCTTGCCCGGGCGATGCCGCGCAGGTCGCCCTTGACCAGGGTAACACCCGCGCTCTCCATGGCCACGTCGGTGCCGGTGCCCATGGCGATGCCGACCTGCGCCTGCGCCAGCGCCGGCGCATCGTTGATGCCGTCGCCCGCCATCGCCACCTTGCGGCCCTCGCCCTGCAACCGCTTGACAATCTGTGCCTTCAGTTCCGGCAGCACTTCGGCCTGCACCTCGCCGATACCGAGTTTCGCGGCGACCGCATTGGCCGTAGTGCGGTTGTCACCCGTGAGCATCACGACTCGCACGCCTTCCTTGTTCAAGACATCCAGCGCTTCCGGCGTTGATTGCTTGATCGGATCGGCCACCCCGATCAGACCGCCAGGTTTGCCGTCGATCGCGAGGTACATCACGGTCTGCCCTTCCTGGCGCAACGCGTCCGCGCGCGCCTGCAGCGCGCCGGCATCGACGCCGGATTCCTCCATCAACTTGCGATTACCGAGGGCCACGCGCCGGCCGTCGACCTTGCCGATGACGCCACGACCCGTTTTCGAATCGAAGTCCTCCGGGGACGTCAGGGCCACGCTGCGCTCCCTGGCACCGCGTACGATCGCCGCCGCCAGCGGATGCTCGCTCGCCTGCTCCAGGCTCGCCGCCAGGCGCAGCACGGTACTGGTGTCGAATCCCGGGGCCGGCTCGACCGCGACCAGCCTGGGCTTGCCTTCGGTGAGGGTGCCGGTCTTGTCCACTACCAGCGTGTCGATCTTGCACAGAATCTCCAGCGCCTCGGCGTTCTTGATCAGAACGCCCATGGTGGCGCCGCGGCCGGTGCCGACCATGATGGACATCGGCGTGGCGAGCCCGAGCGCACAGGGGCAGGCAATGATGAGCACGGCCACGGCGTTGATGACCGCGTGCGCCAGCCGCGGCTCCGGCCCGAAGAAGCCCCAGACGATGAGCGTGATCACGGCGATGATCACCACCGCCGGGACGAAATAGCCGGAGACGACGTCCACCAGCTTCTGGATCGGTGCGCGCGAACGCTGCGCCTCGGCCACCATGCGCACGATCTGCGCCAGCAGGGTATCGGTGCCGACTTTCTCCGCGCGCATCAGGAGACTGCCCGTGCCGTTGATCGTCGCCCCGATCAACTTGTCCCCGCTTTGTTTGGTCACCGGGATCGGTTCGCCGGTGACCATGGATTCGTCCACCGCGCCGCTGCCTTCGAGCACCACGCCATCCACCGGGACTTTCTCGCCGGGACGCACACGCAGCCGGTCGCCGGGCTTGACCTGCTCCAGCGGGATGTCTTCCTCGGCGCCGTCCACGCGCACCACGCGCGCAGTCTTGGGCGCGAGCCCGAGCAACATCTTGATGGCGGCGTTGGTACGGGAGCGGGCGCGCAGCTCCAGCACCTGGCCGAGCAGCACCAGCGCGGTGATCACCGCGGCGGCCTCGAAGTACACCGGCACCTGCCCCGCCGCCAGCTTTACCGACGCGGGAAAGATCCCCGGCGCGATCGTGGCCACCACGCTGTAGGCCCAGGCAATGGCCACACCCAGGCCGATCAGGGTGAACATGTTGAGATTCCAGGTCACCACCGAGCGCCAGGCGCGCACATAGAAGATCCAGCCGCCCCAGACCACGGCGGGCGTGGCTACGACCAGCTCCAGCCACTGGCGCATGCGGGGGTGGACGATCTGCGCCATGGTTTCCGGCCAGAACTCCGCCACCATGGCGGAAATGAACACCGGGATCGCCAGGATCGTTGCAACCCAGAACCGGCGCGTCATGTCGCGCAGCTCGGGGCTTTCCTCTTCTTCCGCCGCGACCGTGCGCGGTTCGAGCGCCATGCCGCAGATGGGACATTCGCCGGGCGCGTCGCGCACGATCTGCGGATGCATCGGGCAGACGTACTCGGTCTTGCCCGCCGGCGCCGCCGCGCCGGCGGGCTCGAGCGCCATGCCGCACTCGGGACAATCGCCCGGTTCTTCTTGCCGGATTTCCGGGTGCATGGGGCAGGTGTAAATCACGCCCTTGCCTTTCGCCGTGGCTTTCTCGCGCACGGTCGCAGCGCCGGTGAAATAACGCGCGGGATCGGCGATGAACTTGCGATGACAGTGGGTCGAGCAGAAGTAAACAGTTTCTCCGGCGTACGGCGTGCTTGCCGCCGCCTGCTCGGATGCCAGCATCATCCCGCAAACCGGATCACGCACTGTCATGCTTCACTCCACGACTCAATTCCAGGTTCAGGAAATAGACGATCACCGTGCGTACCGCGACGATTCCACCCAGGATCGCGAGCGAGTTCCAGGTCGGCACAACGATGGTCAGGATGATGTCGCCGGCCAGGAAAAACTCGAGCCCCAGGACCATCTTCTCGCCCATGGCCAGGCGGATATCGCCCAGGTTCTCGACTGCCGCGCCCTGCTCCAAGACCGACCAGCCACGCCGTGCCAGACCCGCAAGAGCACCCAGGATGCCCCACAGCACCACGATGATGCCGATGGCTTCGATCCATGGGACGACATAACCCACCCATTGAACCAGTAGTTCGTGCATAACTCACCCGCACTCTCATGCGCGGCGACGCCTGTTGTGCGACCGGCGTTGCCGTCCGCGAATGCTACCGACGACCGCGGTGCGGCGAATCGCCGTGACCATGTTCGCCGGGCGGCGCGTCGCCCGTGTACCTTTGTGGCGCGGCGGAGAACGCTTTATGGCAGGCCTCGGAGCAGAAGTAGTACGTCTGTCCCGCGTACTCCGCCATCGCCGCCGCCATCTTCGGTTCCACCTCCATCCTGCACACCGGATCGGTTGCCATGGTTATCACCCTCTTCGATATACTTTCGAATGCACCCATTAACGGAAACGACGATGATCCCGGAACGATACATCTGGTTCACCTGGTCTTCGGCTTTCCTCCTGCCATGGGCTGCGCTTTATCTCGCATTCCCCCGTCAACGCAAAACCATGCTCTGGACCAGCCTGTTCACCGCGCCGTTCGGACTCACGGAGCCACTGTTCGTGCCGGCGTACTGGAACCCGCCGAGCCTGTTCGATCTCGCACAGCGCACCGGCTTCGACATCGAAAGTCTGGTCTTTACCTTCGCCATCGGCGGCGTGGCCGCTGTGCTCTACTCCACGCTCACCGGCCGCGGCGCGCATCCGGTGCCGGAACACGAGAAACACCGGCCGTTGCACCGGCATCATTACAAGGCCCTCACCTCGCCATTCATTGCCTTTCCCATCCTGTACTTTCTTCCCTGGAATCCGATTTATCCCGGTATCGTCGCGATGTTCATCGGCGCGATCGCCACGGTGCTCTGCCGGCCCGACCTCAAGACCAAGACCTGGATCGGCGGCCTGCTGTTCCTCGGCTACTACGTCATCTTCCTCCTCGGGCTCGAATGGACCGCACCCGGCTACATCGAGCGCGTCTGGAATCTCGCGGCACTGTCCGGCGTACTCGTGTTCGGCATGCCGATCGAAGAGCTCGCCTGGGCCATTGCCTTCGGCCTGTACTGGTCCGGCGTCTACGAACACTTCACGTGGCAGCAGCCGGCCCACAACCGGTCAAGTTAGCTCCCGGCTAACTTGTGACGTGCGCCATCCCTGGCGCACGCCCCGACGGGCGCGCTACACGCGTCCAGACTGGTTCCCAACCAGTCTGTCGCGCACGCGCTCGAGCTTCCCGCGCACATCTTTTGCCACCTCGGTGATCGCCGGGTTGTCGGTCAGCTTCAGTACCGCGATCGGGTCCATGAAACCCACGGTGATGCGCTTGTCCGCTTCCTCCCGCACCACGACGTTGCATGGCAGCAGCAGGCCGATGTCCGGATCGGCCGTGATCGCCCGGTGCGCCAGCGGCGGATTGCAGGCGCCGAGAATGCGATAGGGTTTTCCGTCGATGCCGAGCTTGGCCTTCATCGTGGCCTGCACGTCGATATCGGTCAGCACGCCAAAGCCCTCGGTCTTGAGCGCCTCCGTCACGCGCTTGACGGAGTTATCGAAGCTGTCCTTCAGTTCCACATTAAAACCGTACACAGTTGCCTCCTTGTCTTCTAACGTCTTGGGTTGATTCTTTTCTCATGCCTTGCCAGGACGGCGAGATTCACCGTCCGTCACTGTTCGCCACTATATCAATTCACCTGCGGGCATCTTTAGGTACCCGCGCCACGATGCAGCAGCCCACGCATCCGCCGATCGGACCCGGACAGGCTCATCAGCGTCACGCTGGCGTAATCTCACGGCTCATTGACCGGCAATTGACCATGTGAACGCACGCTCGGGCACTCCACCGACACCACGCATCTTCAGCGTGATGGTCGCGGGCGCGGGCCGGATGGGCTTGAATCTCAGAATACCCTTGCGATGATGACCGCCGGGTGGATCGCCGTCCCAGCGCAGCGCCGCCTGCGTGCGTTGCTGCGTGTCGAGCAGCACCGTGAACTGCGCCGGATCGCCGGTGAGCTGGGCGGTGTGCGTCTCGAACACCACCTGGAAATCCCAGGTCTCGACCCCGGGCGCGAGCCGGGCCGGCGTCACGCGAACCACCACGCCGCCCGCGTTGCTCGTCTGCGTTTCGGCAGCCACGGCGCCGAGGGCGATGACGAGCGCGATCAGCGCGGCGATTCCCTTCAGCAGGCGCACGCCGGTCATGGCGGCGACTCCATCTGCGCCATGTGCCGCGTCGCCGCCGCCAGCTTGCGCCCGACGTAAACGACGCCGGCGAGGCTGAACGCCAGCCCGACCCAGAACAGCTCGGTCTGGTACTGCGCCACCAGCGCGACCACGCCCGTGGCGCCCAGCACCGGCAGCACGTTCGCGACATAGTGCGTGCAGCACGAGATCATGGCCGCAGTCGAGGTCCCGCCCGAGACGGCGACGACCTTGCCCGACGCGCCGTCGTGGCGCGTGACCTGCCGCAAGCGGGTGTAGAGCCCGACCTGCGCGCCGAACCCGGCGGCAAGAGCCAGCACGAAGTACCAGAACTGCGCGAATTGCGAACGCAGGAACTCCGTGCCGGACACCAGCACCAGCGCGACCGCGTACACGCCGAGCAGCAACGCGCTCGCCGCGATGGCGTAAAGCACCGGCCGCAACCACGCCCTCTCCGTCATGAGAACTCCTTCCACGACGAACATGGGCTCAACCTCGCCCGCCCGGTCCGCCGAACAGGTACTTGGCCAGCGCGGCAACCGCCAGGATCAGCACGATCCAGAACAGGATGCCCATCCAGCCGAAACCCATGCCCCAACTCATGAAGCCATCGTGATACATAAGTCACCTCCGTTTCACGCTTGAACTCCTGATGTGCTTTTCACTGTCAGCGATTCATCATGCCGGGCCCCATGCCCATGCCGCCGGGCCCGTAACCGCCGCGACCACCGGGTCCCATCATGCCGCTGCCCATGCCGCCGCGCCGCCACTGGCGCAGCTGTTCCTTCTGCTCCTTGGTGAGCACGGCCTGCACGCGGTTGTGGGTCTCGACGCCCGACTCGATGACCTGCTGATGCAGTTTGGCGATACCGGCATAGGTGGCGCCGACTTTTTTCGGGTCCACGGTGTCGCCCGTGTACAGGTCGCGCAGCTTGGCCTGCTCGTCCATGATCTTGCCGTAGGTGTCCCAGTTCTTGCGGCGCGCGTCGTCCTGGATCTTCTCGATCTTGTCGCGCTGCTCGTCGCTGAGATCCAGCATCCACACGGGACCCATGCCCATCATGCCCATGCCGGGACCCATGCCCATCATGCCGCCTCCACCCATCATGCCCATGCCGCCGGGACCACCACCCATCATCATGTCCATCATCCCGCCGCCCATCATGCCCATGCCGCCTCCCGGGCCCATGCCGTAACCCATCATCCGGCCCTGTTGCATGTAGGGCGACATGTCTTCACTGCCCATCATCGACCCGTCCTGCTGGGCCGCGACGACACCGGAAGCCGCCAGGGTGGCGACAACCAGCGCGCGCGGTAACCATTGTTTGACAAATTTCCTGTTCATGACCGACCTCCTTGGTTTGTTAATGGAAAAATGCATCGTTCGCTACGCGACGCGGAGGCGACATCGGGGAGAAACGGGGGGAACGACCGAAATCCACGGCTTTCCCGGCGCAGTCAGCCCTCGCCGCCGCGATCGGGAAATAACTCAGATCAGCAGGTGTTGTACGCGAAGATACAGCGGCAGGGATGCCGGTGGGGAAGGGTGATACAGATGCCTGCCGGGTACGAAGACGGACAACGCCGGAAAATCGCGCGTGCCGACATGTGCCGCGTGTGCGATTTTCAGTTCGAGATCGGGAAGCAAAACCTCAAACGAGGTATTGAGTGCAGCATCGGCGTTGTCGAGCCAGGTACGGCAGGGGTCGTCCGGACCCGCCGGCATACTGCCATGATCGTGATCACCGGCCGAGATGTGCGCAGCCGGAGGATGATCCTGCGCCAGCACCTGGCAGCAGGGCCAGAAGGCGAGCACCAGTGACAGCGACATCCAGCCGGCGACCGCCACCGCTATGGATTTACGATGCCGGACGGTAAACCATTGTTGAAATCGGTTTGTCATTTTCTTCCCTGCATGTGAAGACGGCGCTGGAAGACAAAAGTTCATAACCTTTCGAAAATTATATTGATTCGCCGGACAAACCGACTTTGATATTTATCAAATTCGGCGGTGTCGCGAAAACCGGAAGATCCGGCGCGGTTCGGCAAATAAGTCACGCAATGATTGCGACCATTCGGCGAACCTTCGATGATCGTCAGTGTGCGGCGCGCCGTTCATCACAGCCGCCGCGCGGAAATCCGGCAACGGCCGGCGCTGGCCGTTCCGGACTCCCCTGCCGCCTAGTCCGCGGAACCGCGGGCCGGTAACTATACTTGTTGCAAGGGGATCAGCATCAACCACGGTGACACTCAACCATGACCGGCTATCCGGCAATCATTCCCGGCCGCTTGACGCGTATCACCGTCATCTCGATCGGCACTGCCCTGCTCGTGCTGGGCGTTTCGGTGATGCTCGGCTGGTGGCTGAAAATCGCGCCCCTGGTCCAGGTCGTGCCGGGCTTTGCCGCCATGGTATTCAACACCGCGCTGTGCTTCGCGCTCGCCGGCGCGGCGCTGCTGCTGCCGGAACAGGCCGGATGGCATCGACGCGCGCGGACGGCGATCGGCTTCGCGATGGCGCTGCTCGCGGCGCTGATCCTGGCGCAGGATATCTCCGGCGCGGATCTCGCCATCGATCATTTGTTCGATGCCGCATGGCTGCACGATCATCGTCCGCATCCAACACGCATGGCGCCCAACACCGCCATCGCGTTCATGCTGAGCGGCGCCTGTTTCGTCCTGCTTCCGGTGCATGCCCGATGGGCCGGTCGCCTGATTCCGGTTCTCGTCCTGCTCGTGGCCGTCATCGGCAGCACGGCGCTCGTTGGCTACCTGCTCGGTCTCGAGCTGCTCTTTACCTGGTACCCGAACGCGCGCATGGCGCTGCACACCGCGATGGCATTCGTGGCGCTGGGCACCGGTCTCGGTTTACGGCTCTGCCAACAGCCGCATTTCCGGGAGCTGCTGAAGGCGGGACAGGACAAGCGCATCATATTCAGCGGCAGCGCGATCCTGGTCACGATCGCATTGGTCTCCGGCCTGGCGAGCTTCGTGGTGCTGGAACGCCAGATTGAGTTCATGCTCCGGAACGAGCTTGAGCTGCTGCTGCGCAATCGCGTGGATGTTTATCGCAACACGATCAGCCAGGGCATCCTGGCCACCGAGGCCATCGCCACGCGCCCGGCGATCCGGCGTGAACTGCGCCGGATACGCACCGCCCCCAACGACCCGCAGGCGCTCGATTTCCTCCGGCAGGCCATCTCCAGCTTCCTGCCGCTCGGCTTCAGCGCGGTGATATTGCACGACCGCCACGGCCGCGAACTGGTGCATGCCGGAAAACTCCTGCAGCAGCCCCAGACGCAACTGCGGCTGGGCACGCCGCAGCACGTGGAACTGCTGTGGGAGAACGGCCTGACGATGCGGGTGCGATTGACGATACAGGAAGCCGATGGGCCGAGCGGCAGCATCATCGCCGAGCGTCCCCTGCCCCTGCTGACCGGGCTGTTCGAGGACATACGCGGCCTCGGGGAGACCGGTGAAATGATGGTATGCGCACTGCGCGACAGCGATGACCTGCTGTGCCTGCCAAGCCGGCTCCAACCCGGGGCGTTCTCCGTGCCACGCCATCTTCATGGCGCGCACCTGCCCATGAGCCATGCCTTCAGCGGCAACACCGGAGTAATCTCCGTATCCGACTACCGGGGAAAACAGGTGCTCGCCGCCCACAGCCCCATCGCGCAACTGGGCCTCGGCATGGTCGTCAAGATGGACGCCAGCGAACTGTACAAACCCGTCTACCTGGGATTCCAGCGCGTGGCGCTGGTGCTGATCATCCTGGTCGCGCTCGGCATATTGCTGCTGCGCTGGCAGGTGGTGCCGTTGGCGAAACGGCTGGTCGAATCCGAGCGCAAGGCGCGCGAGAACGAACAACGCTGGCATTTCGCGCTGGAAGGATCGCAAAACGGCGTCTGGGACTGGAATCTGGAAACCAACGAGGTCTTTTTCTCGAAGCGCTGGAAGGAAATGCTGGGATACGGGGAAGATGAAATCTCCGACAGCCTCGAGGAATGGGACAAACGCGTTCATCCCGACGACAAGGCACGCGCCTACGCGGACATCGAGAAACACATGAAGGGAGAGACGCCCTACTACGAGAACGAGCATCGCATCCAGTGCAAGGACGGAACCTACAAGTGGATACTGGACCGCGGCATGATCGTCAGCCGCGACGCCGGCGGCAAACCCGCGCGCATGATCGGCACGCATACCGACATCACCGAGCGCAAACTCGCCGAGGAAACCATACGCGAGCTGTCGCTCACCGACGAACTCACCGGGTTACGCAACCGTCGCGGGTTCCTGACCCTGGCGCAGATGGAAATTTCCCTGCTGCGGCACAGCAAGCGCCAGATGGCCCTGCTTTACATAGACCTCGACGACATGAAGATCATCAACGACTCCTTCGGCCACCTCACGGGCGACCTCGCGCTGCAGGACATGGCGCAGATACTGCGCCAGACGTTCCGCGAGTCGGACATCATCTGCCGGCTGGGCGGAGATGAATTCGCCGTGCTGGCGCTCGAAACCGCGGGCCACCCCAAGGACCAATTCGTCAGGCGGTTGCAGGAAAAGATAGATCTGCACAACAAAACCGCCAACCGCCGCTACACGATAGCGGTCAGCGTCGGCATGGTGCGCGTCGAGAGTGGATCGAAAACCTCCCTCGAGGAACTGATGGCGCAGGCGGACGCGGAGATGTATCACGCCAAGCACAAGCACGGCACCCAGCGCAAAAGCTGAAACGGCGGCTACTTCCCGCCCGAATCCTTCAGCAAATACTTGATGAGCGCGGCGATCACCAGAATGATGATGATCCAGATGGCTATTTGCATCGCTGTTACCTTTTATATGCGTTAAAGCTGATTACGGCATTCATCCGCGCGGTGCGGATTCGGCGGCATTGGCCTTGCGCCAGCGCTCGTACACCTCCGGCGGCCACAGCGCCTGATACCAGCTGATGATGTCCTCGATTTCCCGGTCGGTCAGGCGGCCCTGCCACGCCGGCATCACCGGTTCGCCGTTGCGCTTCACGCCGTTCTTGATGACGGCGATCATGTCCTGCCTGCCGCGCTTCCACACGTTGCCGTTGCCGTTGAGCGGCGGCGCGGCGGCGACCGCGGGATTCTGCCAGTCCGGATGACCCTGCGCCTCCGGTCCGTGACACTGGGCGCAATGCTCGTGGAACAGCCGCACGCCGCTGAACAGGGTCTCGGTGGTGAAGGGTCGTTGCGCCTGGCTCGCCGGCGCGGCGGCTTTGTCCGGTTCCTGCTTCCCGCAGGCAGCAACGAACAGCACCGCCGCTGTCATGACCACGAATCGCTGCATATTCCCGGCACCGCCCCCTTTCGAGTGGCGGCTATGATAATCCGCGCGCGCGACAATGCAAACGCGATCCGGGTCAGTGCTGGTGCTGCCCCGCGGCCGCCTTCTGCTCCATCGCCAGCCAGCTGCGGTAGATCTCCTCCGGCCAGCGCGACTGGATCCAGGCGATGACCGAACTGATGTCATCCTCGCCCAGCTTGCCCTCCCAGGCCGGCATGTTTCCGCCGCGATTGATCGTCCCCTGTTTGATCATGTCGCGCAGCCAGGCGCCGGGGTGATGCCAGGCGTGGCCGGCGGCATCCAGCGGCGGGGGCGGCAGCTTGCCGTCCGGGCCCTTGCGTTGCCAGTTGGGCGCGCCCTCGGCGTTGGCGCCGTGGCACACGGCGCAGTTGGCCTTGTAGATTTCACCTCCGCGCGCCACCAAGCGCGCGTCGAGGCCGTGCGGCGCCGGGGCGACGGCCACGCTTCCCGCCCCGGCATCCGGCTTCGCTTGCGCGGCTGACGACGGCTGCTGTTCGCTGCACGCGGACAACCATAGAACTGCCGCCGATAGCACGGCGATATTGAAGAGTTTTTTCATGTGTCCTCGCTTTCGATATCCAGTGTCATGGCAAATCCCTGAGCGCAACCGGCCTCAGAACCAGAAACGCAACCCGGCCACGGCTCGTGTTTCCGCCGTCCGTTTCCCGTCCGCGCGCGCGAAATTTTCCGTGTTGCCGGACAGGTTGACCCGCTCCACCCCGACATACGGGGCGAACTCGCGGCGGATCTCGTAGCGCAGCCGCACGCCGACCGCGAGGTCGGACAGGCCGGAACCCAGTTCGCGTTCGTGGTCGGGCTTGCCGAAGAACATGGCTTCGACGCGCGGTTGCAGGATCAGCCTTTGCGTCAGCAGCAGTTCGTATTCCGCCTCGATGCCCAGCGCCGTGCGGCCATGCTCGCCGAGGTAGCCGGTGATGTCCATCTCGAACCAGTACGGCGCCAGGCCCTGTACGCCGAAGGCCAGCCACTTGCGACTCGGTTCTTCTCCGCCGTCATATCTCACGCCTAACTGCGTGTTCCAATAGGCGGCGATGGCGTGGCTCCACAGCAGCTCGACACCGAGCTCGTGATGCTCGCCGCCGTCGATCTCGCCCTCGGCCTTGAACACCACGCGGTCGTAATCCTTGCCGTACCAGGCCTGCAGGTCGTACTCGGTATACGAATTATCGCGCGTGCGCACCCGCTCCAGCCGGTCCACCAGCAAGCCGTAAAAACTGTGCACGTCGCCCATGTGTGGCGGCGGGATCGGACCGAAATCGTACCCACCGGAATAAGCGTGCGGGTCGCGCGCGTCGGGCGGCGCCTTGCCGCCCTGCATGGAGCCGTGATCCATGCCGCCCATGTCGTGACCGGCGTGCGGGTCGGCTGCCGGCGCGGGGCCATGGCCCATCTTGCTGTGGTCCATCTGCGAGTGATCCATTTCCGGCATCGTGGGTGCCGCCGCTTCCTGCGCCCGGACGCCGGTCGCGCCGAGCACCGCAACGATGACGGCAACAAACATTCTGAAGTTTTTCATTTCGTTCTCCATATTCGTTGCCGGTTCAGGCCACGACGATTTCGCGGAACATGCCGGAATCCATGTGGAACAGCAGGTGGCAGTGCCAGGCCCAGCGGCCGGGGGCGTCGGCGGTGACGAGGAAGCTCACGCGCTGCGCCGGCTGCACGCTGATGGTGTGCTTGCGCACCTGGAAGCGCCCGTCGGGGCTCTCCAGCTCGTTCCACATGCCGTGCATGTGCATCGGATGCGTCATCATGGTGTCGTTGACCAGCACCACGCGCAGGCGCTCGTTGTGGCGGAAGTGCACCGGCGTGGAGCGGCCGAACTCGAGGCCGTCGAACGACCAGGTGTAGCGCTCCATGTTGCCGGTGAGATGCAGCTCGATCTCGCGCTCCGCGCCGCGTTTGTCCAGCGGTCCGCCGGTTGTGTGCAGGTCGGCGTAGGTCAGCACGCGCCGGCCGTTGTTGCGCAGGCCGATGCCCGGATCATCCAGGTTGGTGCGCGGCGTATCCACGCGCATGTCCGTACCCGGACCGTACTCGGTGCGGGCGTGATGCGCGCGATGACCGCCCATCATGTCACCCATCATGTCACCCATAGAGAGCGGCTCGGGCTTGTCGAGCGCGGGCACGGGTGCTTCCAGGCCGGCGCGCGGCGTGAGCGTGCCGCGTGCGTAGCCACTGCGGTCCATGGACTGCGCGAAGATGGTGTAGGGCTCGTCCTTGGGCGTGACGATGACATCGTAAGTTTCGGCCACGCCGAGGCGGATCTCGTCCACCGTCACCGGGTCCACGTCCTGGCCGTCAGTCTGCACCACGGTCAACTTGAGCCCCGGGATGCGCACGTCGAAGAAACTCATGGCGGAGCCGTTGATGATGCGCAGCCGCACTTTCTCGCCCGGGCGGAACAGCGCGCTCCAGTTGGCTGCCGGGGTGGCGCCGTTCATGAGGTAGGTGTAGGTGTAGCCGGAAATATCAGCGAGATCGGTCGGGTTCATGCGCATCTGGTGCCACATCTGGCGCTTGTTGAACGCCGCGCGCAGCCCGTCGCGCGACACGTCGCGCAGGAATTCGCCGGCCGTGGGCTGGAGGAAATTGTAATAGTCGCTCTGCATCTTGAGCTTGGCGTGGATGCGCATCGGGTCCTCGTCGGTCCAGTCGGACAGCAGCAGCACGTAGTCGCGGTCCACGCGCGCGCTCTCCCGCCCCGGTGGGTCGATGACGATGGCGCCGTACATGCCGGTCTGCTCCTGCATGCCGGAGTGCGAGTGGTACCAGTAAGTGCCGCTCTGCACGACCTTGAAGCGGTAGGTGAAGGTTTCCCCGGGCCGTATGCCCTCGAAGCTGATGCCCGGCACGCCGTCCATCTGGTACGGCAGCAGGATGCCGTGCCAGTGAATCGAGCTGTCCACCGGCAGGCGGTTGGTCACGCGCAGCGTGACGGTGTCGCCCTGGCGCCAGCGTAGTGTCGGCGCCGGAATCGAACCATTGATGGTGGTGGCCATGCGCGTGCGTCCGGTGTAATTCACCGGCGTTTCCGCGATGACGAGATCGAACTCGGTGCCGGACAGCACCGGGGCGTTGCCGGTAACGGTCTCGGCCGCCTGCGCCGCGGCCGGCCGCAGCCACGGCGATGCGCCCAGCAGCACCCCGCCGGCCGCCAGGCCCTGAATGAAACGCCGGCGCGAAAAATCCGGCAAGCTCATGGAATTTCGACGTGAAGACATGATGTTCTCCCGCAATGCATCAAATGACGGATACGCCGCCCGTGGCAGCGCGACGCCTCAAGGCGTCAGACAAGACGCAAAATCAGAGGGAGAGGAAACGCGGGGGGCGGTCGGGCGAGGCGACCAGAAGACGCGGATGCAATGCCGTCAACGTCGGCGACAGCACCGGATGCGGCTGAACCTGTTCCAGGGGCAGCAGCGACATGGCGTTGAAACACTGCGCGCAAATATCGCAGCACTGGCCGTTGCAGGCATCATGCTGCGTGCAGGGTGTCTGCGACGGCGCGGAATGATCCGGCGTGGCGCCGTCGTGGTTGTCATGCGCGACCTGAACCGCGTGGGCGTCGCCGGCCATGTTCATCATGGCGAAAGCCGGCAACACCGGCGCCGCGGCCAGAGCCAGCACCAGCCACAGCGACATCAGGCGCACCAGGCGGGGAGATTTCATGCGAATTACTCTACCAGAACATGGTCCGGGTGCGAACCCGGCGGATTCCCATGATCCCGTTGTGCCATAATAGCGCGCCACCCGTGATGCCGATTCGAACGTCCCGCCATTTCCCATGCTGCGTCTGACCGAAGTGAGGCTCGGCCTCGACCACCGCGAGGCCGAACTCAAGGCCGCCATCCTGCGCACACTGGGCATCCCGGAGCCGGAGCTGCGCGGCTGGCACATACGCCGGCGCGGCTACGACGCGCGCAAATCCGGCGAGATCCTGTTCGTTTACACCCTCGATGTCGAGGTCAAGGATGAAGCCGCGCTGCTCAAAAAATTCCATCACAGCCATCACATTACGCGCGCGCCGGACGAGACCTACCGCTACCCGGTGCAGGCGCCCGCCGGCTGCAAAACTAGGCCGGTGGTGATCGGCACCGGCCCCTGCGGCATCTTCGCCGGGCTGTCGCTGGCGCGCATGGGCTTGCGACCGATCATTCTCGAACGCGGCAAAATCGTGCGCGAGCGCACCAAGGACGTCTGGGGTTTCTGGCGTGGACGCCGCTTCAACCCGGAATCCAACGTGCAGTTCGGCGAGGGCGGCGCCGGGACTTTCTCCGACGGCAAGCTGCACACCGGCATCAAGGATCGCGGGCATCATATTCGCCAGATACTTAAGGACTTCGTGGACGCGGAGGCACCAGAAGAAATCCTCTACATCAGCAAACCGCATGTCGGCACGCTGCGGCTCGTCAAAGTGGTGGAAAACCTGCGCGAAAAAATCCTCGAACTCGGCGGCGAGATCCGCTTCGAAAGCCATGTCACCGACATCGTCATTGAAAATGGTTGCGTGCGCGGCGTGACGCTCTCAAACGGAGAAACCATTGCCACTGACCATGTCGTCCTCGCCGTCGGCCACAGCGCGCGCGACACCTTCGAAATGCTTCACGGCCGCGGCGCGCATATCGAACCCAAGCCTTTCTCCATCGGCTTTCGCATCGAGCACCCGCAACACATGATCGACGTCTGCCGTCTGGGGAAACACGCGGGCAACCCGGTGCTGGGCGCGGCCGATTACAAGCTGGTGCATCACTGCCGCAACGGCCGTGACGTTTACAGTTTCTGCATGTGTCCGGGCGGGCAGGTGGTGGCCGCCACTTCGGAAGCCGGCCGCGTGGTCACCAACGGCATGAGCCATTACTCGCGCAACGAGCGCAACGCCAACGCCGGCATCGTGGTCGGCATCACGCCGGCGGATTTCGGCTCCGATCATCCGCTCGCGGGCATCGCGCTGCAACGCAGGCTGGAGGAACAGGCGTTCGCGCTGGGCGGCGGAAACTACAACGCGCCGGCCCAACTCGTGGGCGATTTCCTCGCCGGCCGCCCCTCGGCCGGGCCGGGTTCGGTCATGCCATCGTACACGCCCGGCGTGACCTGGACCGATCTCGGCACCGCCCTGCCCGACTATGCCATCACCGCCATCCGCGAGGCGCTCCCGGCATTCGAGAAACAGCTCAAGGGCTTCGCCATGCACGATGCCGTGCTCACCGGCGTCGAAACCCGCACCTCGTCGCCGATCCGCATCGCGCGCAACGCGGATTACGAGAGCATCAATACCAGGGGTTTATACCCGGCCGGCGAAGGCGCGGGTTTTGCCGGCGGGATTATTTCGGCGGCGGTGGACGGGATGAAAGTCGCCGAGGCGGTGGCAGGAAAAATAATACAAATGTAGGGCGCGTATCACGCGCCGTTCTTCGTCCGCGGGTTTATTCGGGTTGGCGCGTGATACGCGCCCTGCATTACGAATTGCCGGTCAAACGCCTCAGCGCCTCGCGGTACTTCTCCGCCGTCTTCGCAAGGACTTCCGCCGGCAATTTCGGCGCCGGCGGTTGCTTGTTCCAACCGCTGGCCTCCAGCCAATCGCGCACGTACTGCTTGTCGTAGCTCGGCGGATTGGCGCCGGGCTTGTAGGAATCCGCCGGCCAGAAGCGCGAGGAGTCCGGTGTCAGCACTTCATCAATGAGTGTCAGCGTGCCCTGCTCGTCCAGGCCGAACTCGAACTTGGTGTCGGCAATGATGATGCCGCGCGTGAGCGCGTAGGCGGCGCATTCCTTATATATGGCAAGGCTGGCGTTTTTCACCTTCTCCGCCATGTCCCGGCCCAGGATTTCCGCGGCCCTGTCGAAGCTGATGTTTTCGTCATGCTGCCCCAGCTCCGCCTTGGTGGACGGCGTGAAAATCGGCTCCGGCAGGCGATCGGCCTCTTTCAGCCCCGCCGGCAGGCTGATGCCGCAGACGGTGCCCGAGTTTTTATATTCCTTCCAGCCGCTGCCGACGAGATAACCGCGCACCACCGCCTCCACCGGCAAGGCCTTGAGTTTCTTCACCAGCGTGGCGCGGCCTTCCACCTGCCGGCGTTCGGCCGGGTCCTTGAGAATTTTTTCCAGCGGCGTGTCCGTCAGCTGGTTGGGGATGATCCCGCGCGTGCGCGCGAACCAGAAATTCGACATCGCCGTCAGCACCGCGCCCTTGCCGGGGACGGGGTCGGGCAGCACCACGTCGAAGGCCGAGAGCCGGTCGGTGGTGACGATGAGCAGGTGCCGGTCGTCGACGTCGTAGATATCGCGCACCTTGCCGCGGTTGCGCAGGCGCAGGCTCTGGAGGTCGGACTGGAATAATGTTTCTGGCATGGCGTTATCCGGACTACTTGTACTTGAGCTTGAAAACGAGAATGGTCAGCGACAGCACCAGCGTGATGCCGTTCGACAGGATCACCGGCAGGGCATCGATCTGGAGGCCGTACAGCAACCATAAAAATACACCGATGCTGAAGATCGCGAACATCCCCAGGGAGATATCCTTGGTGTGCCGGGAGCGCCAGATCTTGACCACCTGGGGAACAAAGGCGGTGGTGGTCAGTGCCGCGGCGATCAGGCCCAGCGTGTTCGTATCCATGTTTTCCTCACCAGATGCCGCTCAGCAGGCTCACGCCATGGGCGCCGTGCTGCATGGCGGTGTCGAGCAACTCCGGTTTCATGCCGCCAAGCGCATACACCGGCAGCGGATAATCCCGCACCAGCGCGGCGAATTTTTCCCAGCCCATCCCGGCGGCCTCGGGATGGGTCGGCGTCGGCAACACCGGCGACAGCACGACGAAATCCGCGCCCAACGCCGCCGCCTGCGCCAGTTCGGTGGCGTCGTGGCAGGACGCGGCCCACATTTTGGTTTCCGGACGCTGTTTCAATTGCTTCAGCTGCGCGGCGGGCAGATGCACACCATCGGCGCCACAACGCACCGCCAGCGCCTCGTCGCCATTAATCAACACCCGGGCATCATGCTCATGGGCCAGCGCCACCACGCGCCGGGCGAAGGCTTCGAGATCATCCGGCGCCATCCCGGGCTCGCGCACCTGGACCAGGCGCAGGCCCTTTTCCAGCGCGGCCTCGAGCCGTTGCATGAATTCTTCCGGCCCGTATTTTTTGGCATTGGTGATGGCGTAAAGCGATGGCAGACACAGCGCGCGCAATACTTTGTCATTGGCCGGCAGCAACGGTCCAACGTTGATCGCCGCGGGATCTTCCCAGGACATGTCCTGCCCTTCGCGGCCATGCAACTGGCCGTGCCAGGCCGGCACGCGATGGAAATGCAACCGTACGTTCTTCTCGGGATAAGCGAATTCCTGTGTCACCCACGGATACACGCGGTCGGGATCGACGCCGAGCTCCTCGTGCAGCTCGCGCGCCAGCGCCCGCTCCACCGCCTCGCCGTCCTCGATCTTGCCGCCGGGGAATTCCCAATAGCCGGCCCAGGGCTTGCCCGCCGGGCGCTGCGCCAGCAACACGCGCCCGTCGGCGCGCTGCAACACCGCAACGGCGACGTCGAGTACCTGTTGGCGTTCCGCCACGGCGCTCACGACGCCGCCAGTTTCCAGACCACGCTCTCGCCGGCGCGCAGCGGCACCAGCGCGTCGTCGCCGAACTCGAACTCGGCGGGCACGGTCCAGGTTTGTTTCACCAGCGTGAGCCTGTCGCGGTTGCGCGGCAGGCGGTAGAAATCGGCGCCGAAATGGCTGGCGAAGGCCTCGAAGCGGTCGAGCGCGTCCGCGGCCTCGAACACCTCCGCGTACAGCTCGAGCGCGGCATGCGCGGTGTAGATGCCGGCACAGCCGCAGGCCGCTTCCTTGGCACGGCGCGCGTGCGGCGCGCTGTCGGTGCCGAGAAAGAATTTCGGGTTGCCGCTCGTGACAGCCTTTACCAGCGCCAGCCGGTGTTCCTCGCGCTTCAATACCGGCAGGCAGTAGTAATGCGGCCGCATTCCGCCCTGGAACATGGCGCCGCGATTGTGCAACAGGTGATGCACCGTGATCGTGGCCGCGACGTTGGCCGGCGCCTGCGCGACGAACTCGACCGCCTGGCGCGTGGTGACGTGCTCCAGGACGATGCGCAGCTTTGGAAAATCGCGCACGAGCGGCGCCAGGTGCCGCTCGATGAACACCTGCTCGCGGTCGAACACGTCCACCGCCGGGTCGGTGACTTCGCCATGCAGCAGCAGCGGCAGCTCGTGCTGTTCCATCGCCGCGAACACGGCGCGGCAGCGCGACAGGTCGGTGACGCCGCTTTCCGAATTGGTGGTGGCGCCGGCCGGGTAATACTTGACTGCGTGCACGAAGCCGCTGTTTTTCGCGGCAGCGATTTCCTCCGGACTGGTGCGTTCGGTCAGGTACAGTGTCATGAGCGGCTCGAAGCGCGCACCCGGCGGCAGCGCCGCCAGGATGCGGCTGCGGTAATCCAGCGCCTGCGCCACGGTGGTCACCGGCGCTCGCAGGTTGGGCATGACGATGGCGCGCGCGAAGCGCTGCGCCGTGTGGGGCAGCACCGCGCGCAGGGCCGCGCCGTCGCGCAGGTGCAGGTGCCAGTCGTCGGGACGGGTAATAACGATCTGCTTCATTTGCGCTTCTTCGGCCGCCGTACCAGCGTGCGGCGCAGCGCCAGCGCCTCGCTGCGGGCCTTGCCCACCGTGGTGCCGAGACAGCTGAAGTGGCCCATTTTGCGTCCCGGGCGTGCCTCGATCTTGCCGTACAGGTGCAGCTTGGCGCGCGGGCTTTCCAGCAGCCGTTCCCAGCGCGGTTCTTGCGGGGACCACAGGTCGCCGAGCAGGTTGACCATCGCCACCGGCGACAACAGGCGCGTGTCGCCGAGCGGCAGCCCGCAGAGCGCGCGCACCTGCTGCTCGAACTGGTTGGTGACACAGGCGTCGATGGTGTAGTGGCCGCTGTTGTGCGGGCGCGGCGCGATTTCGTTGACCAGCAATTTTCCGCGACTGATGAAGAACTCCACCGCCAGCACGCCGACGTACTTCAGGCGCCCGGCGACGCGGCGCGCCACGGTCTGCGCCTGGCGCGCCCGGGCCGCGCTGATGCGGGCCGGCACCACGGTGAGGTCGAGGATGCCGTTGGCATGGGTGTTTTCGCTCACCGGATAGACCGCCACCGCGTGATCGACGCCGCGCGCCAGCACCACCGACACCTCGGTGTCGAGCGGCACGCGCCGCTCCAGCACGCACGGCTCGCGTCGCATGGACTCCCATGCCGCCTGCGCCTCGCGCAGATTGTGCACCACGGCCTGGCCCTTGCCGTCGTAGCCGAAGCGCGCCACCTTGAGAATCGCCGGCGCGCCGATGTCGCGCCACGCCGTCTCAAGGTCGGCCTCGCGGCGCACCACGGCGAACGGCGCGGTGGCGAAGCCGTTGTCGCGCAGGAAGGTTTTTTCCGTGATGCGGTTCTGGGTGGTGGCCACCGCGTGCGAGCCGGGCCGCACCACGCAGTGCTGCGCCAGCGCCGCCAGGGTTTCGGCCGGCACGTTCTCGAATTCGGTGGTGACCGCGGCACAGGCGCGCGCCAGATGATCGAGCGCCGCGGCGTCCTGGTAGCCGGCGCGCAAATGTTCGGTGGCGAGAGCGCCCGCCGGGCTCGCGGGATCGGGATCGAGCACGATCACGTTGTAGCCCATGGTGCGCGCGGCCACGGTGAACATGCGCCCGAGCTGCCCGCCGCCGAGCATGCCGAGCGTGGCGCCGGGAAGCGTGATCATTTCGGCAGCTTCATGGCCCGCACTTTCGCGGTCTGGCGGCGGCGGAAGGAGGCCAGGCGACGCGCCAGCTTCGCATCGCCGCTGGCCAGCAGCGCCACGGCGAACAACCCGGCGTTGGCGGCGCCGGCCTCGCCGATGGCGAAGGTCGCCACCGGAATGCCGCGCGGCATCTGCGCGATCGACAGCAGCGAATCCAGCCCCTTGAGCGCGCGCGAGGTGACCGGCACGCCCAGCACCGGCAGCACGGTCTTGGCCGCCACCATGCCCGGCAGGTGCGCCGCGCCGCCGGCGCCGGCGATGATGCAGCGCAGGCCGCGGTCCGCGGCGGTCTCGGCATACCTGTAGAGAAGGTCGGGGGTGCGGTGCGCGGACACCACGCGTGCCTCGTGCGCGACGCCGAATTCCTTGAGTACTTCCACCGCGTGACGCATCACCTTCCAGTCGCTCTGCGAACCCATGATCACCGCCACGCGGGGCTTGCCGCTCATGCTGTCTCCTTGTTCTTGCCGGTCCGGATCGTGTGCCGGGCCGCTAGGATACCATGGCTGCGCGCTCAGGCGGCGATGGTTTCCAGCGTGCGCGAACGCCAGTCGAGCACGGCGGTGCGCATCTGCATTTTGGCGGCGAGCGCCGGATGCCCGGCGCGGATGACGTCGGCGGCGAACTTCGAAAGGAAGCGTGACTTCAGTTCGGCGCGGGCGCGGTCGGCGCCGACCTCGGCATAGGGCGCCGAGGCCAGCAGCAGGAAACCGTCGTCGGGGATGCGCCCGGCGCGCATGTTGCTCTCGATAATGTTGGCCGCGTTGCGGATCGGCTCGTCGAGATTGGGGCTGTAGGGGCCGATGATGAGCGCGAGATTGGGCATGTGCAGGAAATCGAAGCCGCGCCCGACGCAGATCATCCATTCGCGGTGCTCCACGTCCAGCGCGCGCTCGATCTTGCGTACCTCGGCGATGCGCGCCTGGTTGCCGAGCACCAGCGGCTCGAGATCGAAGCGGGTCTGTCCCGGCATGTCCGGAAACATTTTTTCCAGCAGCGGCCGCAGCCCGTCCTGGTCGCGCGCCGCCAGGCGCGACACATCGAGCGTCTCGCCGTTGGCGCCGTGCAGTACCAACGCGTCCTCGTCGGTCTCGAAGCCGCACACGATCGGGTAGACCGTGTTGTGGCCGGCGCCGAAGACGTGCTCGACCTGGCGTTTGATGGCGTAGGTATGGGCGCGCGCGGCCTCGGTATCGAAGTTGAAGCCGGCGCAGCCGCGCTGCTTGTCGCTCTTCGAGTAGTGGTAGGTGATCAGCAGCAGCACGCGGCGCCCGGTGACGACCTGGTCGTGCACGTAATTGGCGAGCACCTCGCCCAGGTGCGGCCAGCCGAGGTCGAACATGCCGCCAAGATTGCGGAACGGCTGGATGATGCCGAGCGGAAGGTGGGTGGCGACGGAAAGGTTGATGCGCCCGTCCATGCACTTGAGCGCCGCCACCGCCGAGGTGTGCTCCGCCAGGTAGCGCTGGCGCGCGAGCACGGCATCGGGGCTGACGAAGGTCGCCGCGTGGCGGCGCGCGTGCTCCATCAGCCACTCGATACGCTGCGCGATGGGTTTGCTGTGGGTATCCATCGGGGCTTTATACGGACATCGCCCGCGAACGGCAAGTATCGTGATTCCGCGGGCGGCGCGTTACTTGCGGCCGGGAAGACCCTCGATGGCCTGCAGGATGCCGCGCATCAGGTCCAGCGGCGTCGGCGGACAGCCGCGAATGACCGCGTCCACCGGTATGACATTCGCCACCGCGCCGCAGGAGGCATAGCTCACCCCGAATTCGCCGCCGTTGGCGCCGCACTCGCCGACAGCGATCACCAGCTTCGGCTCCGGGGTGGCGTCGTAGGTGCGGCGCAATGCCGCCTCCATGTGGCGCGACACCGGTCCGGTGACGAGCAGCATGTCGGCATGCCGGGGGCTGGCGACGAAATGCACGCCGTATTGCTCGATACCATAATAGGGATTGTTGAGCGCGTGGATCTCGAGCTCGCAGCCGTTGCAGGACCCGGCGTCCACCTCGCGGATCGCCAGGCTGCCGTTGAACAGCTCGCCGACCCTGGCCTTGAGCTGCGCGCCGATCTCCTCGAGCGCGGGCTCGCCGGTTTTCGGCAGCGGCTCGGTGACGATGCCGATGCGCTGGATTTTGCCGAGTATTCTAAGCATAAGATTCTTTAGTCACAGAGATCACAGAGCACGCAGAGATTTGATTCCGGTTTTTCTCTGTGCCCTCTGTGGCAAATGATTTATAAATCATGGCCTGAGTACGACCCGTTCACGGATTTATTACACACCGGGAAATCCGGCACGATGTTGTCGCGCACCAGCTTCTCCAGCGTCGGCCAGGTGAGCCAGCTCGGGTCGCGCGGGAAGTAGCGCGCGATGCGCCCGTTTTCCCCGAAGCGGACGTAGGCGAGGATCTCGCCGCGGAATCCCTCGACGAACCCCAGGCCCTCGGCGCCCGCCGCGGGCGGCTTCCAGTCGGCGCGGATCGGTCCCGGGGGCAGGTCCGCGATCAGCTTTTCGATCAGCCGGAATGACTCGATTATTTCCTGTTCCCGCACCTTGACGCGCGCGGCGACGTCGCCGTATTTGTACACGGGCACCTCGATGCTGAAGCGGCTGTAGGGCGCGTACGGCGCGTCCTTGCGCACGTCGAAGGCCATGCCGCTGGCGCGCCCGACGTAGCCCAGCGCGCCGAAGGCCCGGGCGGTTTCCGGGCTGAGGTAGCCGGTGGTATCGAGCCGGTCCTCCAGCGAGGGCAGGTCGTCGAGGATGATGCGCAGCTCTTCCACTTCCTGGCGCAGCGAGGCAATTTGCCGCTGCATCGCGTCGGCCACCTGCTCGTCGAGATCGGCGGACACCCCGCCCGGCACGACGCGGTCCATCATGAAGCGATGACCGAAGGCCTCGCGTGAAACGCGCTGCCAGGCCTCACGCAGGCGACCGTACTGGTAAAAAGCGAAACTGAAGGCGACGTCGTTGCAGATCGCGCCGATGTCGCCCAGGTGATTGGCCACGCGCTCGCGTTCGGCCATGATGGCGCGCAGCGCCAGCGCCCGCGGCGGCACTTCGATCGCCGCCGCCTTTTCCATCGCCAGGCAGGCGGCCCAGGCATGCGCCACGGTGGAGTCGCCGGATACGCGTCCGGCGAGGCGCGCGAGCGCGGCGGCGTCGCGCCCCTCGGCGATCTTCTCGATGCCCTTGTGCACGTAACCCAGGCGCTCTTCCAGATTGAGCACGGTCTCGCCCACGGCCTGGAAGCGGAAATGTCCCGGCTCGATGATGCCGGCGTGCACCGGGCCCACGGGAATCTCGTACACGCCACCGCCGTGCGCGAACAGGAAACGGTAGTTGTCGTTTGGCGGCGTCTGCTCCGGCGGATTGCCGGCCACGGGAAAATTCCTGCGCAGCGGATGTTCGGTCTTTTTCCACGCCCGGTGCCGCGTCCAGCGGCGCGTGTCGGGATGATCCGTGAAGGCGACGCCCAGCATGTCCTGCATGTGGCGTTCGGGGCGGTTGGCGGCGATGAAATGCGGCGTATGCGATGGCAGCTGCGGCGTCGCGCGCGCGACCTGCGTGCGCGCCACCAGGTACACGCCTTCCCGCTCGAAACAGGCGTTGACGATCAGCGCGTCCCCGCTGTCCTCGCCCCAGGCGCCGACCCAGCGGCACTCCCAGTTTTTGGCTTCGTGCGCGAAGCGGCCCCAGTCCTCGGCGCGGACTTGCAGCAGGTGCGCCGGCGCCAGGCCGGGCGCCGACTGTTCCTGCACCGGGATGTCCCGCAGCGAAAGCCGGCCGAGGAAGGCCGTGAGCCAGGCGGCGGTCATAGCGGCGAGCTCCCGGAGATCAGCACGGTGGCCTGCTCGAACCATTTCGACAGGAACACCGGGATGGCGATGCCGAGCCACAACACGAATCCGAGCTGGATCATCACCGGCAGCATGTTGGCGCGCACCGGTGCCTGACCTTCCGGCGCCTCGCCGTACACCATCGGATGGATATGCCGGAACAGGCCGGCGAACGCGATCGCCAGCCCCACCAGCAGCGGCACGGTCAGCCACGGCCAGGACTTCATGGTCGCGACCAGCACCAGGAACTCGCTGGTGAATACCCCGAACGGCGGAAAGCCGGCGATGGCGACGGTGCCGATCAACAGCCCCCAGCCCACCGTCGGCTGGGTGCGGATCAGGCCGCGGATCTTCTCGATGGACTGGGTGCCGGCGATCTGGGCCGCGTGGCCGACGGTGACGAAGATGGCGGACTTGGTGAGCGAGTGCACCGTCATGTGCAGCAGCGCCCCGAAGGTCGCGATCGGCCCGCCGATGCCGAAGGCGAAGGTCATGAGCCCCATGTGCTCGATGGACGAATAGCTGAACATGCGCTTGATGTCGCGCTGGCGGTGCAGGAACAGCCCCGCGACCATGAACGACAGCAGGCCGAAGCCCATCATGAGATAGCCCGCGAGATTGCTCTGCAACGCGCCGTCGACGATCATTTTCACGCGCACCAGCGCGTACAGCGCGACGTTGAGCAGCAGGCCCGACAGGATCGCCGACATCGGCGTCGGGCCCTCGGAATGCGCGTCCGGCAGCCAGTTGTGCAGCGGCACCAGGCCGACCTTGGTGCCGTAACCCACCAGCAGGAACACGAAGGCCAGCGTCAGGATGGTCGGGTCGAGCTGCGCGGCGGCGCCGTACAGCTGGTTCCACAACAGGGCGTCGTCGCGCGTGGGCGCCTCGCGCTCCGCCGCGAAGAACAGCAGCACCGTTCCGAACAGCGCCTGGGCGATGCCGACGCCGCAGAGCACGAAGTATTTCCAGGCGGCCTCGACCGCCTCCGGCGTACGGTACAGCGACACCAGCAGCACCGTGGCCAGCGTCGCGCCCTCCATCGCCACCCACAGGATGCCGACGTTGTTGGTGGTGAGCGCCGCCTGCATGGCGAACATGAAGCCCTGGTACATGGAGTGGTACAGCCGCATGCGGTTCTTGCCGATGTGGCGCGTCTCGACCTCGTGCTGCATGTAGGGGCGCGAGAAGATCGCCGTGGTCAGGCCGACGAAGGCGGTGAGCGTGACCAGGTAGACGTTGAAGGCGTCGATATAGAGCATGCGGCTCGGCGACAGCAGCGGACCGTCGGCGTACACGATCAGCGCCAACCACACCGAGACCGCGAAACTCACGGCGGACATGGCGACGTTAACCCAGCCGGCCACGCGGGTATGGCCGATGAGCGCCATCACGCCGATGCCGACGAGCGGGATCAGCAGGACCAGCCAGACCGCGGTCATTCGTCCACCTCCCGCAGCCGGTTGAGCCGGTCCACGTCGAGCGAATCGATGGATTCGCGCATCTGGAAGAAGAACACGCCGAACAGCACCGCCGCCACCAGCACGTCGAAGGCCACTCCCAGCTCGACCACCATCGGCATGCCGAAGGTCGACACCATGGCGGAAAAGAACAGCCCGTTCTCGATCGACATGAAGCCGATGACCTGGGAGATCGCCTTCTTGCGCGTGATCATGAGCAGCATGCCGAGCAGAATGACCGCAATACTGATGGCGATGGCGTTGCGCGTCACCAGCTCGGAGAACTGCACGATGGGGATGGCCACGTAATAGCTGAAGACCACGAGGCTGGCGCCGGCCAGCAGCGTCATCGACGGATACCTCACCGCCTCGATGTCACGATGGATGTTGAGCCGCACCGCCAGCCGGTGCAGCATCCAGGGAATCAGCAGCGCCTTGAGCGCGAGCGTCATGCCGGCCGAGATGTACAGATGCGGGTGGTCCGTGACATAAGCCACCAGCGCCGTGGTGACGGCGAGCAGCACGCCCTGCCACGCGAACGCGTGGATCAGCGGCACGATGCGCGGCTGCGCCAGCATGATGAACGACGTGAACAGCACGATCGCCGCGAGCAGCAGGATCGCCTGATCGTAGAGACTGAGTTGGGTGAATTCCATGTCAGCCTCCGGTTTCCAGCACCACGTGGGTCAGCATGCCGAGCAGGCTGAGCAGGAACGCGAAGCCCAGGAACTGCGGCACGCGGAACAACCGCATCTTGGCCATGATGGTTTCCCACACCACCAGCACCACGCCGAGCAGCACCAGCTTGGCGGCGATGGCGACGAAACCCACGGCGAGGTCGTTCGGCGCCAGCGCGGTGGCGATGCCCCAGGGGAAAAACACGTTGGCCACCAGCACCATGTATATCATCAGCTTGATCTGGCCGGCCCACTCGATCAGCGCCAGGTGCCGGCCGCTGTATTCGAGGATCATGGCCTCGTGCACCATGGTCAGCTCCAGGTGCGTGGCCGGGTTGTCCACCGGCACGCGTCCGGTTTCCGCCACCGCCACCATCAGCAGGCCCAGCATCGCGAAGATGTACGAGGGCCGCAGCACCAGGCCGCTGTTGAGCGTGTAGGTCGTGGCCTCCGAAATATTCGTGGTGGAGGCCGTCATCGCCATCGTGAACACCGCCATCAGCAGCACCGGTTCGGCGAGCGCGCCGATCATCATGTCGCGCGAGGAACCCATGCCGCCGAAGGCGGTGCCGATGTCCATGCCGGCCAGCGCGGTGAAGAAACGCGCCAGCGAGAAGAACGCCACCAGCACGATGACGTCGGCGATGGCGGCCGTCGGCAGGTCCACCGCCACCAGCGGCACCAGCGCGGCGCACAGCACGGTGGCGCCGAACACGACGTAGGGCGTGGCGCGGAAAATCCACGAGGCCTGCTCCGCCAGCACCACGTGCTTGCGGAACAGCTTGCCGAGATCGCGGTACGGCTGCCACAGCGACGGCGCGGCGCGGTTCTGCATGTGGCACTTGACGCGCTTGATCCAGCCCAGCAGGAACGGCGCCATGGCGATGAACAGCAGGGTCTGGGCCAGCGCCAGCAGCCAGTTGATCCAGTCGATCATGTCACCACCCACAGCAGCAGGATCAGCGTGAAGAAGGAGTACGCCAGGTAGGTGTGAATGCTGCCGGTCTGGATCAGGCCGATGCGGCGCGCCGCCACCAGCACGAAATGGCCGATCGGCTCATAGACGCGCGACCAGGACCGGTCGAGCGCCTGCAACTGATGACGCACGCCTTCCGTTTGCAGCGGTTGCGCGGCGTGTCTGGTTTCCTCGATCTCCTCCTTCAGGTCCCAGACCGGCGCGAAGATGCGCTGGATCGGCATGGAGAACGCGGTGCCGGTGTACTGCATGCGCGAATTGAGCGAGCCGAAACCGCAGTCCCAGGCATGACCGCGCCGGACGTCGACCGTGCGCTTGCGCAGCAGCAGCCAGGCGATCAGGGCGAAGATCAGGATGCCCAACAGCACCAGCGGCGCGGAGAAGGAAGCGGTTTTGGGCGAGATCGGCGTGAGCCAGAGCCAGCCTTGCGCGGTGGCGCTGGGCGGACCGGCCCCGAGGAGCAGGTTGGGAATGGCATCGATGATGCTGATCACCGTCGAGGGAAAGATTCCGAAAAGCAGGCACAACGCCGCCAGCAGCCCCATGGCGGCACGCATGCCGGCATCGACCTCGCGCGCACGTGCCGCGTGGCGGCTGCGCGCCACCCCGAGGAAGGCGACGCCATAGACCTTGACGAAACAGGCGGCCGCGAGCGCGGCCGACAGCGCCAGCACCGCCGCCGCCGCCGGGATGATGCTGCGCAACACGCCGCTCGCGAGCACCGGCGCCTGCAGCGCGGTCTGGAACGTCAGCCATTCGGACACGAAGCCGTTGAGCAGCGGGATGCCGGAAATGGACATCGCCCCGATCAGGAAAAACACCGCCGTCTGCGGCATGCGCCGGATCAGGCCGCCCAGGTTGTTGAGATCGTACTCGTGCGTGGCATGGGCGATGGCGCCGGCGCCGAGGAACAGCAGGCCCTTGAACAGCGCGTGGCTGAGGACGTGATACAGCGCCGCGATCAGCCCGATCACGCCCAGGATCTTGTGCCCGGTGCCGATGAAAATCATGGACAGGCCGAGACCGGAGAGAATGATGCCGATGTTCTCGATCGAGCTGTAGGCCAGCAGGCGCTTGAGGTTGTTGCGCAGCATGGCGTACAGCACCCCGAGCAGGGTCGAGGTCGAGCCGATGATCAGCAGCACCAGTCCCCACTGCCACTGGATATCGCCGATCAGGTCATAGGTGACGCGGATCAGTCCGTAGATGGCGACCTTGAGCATGACACCGCTCATGAGGGCGGAGATGTGCGACGGCGCCACCGGGTGCGCCTCAGGCAGCCACGCGTGCACCGGCACCATGCCGGCCTTCATGCCGAAGCCGAAGAAGGCGAGCGCGAAGGCGATCGAGGCCCAAGTGGCGGAAAGCTCCGCCGCGCGCATGGCACCGAAGGTGAAACCGCCGCCGAAGCCGGCGAGCACGCCGAAACCCAGCAGGATCGCCAGGCCGCCGATGTGCGCCATTAATAAGTACAGAAACGCCGCGCGCCGGTTGGCGGCGTGCTGGTGCTGATACGCCACCAGGAAATAGCTCGACACCGACATCAGCTCCCACGAGATCATGAACACGAAGGCATCGTCCGCGAGCAGCACCAGCAGCATGCCGAGCACGAACAGGCCGGTGAACAGACCGAGCGCCGAAAGCGCCTGGCGGTTTTTCGGGTGGATGTATTCGCGCAGGTAACCGGGGGCGAACAGGCTGATGGCGAACACCAGCAGGCCGACCACGGCGAAGAAGAACCCGGACAGCGGGTCGAGCCGCAGGTGCCACTTGAGCCACGGCAGGCCGAGCGCCAGCAGGTCCGTCGTCGGTGCCTCGTCGATCAGGGCCCAGGCGCCGGCCAACACCGCGAACACGCCGCAGGCACCGAGGAGCAGGGACGAACCGTAGCGCAGCAGGACGGGATAACGGTCGGCGCCCAGTGCCAGGACACCGGAAGCCAAAGCGCTGGCCAGGGCCAGATAAGCGAGAATCAGGGGCGACAAGCTTTTTGAACCTGTTGGACGGCGCGGCGGCTCAGGCGGGCGGCCGCTGCCTGTCACTATTAGTAGTTAGTTGCCCAGGCCGGTGAAGCGCCACTGATGCTAGAGCCTGGGTTGGGAAAATTCAAGCAGCGCGGGTAAAAACAGGGTCGAGGCAGATCGTCGAGCGATACGGCGGCCGGGGCAAAACCAGGCAGGGCCCGGCCCAACCGCCGAATGCCCGCAAGCGCCGCCAGCTCAGGCGGCGCCGGTCAGGGGAAGGTAGCGGGCGGGGTCGATGCCGTATTCGGCCGGATCGAGCACGCGCTCGATTTCGCAGGGACGGCCGTCGGGGTTCTTGCGGCCGGTAAGACTGACGACCGGCATCTCGGGATAGGGGGTCTTGTCGGGGCGCCGCACCAGCACCACGCGCGGTTTCAGCCGCTGCGTGCGGTTGAGTGCCGCCACCACGCCGATCTCGCCGGTGTTGAGCTCGACCACGCTGCCGATCGGATAGATGCCGAGGCACTGGATGAATTTCTCGGTCAGCGCCGGGTGAAACAGCGTACCGCGTCCCTCGTACAGCTTCTTCATGGCAGCGTGCGCCGTGATGCCGGCGCGATACACGCGGTCGCTGGTGACGGCGTCGTAGTAATCGAGAATGCCGGCGATCATGCCGAAGGTGCCGATGGCGTCGCCCTTGATGTGGTCGCCGTAACCGCTGCCGTCGTAGCGCTCGTGGTGCCGCCGCGCGACTTCCAGCGCCATGGTGGGTACCTGGCCGGATTTCTCAAGTATCTCGATGCCCCACGGCACGTGCTGTCGCACCAGCGCGAATTCGTCGCCCGTGAGCGCCGCCGGCTTGTTGAGAATCTCGCTCGGTATCTTCATCTTGCCGACGTCGAGCAGCAGCGCGCCGAGGCCGAGCATTTCCAGTTCCGCCGGCGTCAGGCCCAGCTGGCG